>NZ_DAMDLU010000052.1:0-937 GCF_032084865.1 Microbacterium sp.
TGCTGCCGCCGTCGCCCACCGATCCGGATGCCGCCGCTCCGCCCGACGCGTCCACGCCGGGCCACGGTCTGCCCCCGCTTCAGAACAGCGACCCGCTGATGCCGGCGCCGCTGCCGCCGTCCGGCGCGCGTGACGGCGCGCTGGTCGCAGGCTACCCGGCGAGCATCGCCGGGCCACTGCCGGGTTCCGCCATCGTCACCAGCGCGCTCAGCACCGAGGGGTCGGTGATGCAGCTGACACTCGTCGCCGTCTCGTCGGCGTCCGTCGACGAATTGCGGGCGCACTACCGCCGGCTGTGGACGTCGCTGGGCATGACCGATCAGCTCTCCGACGACGGCACCGTGACATCCGCCGGCGCACACGAGTCGCTCACGCTCAGCGTCGCCGACTCGGGAACCGGCAACCGGTACACGATCTACGGCGTGTTCCGGACGGAGTGACGTGTACATCTCGTTCTCCAGCAAGCCCGCGCGGGACGCCGGTTCCGCATCCGACGGCGCGACGTCGCGCAGGGGCAGGAAGACGGTCTCCTCGACCGTGGTCACCCTGGGTGTCGTGTCGCTGCTCACCGACGTCTCGTCGGAGTCGATCACTGCGGTGCTGCCGCTGTACGTGACCGGGTACCTGGGCATGTCGACGATCGCGTTCGGCTTCATCGACGGGCTCTACCAGGGCGTCAGCGCACTCGTGCGCATCGCCGGCGGGTACACCTCCGACCGCCTGGATCGGCCGAAATGGGTGGCGTTCGCCGGGTACGGCATGGCGGCGCTGGCGCGTGTGGGGCTGCTGTTCGCGACGGGGTTCGGCGCACTGATCGCCGTGATCTCAGCGGATCGCATCGGCAAGGGCATCCGCACCGCTCCCCGCGACGCGCTGATCACCGTCTCGTCTCGACCCGGGAATCTGGGGGCGGCGTTCGGCACGCACCGGATGCTCG
>NZ_DAMDLU010000052.1:947-18403 GCF_032084865.1 Microbacterium sp.
CAACGTCGGTGCGGCGCTCGGACCTCTGCTGGCGTTCCTCATCCTGCTGCTGATCCCCGACGGATACGGCACGATCTTCGTCGCCTCGCTCGGCTTCGCCGTGATCGGCGTCACCATTCTGGGCCTGCTCGTGCCCGACGTGCGACGCAGGGCGCATCCCGCCGACGGCACTCGCCCGGCGCGCACCCCCTTCGCCTGGCGAGCGGTGATCGCCGGCCCGATGCGCCGCGCGCTGGCCGCCGCGGGCGTGTTCGGGCTGCTCACCATCGGCGACGGATTCGTGTATCTGGTGCTGCAGACGCGCGCCGGATTCGGGGCGCAGTGGTTCCCTCTGCTGTACGTCGGCACGAACGTCGCCTTCATCGCCCTGGCCATCCCGCTCGGCAGGCTCGCCGACCGGATCGGCAGAGCCCGGGTGTTCGTCTACGGTCATGCCGTGCTGCTGGCCGCGTACCTGATCGCCGCCTTGCCGATGACCGGCGCGGTTCCCATCGTGCTGTGCCTGCTCTGCCTGGGCGCCTTCTACGCCGCGACCGACGGCGTGCTCGCCGCGCTGGCAGGTCAGCTCTCCACCCCCGACACCCTGGGCACCGGCATCGCCGCCGCGCAGACGGCCACCGCGCTGGCCCGGTTCGTGTCCGCCGCGGGGTTCGGGGTGCTCTGGTACCTGTTGGGCGCCGAGGCGTCGATGTTCCTCATCGCCGGATTGCTGGTCGTGGCGATCCCGGTCGTGATGCTGCTGCTGCGCCCGCTGCTGAGCCCCACGACACCGGCCGAGGCGGACACATGAGCACGGGGCGCCGCTGGCTGATCATCGCCGCCGTCTCGCTGATCGCGCTGGGGGCCACGGTCGTCGCGGCGCTGTACGCGTGGGCGCAGTACCAGCAGCGCCAGACGGCGGCGTCATCGGTGCAGACGACCGTGGATCAGCCGCGCGGCGACCGCATCGTGTTCCGCAGCACCGCCTCCGGGCAGGGCTACGGACACGTAGCCGGCGTGCCCCTGGACGACCCCGGTGCCGCCAGGGCGGTGCTCGACATCGTGTGCGACCGCGTCGCGGCATCGGCAGACGCCCTGTCGTGCCTGCGCACCGTGCGAGGCATCACTCCCACGTACACCGCCACGCTCTACGAGGCCGCGAGCCTGCGGGAGACCACGAGCTGGCCGCTGCCCGGCGTACCCAGCCGCACCCGTTTCTCTCCCGACGGATCCCTGGTCGCCACCACGGCGTTCGTGACCGGGCACGCGTACGCGTCGGTCGGCTTCTCCACTCAAACCGAGATCCACCGAACGGATGCGGATGCGGATGCGGATGCCGCGAGCCTGGGCGATCTGGAGGACTGGTCGCTCGTCCTCGACGGCCGGCCGAGCGCGCCGAGCGATCGCAACTACTGGGGAGTGACGTTCGTCGACGACCGCACGTTCTACGCCACGGTCGCCATGACCACCACCGGGCGAACGTATCTCGTCAGGGGCGACATCGCCGCACAGACCCTCACGTCGGTGATCGACACCGTGGAGTGCCCGTCGCTGTCGCCCGACGGCACGCGCATCGCCTTCAAGCGGGTGACCAGGGGCGCGGGCCCGACCGCGCACTGGACGCCGGCGGTGTACGACATCGCGTCGGGCGCCGTCGACGTGCTTGACGTGGAGGCACGCAGCATCGACGATCAGATCGCGTGGCTCGACGACGAGACGCTGCTGTACGGCATGCCCAACGAGCAGCCCGGCGACTCCGATGTGTGGGCGCTGGACGCGGACGGTGACACCGCCGCGCGCCTGCTGATCCGGCACGCGTGGTCGCCGGCCGTCGTGAAGGAGCAGTGAGGGATGCCGTCAGTCGACCTCAGCCGGAACCCGCGCCCGCCGCTCTCGACGTCGCACGATGATCACGGCGAGCAGAGCGCCGAGCGCCGCACCCAGAGCGTTGGCCAGCAGGTCGCGCAGACTCGGCTGCCGGGCGGGGATCACGAACTGGCCGAGTTCGGCGGCGACCGACAGCGCGACGGCCACAGCCGTCCCGTGCCACGGATGCCGGAACAGCAGCGTCAGCAGGAACCCCAGTGGGGCGAAGATGACGACGTTTGCCGCGAACTCCACCCACCCCGCGCCGAACGAGGTGACACCCAGTGCGTCGCCGATCCACTGATGGATCACGCCGACGATCCGCGAGTAGCCGATGGGCAGCACGAGCACCGCGACGACGATGGCGCCGTAGACGGCCAGGAACCAAGCCGCCCAGCGGCGACGAGGGTCACCGGCCGGCACGGCATCCGACGGCGACTGTCCCGTCGCACGGGCGCCCCGCCCCGTTCCGGCACGCATGCGCATGTGAGAATGGTGGCACACGCCACCCCGTGGAGGAAGGTCGGCGTCCGATGCTGAGTGTGATCATCGCGGCATACAACGAGGAGAACGTGATCGGCGCGTGTCTGGACGCGCTGCTCGCGCAGCCCGAGATCGAACCGCATCAGGTGATCGTGAGTGCGAACGGATGCACCGACGACACGGCGCGGGTCGCCGCCGCACGCGATGTGCGGGTGATCGACCGCGAGGAGCCCGGCAAAGCGGGGGCGCTCAACGCGGCGGATGCCGTCGCGACCGGGTTCCCGCGTATCTACCTGGACGCCGATATCATCGTGCCGCCCGGCGCGATCAGCGCCATCCTCGCCCGTTTCTCCGGTGCCACGCCGCCGCTGGCCGTGGTCCCGCGCAGACGCATGGACACCGCAGGGCGGCCATGGCTGGTGCGGTCGTACATGGCGGTCAGCGAACGGCATCCCGCGTTCCGATCCGGACTCTTCGGCCGGGGTCTGATCGCGCTCTCCGAAGAGGGCCGGGCGCGCTTCGGCTCCTTCCCGTCGCTCATCGCGGACGACCTGTTCATCGACTCGCAGTTCACGGATGCCGAGAAGGCGGAGACCTCTGAGGCCGAGGTGATCATCGCCGCGCCGCACGACACGAGGAGCCTGCTGAACAGGCTGGTGCGCGTGCGGCGCGGCAACGTCGAGATGCGAGCGGCGGCAGCACGCAGCGAGACCGGCTCGAGTGTGCGGCCGTCCGACCGGTGGGCGTGGCTGCGCGACGTCGTCGTCCCGCAGCCGCGTCTGGCGGTGGCGGCGGTGCCCTACGTGGTACTGACGCTTCTCGCGTCGGCGCGCGCCAGGCGGATGCCGGCGGCGGCATCCGCCTGGGGGCAGGATCGCACGACCCGCGAAACGGCCGAGTAGCGGGCAGGGCAGGCTGGTCGCGTCCGCTCGCTACGCCTTCGCCGCCTGGGCGACGAAGCGCAGCACGTCCTCGTCGGTCGACGAGTTCGACTGCACGTGCACAGCGAGGTCATCCGGGCGCAGCGCCGTGATGAACTCGCGCGCGGTGTGCATCGTCAACGGCGTCCGGCCCCAGTGGCTGTGGCACAGACTCGTCTCGCGCACGAACCGACGGTGCGCGGGATCGGCGATCGTCATCACGTATGTGCCATAGGTGATGTACTCTGACAGGTCCATGCTGCCGGCCACCGCGTCGAACCAGCGGCGCCCGGTCACCCACTCGATGTGACCGAGCAAATCGCGCACCCGCTCCGGGCTCCAGCTGACGAAGGCCGAGATGTAGTCCGGGGAGCCCTCCTCGACGGCATCGAGTCCGAGCAGCTGCTGCGCGCGAGTGCGCTGTGCGACGTGCCGGGTCATGGCCTCCGTGATCCCCTGCGGTCGGCGGTACAGTCGCACCGTCCCGTCGGGCCCGCGGAAGGCGGACTCCGTCAGTTCGCGCACGACGACGACGTCGGAGTCGATCAGCAGCGCGACGTCGTCGGTGAGCTCGGAGACCAGAGCGAGTTTGACCGCCTGCTGCATGATCCAACCGCGGATGGGCGGCCAGGGGCGCGCGAGATTCACGGCGGCGATGCGGAACCCGCGAGGTACGCCGGGCAGCGTCTGAACCCAGGCGGTCTGCAGGATCCGTCGCGGCAGCACGTCGCTGTAGGGGCGCACCTCGGCACGGATGGAGCGGAGCGAGTGGAACAGTTCGACGTGCGCGTCGGGCACCACCACGACGTGCCGCACGTCTTCGGCGCTGTGCGCGACCACGGATTCGTGCAGTCTCCGGAACGCAGGGAAGTCGGGAGCGTAGCTTGCTGTGACGACGGTGAGCGTCATGACGGCACCGCCTCTTCCGGTTCGTCCGCAGATCGCACCGGTACCGGCGTCGAGACGGTCGCCGCCGGCAGATCGTCCCATGACCGGGGACGAAGCACCGTTCGCAGGATAGCCCGGTGACGGGCATCCGCCGAGCGAGTGATCTCGTTCAGCACCGCCGTGGCCTGGAACAGCGCCGTAGGCGTGCGGCGGTGGTACTTGGCGAAGTACCGGATGCGGTTGACCGCGAGCAGCGTGAACAGGGCGAGCGAGCCGCCGGACCCGCCCTCGGCGTGCCGCACCACGGCGGAGGGCTCGAACCAGACCTCGAAGCCGGCTTCGCGTGCGCGACGGAAGTAGTCGGTCTCCTCGGAGTAGAGGAAGAATCGCTCGTCCCATTCCCCGATGGCCGCGGCGGCGTCGCGTGAGACCATCAGCGCGGCGCCTGTCGCCCAGTCCACCGCGCGCGCGGACTCGTACGCCGACGGGGCGAAGATCATCTCAGCGAACGCTCCCGGCCGGCGGCGGAGCCGGCCACCGAAGAGTGCATCGCCCAGCCCGCGCAGCACGCTGGGCTCGCGACGCAGCGACGCGCTCACCGTGCCGGTGGCATCGAGGATCGCCGGCACCACGATCCCGACCCCGGGCTGCGCGAGACGTGCGCGCATCGCCGTGATCGCGCCCGGCTCGACCTCGATGTCGGGGTTGAGCACGAGGATCGCATCGCACTGTCCCGCCACGCGTGCGGCGACGTTGATGCCGCCGGCATATCCGAGGTTGCCACCGGTCGAGAAGGCGATGACGTCGCGGTGCGCACGCGCCAGCTCCAGACTGTCATCCGGCGACTCGTTGTCGGCGATGATGACGCGCAGGCGGTTCCCGACCGCTTCGGTCCGCAGCGATCCGACCAGCCGGTCGATGTCGGCCGCGTTGCGGTAGGTGACGACGATCACCGCGACGTCCGCGTGCTCATCCTCCCGGACGAACCTCGCGACGGCGTCCGTCGTCGTCGGCGCATCCATGTCA
Organism: Microbacterium sp.; assembly: GCF_032084865.1. Classification (GTDB taxonomy): domain Bacteria; phylum Actinomycetota; class Actinomycetes; order Actinomycetales; family Microbacteriaceae; genus Microbacterium. Next base: position 6,110 of record NZ_DAMDLU010000052.1, read on the forward strand.
TCCTGCGTCAAGGCCCCTCGCCCTTTCGCTCGGGCTCGCAGGCTGTGCGCCGCGGCTGACGCCGCGAGCGACCTGCTCGCCGTTCCCCAGTGACGCGGATGCCGGGACCGCAGAGGACTCGGCAGTGAGCGCCTGATGGTCAAGGTAGCATGCGCTTCGACGAGGGCCCAGGGGTGAGGGAGCAACTTCCGTGCGGTCTCGCGGCGGATGCCGTGCCGGGGATTAGGATCACCGGTGTGGGGAAGCTTCGGAAGAGAGCGGGTCTGCTCTGGATGCTGGGGAAGCGGCGCCTCTTCAACATCTGGTTGAACGCCATCGTCGCGTCGGAGTTCGTGCCCGAGCACGCGCGATGGATGCTGCTGCGCGCATCGGGACTGCGTGTCGAGCGATGCCTGATCGACTCGGGCGGTTACATCGGCAGCCGGCGGATCCAGATCGGGCGCGGCAGCTCGATCAACCGCGGCGTCTTCCTCGACGGATCCGACCGGGTGATCATCGGCCGCAACGTGTCGTTCGGGATGAACGTACTCGTGATCACCGGATCGCACGAGGAGGGCGGTCCCGAGCACAGAGGCGGCGGTCCACTGTCGACGGCTCCGGTCCGGATCGAGGACGGAGCCTGGATCGGCGCGGCCTCGGTGATCCTGCCCGGCGTCACCGTCGGACGGGGCGCGATCGTCGCATCCGCCTCCCTCGTGATGAAGGACGTCGCACCGAACACCGTGGTGATGGGAAACCCCGCGCGCGTGGTCCGCCGCATCGACGACGAGTGATCGCGCCCGATCACTCGCTCGCAGCGTCAGTCGCAGCCCGCGGCGGGAACCGCGATCGCGCGCTTCGTTCGAGGTTCCTGTCAGGCGATACCGCCGCAGATGGCAGGGTCTCCCCGGTCGCGCCGGCCGTGCGGATGGCCGCGCACAGACCCACGAGCACGAAGAAGAGACCCGCGGCGATGGGAAAGGACAGCCCGTCGAAGAAGGCGAACTGCAGCGAGATGTTGAGCACCGCCACCGTCAGCGCGAAGCCGGCGATCCGCACCTCGGGATCGCCGGACGACCGGCGTGCGTGCGCCGCGCTCCACGCGGCGGCGATGACCAGCGCGGCGAACGCCAGAACCCCGAGAACGCCGAGCTGGATCGCCGAGACGGCCCATTCGTTGTCGAAGATGTAATACCGGGGCAGGAAGACGCCCGGCCCGACCCCGATGATCGGCGAGGGCGACATGAACTCCGCCAGCCGCGCCAGCGCATCGGTGCGGGAGAGAGTGCTGCCGTCCTCGCTCGCACCGGTGAACAGCCGGATCGTCGACCCCGCGAGGCCCGGCACGGCGGCGACGAGGGCCACCGAGATCGCGGCGCTCCCGGCGATCACCCAGACGCGGTGCTGGCGCGGCACGACGGGGATCATCGCGAGCAGGGCGACAGCGAAGCCGATGATGGCGGTGCGTGACAGGCCGGTAAGAGCGACGATCGCGATCCATGCGGTCGCGGCCCACCACCACCACATCGCCGCTCGAGACGGGCGGGTGCGGAACCCGCCCGACAGCGCCGCAGCCACGCAGATCGACAGGGCGGCATTGATCGTGGTGACGAATTCGAGAGGATGCGTCGCGGTCGCCGCCGCGCGCACCTGGCCGTTGCGCTCGGCCAGCCCGCCGAATCCGACCGAGAATCCGGGAATCGATCGCCAGAAATCCAGCAGGTAGTCCTGCGTGATGACCTGTGCGAGCGCCAGTGCGGCCAGCAGGGCGGCACCCACTGCGATCCGCCGCAGCAGCGCACCGACCTCGTTCATCGTGCGCACTCCGTCGATGATCACCAGCACCACCCCCGCCCAGGACGCGACGGTGATGATCGACGAGATCACCGGGCTCACCTGATCCTCAGGCTGCCCGCGCAGCAACGCCGCCGCGAAGCTGACCAGGACGATCACGAGGTAGACGATGAAGGCGAAGCGCACGGGCTGCGTGACGCGCTGACCGCCCGGCGAGCCGCGCCAGCCCAGGCGCGACAGCGTCCAGAATGCGAACAGGCCCACGCCCCAGAGCATCGCCGGCCGGCCGAGCGAGCCGAGGCCGACGATCGTCACGTTCGATGGAATGGCGAACAGCAGCACGATGTAGACCGTGATGAGGCTCACCGCGTCTCGAACGCGATTCCGGCCGGCGAACACCGTGTGAGCGGCGGCGGAGCGGGGTGCGCTCCGCTCGACCCCCGGCGTTCTCATTCCTCCGCCGGCTCGGCAGTCGCCGGAGCGCCGTCACGGGCGGTCCTGGCCGCGCGGCGTCCCGATCGCCGGCCGGAGCGTCGGCGCCGGATGACCAGCCCGTCGATGAGTGCGGCGAGCGCGAGCGACAGGACGAGTGTGCCGAGTCCTGTGCCACCGGCAGCCAGCAGTCGTTTGCGCTGATCCTTCGTGCTCTGCGTGTCTGCCGTGAGCGTCATGATCGACATCCGGTTGCCCGAGGAGATGTCCTCGCTCTCCTGCATGGACGAGAGCGTGGTGACGGTGCGCTCCATCATGATGCCCAGCAGCTTCTCGGCATTGGCATCCGACCGCGCGCGCACGGTGATCGTCAGGATGGGCGCCGATGTCCCGGAGCGGAACACATCCACCTCCGCGCCGGGGATCTCGCGGCGGACGTCTGCGAGCACGCTCTGCCCGGTCACCGCCTGAGCGACGATGTCGGTCGGAAGCGAGAGCCCGCTGAGGTACAGGTACGGATTCGTGGCCCCTTCGGGCAGAGACCCCAACCCCGGCAGCACGATCTGCGTGCCCTGTCGTTCGTACTCGGGTTCGACCGCGTTCCAGGCGGTCGCGCACACCGCGATCGAGAGCACCAGCCCGACGACGACGACGTACCATCGCCGCAGCAGCATCCGCAGCACATCCACTGGCCTCATCCGGTCGCCCCTCCGTCGGTGCGAGCGGCGCGTCGTTCGCGCCCTGCTCGCGTGGTCCGGTCCCAGAGCAGCGCTGCCCCGACACCGGTCATCAGCGCCGCACAGCCCATCGCCGCGAACGCCATCAGCTGAGTGACCCGGGTCGGAGCGATGTACTCGATGCGGGTCGACAGCGGCTGCACGGCGTGGACGACCAACTGCGTCGATTCCACGTCCGCAGCCTGCTGCAGGTCGTCGGCGGCCTGCAGAATCGCCTCGGTGAGGTCGACCTGCTGGGAGCGCACCTGCTCTTCCGATCGCCCCACCACGTTCACCGTGACCGCGGCCACCGGATGGTCGGTGATCCACTGATTCCCTGAGAACGTCATGTCGACGACCTCGGCCTCGCGGATGCCCGCACCGTAGAGCGGTGCTGCGTCCTGCGAGTAGCGCGGCGGCTGGTGGCCCTCGTTCACCTTGGTCGCCACCATGCCGGCGAACGAGATCACGCTCTCGTTCGTGTACCCGCTGTCGGCCTCGATCCGTGCCGTGCCCGGCCAGCGGAACTCCACGACGGTCCGGGTGGAGTAGATGCCGCTGTCCTGCAGCAGAAGCACGGTCAGCACACCCGCGAGCAGAAGCGCCGCGGTCGTGGTGTACCAGCGGCGCAGGGCGACAAGGAAGACCTCACGTATCGTCACGCGAACTCTCCCCTCACGGCATCATGCCCGTCCTTCGTCGGACGCCCGTTGCGAGCATATCGAGAATGACTCTCAGGAACAGCACCTACCATCCTTGGTGCGGAGGCGGGGCGCGCATGTCCCTAATGTGCAGCCGAACCCGCCGCGCTTATCGATTACAGAGGATTTCCCCGAGTGACCTATACCCCCCTCAACACCCTTTCCCATGCCCGCCGATCATCCCGTGGAACGCAGTTCCGCGGGCGCTGGACTGCGCGAATCACGGCCGCCGTCGCGGTGACCGTGGCCGCCCTGATCGGCGGCTCGTCCCTCGCTGCGGCCGGTGCGACCACCGCGGCACCCACGGGCGTGCTCTCCCCCACCGAGAAGCCCGCGATCACCGCTGACTCCGACCGCGCGTCGGCGGAGCTCGGCGTGAAGTTCACCGTCGCCGACGCAGGCACCATCACCGGTGTGAAGTTCTACGCGACGCCGGCGAACGCCGGACCGCACGTCGGTTCCCTGTGGGACCAGAACGGCAAGCAGCTCGCCACCGCGACCTTCCCCTCGACCACAACGGCCGGCTGGGTGTCGGCGAGCTTCGCCACGCCCGTGGACGTGAAGCCCGGGCAGACCTACGTCGCGTCGTACCTGGCGCCTTCCGGTGGCTACGCCGTCACGCAGGACTACTTCACCACTGCGCGGTCCGCCGCCGGGGTGACCTTCCCGAAGAACGCCGGCGTGTACCGCTACGGCGCGAAGGGCGGCTTCCCCACGCAGACCTACAAGGCATCGAACTACTTCGTCGACGTGCTGTACGCGGCGGGTGCGGCCAACGAGGACGACGGCTCCACCACGACGCCGCCGCCGACCGCCCCGGAGCCGACACCGCCGACCACCTCCCCGGCGCCTTCCGACCCCGTCGCCCCGTCGGCAGGCAAGAACTGCATCGAGGTGCCCAGCGCGTGCGGATACCCCGACGAGACCAACACCGGTCCGGGATCCGATGTGAAGCTGACCCGGGTCCCCGAGGACGCCACCAGCGGCCCGGGCTGGACCTACCGCTCCGACATCCGCGCGATCCAGACCACGTCCGACAAGGCCACCCTGGCGAACCTCTCGCTGGGCAACGGCTCCGTCATCGTGCAGCACCCTGGCGTGACCCTTCGCAATCTGTACATCCGGTCGAACGACTACTACCCCGTCAACTGCACCTACTCCGGCGCGACCCGTGACGCGGACAGCTGCCTCGGCCTGACGGTCGAGAACACCGAGATCGCCGGTACGACCACGTGCCAGGCCGGCCTCGCCTTCAGCGGCTACACCGCACGCGCCGTGCACGTGCATGGCTGCGCCGACGGTTTCAAGGCCAACTCGGACGTCCTCATCGAGAACAGCTACGTCACCGACCTGGGCGTCTCGCCCGGATCCCACAACGACGGAGTCCAGTCGACCGCGAGCGGCAACCTCACGGTGCGTCACAGCACCTTCAAGCTCGGGCACCAGTCGGACATCAACGCCGTGTTCCAGATGGGCGTCACCGGCGGCAACAATCACGGTGTGACCATCGAGAACAACCTCATCGACGGTGGAGGATGGATGCTGAACTCCCGCCCGATTCCCGACGGTGTGGTCAAGGACAACCGCTTCACGCGCCGCTCCACCTGGGGCATCGGCTTCGTGGACGGCGCGTCCTGGACCGGCAACTACTGGGACGACACTCTCGCTCCCATCGCGCAGAACAACTGACCCGAACCGGTTGACGAGATCGTCTGGGGCTTGCGGCGCGCGACAGCGCTGCGAGCCGCAGACGATCTTCGTCGTCAGGCCGCCGCGACCTTCCCGTCGACGAACTCGGTGAGCGCGCCGACGGTCGCGAAGATCTCGGCACCGAACTCGTCATCTTCGATGACGATGCCGAAGCGGTCCTCGATGGCGGCGACGAGCTGCACCACCCCGAACGAGTCGAGCTCGGGCAGTTCGCCGAACAACGGCGTCTGTGCGGTCAGCTCGTCGGGGCTCTGCTGCAGCTCGAGCGTCTCGATGAGCACGGAGCGTACGTCGTCAAGTGTCTTCGTCATGTGCGGTTCCTTCATCGTGGGTCAACTTGCGGCCGGCTGCGGCCATCGCATCGCCGGGGTGTTGGCATCGATCACCGGGAGTCCGGACAGCAGGCCCTCCGGCGTGCGATCCGAGCCGACGATGACCCCGTCCACCCCGTCGATGGCCTCGCCGCGGGAGGCGAACAGCAGCTTCTCGAGGTGCGGCAGCCGCAGCCGGATGTACGACTCGTTGCTTCCGACGAGCTCGGCGGGGTTCACCACGTCGTCGTAGATCCGCACCTCGACGCCTTTGCCGGTGAGCGTCTCCGCGATGTCGACGTAGGGGCTCTCCCGCAGATCGTCGGTGTGACTCTTGAACGCCACACCCAGCAGCGCCACGCGATGCCAGCCGAGGGCGAGCACGTGGTCCACCAGCCGTCTGGTGTGCGAAGCGTTGCTGGCGAGCAGGCTGCCCAGCATCGGCACGTCGACATCCGCTCGCCGAGCGGCGTATGTGAGCGCACGCACGTCCTTCGGCAGGCACGATCCACCGAACGACGACCCCGGCCGCAGGTACCGAGGCGAGATGTTCAGCACGGTGTCCTCGACGAAGACGCCCATAAGCGTCTCCGCGTCGACGCCGTACGCGTCCGCGAAACGCGCCATCTCGTTGGCGAACGTGATCTTCACCGCGTGGAAGGCGTTGCTGGCGTACTTGATCGATTCCGCGGTCGCGATCGAGACCAGCTTGACCGGCGCGTCCGCCGAGTCGAAGAGCGCGCTCACGGTGTCGCGGGCGGTCTCGTCCTCGGTGCCGATGATCGTGAACGGAGGGTTGCTGAAGTCGCTGATCGCCGACGACTCACGCAGAAACTCCGGGCAGTACGCGACGGAATAGCGCCGCGGATCGACGTCGGACAGCGCGGCCGCGACGAGGCGCTCCGTGGTGCCCGGCAGCAGCGTGCTGCGCACCACCACGGTGAGGTGCACACCGTCGGACGTCTCGGCGAGGAACGTCGCGATCTGCGACAGCACGGTCTCGACGAAGGTCGTCACGAGCGACCCGTTAGGCGCGGACGGCGTGCCGACGCAGATCAGCGCCGCCTCAGCGCTGTGCAGCGCGGTGCGCACGTCGGTCGTCGCCGTCAGCCGGCCCGACTCCACCGCACGCGCGGTCAGGTCGTCGAGGCCGGGTTCAGCCAGGGGCGCGCGTGCGCGCAGGATGGCCTCCACCTTGGACTCCGCCGGGTCGACGCCGACCACCTCGTGTCCTGCATCGGCCAGGCACGCCGCTGTCACGCTGCCCACATAGCCGAGTCCGAATATCGCTACTCTCACGCTGTCACTCTCCTCAAGTGCATTGGACTGTCTGGTCCGAATCGTCGTCAGTGCGTCAGGGAACCCGCACCGAAGTGCGCGAAGCCAATCGCTCGTACACGGTGACGAGCTTCTCGGCCTGGATCTCCCAGCACAGCGCCTCCTGGAAGCGAGCCCGCCCGGCATCACCCATGGTCTGCGCCATCGCGGGATCCTCGAGCACTCGCTGCACGGCACCCGCGAAACTGCGGGCGTCGTTCTGCGGAACCGCGTACAGCGAGGCCTCCTGGGCGGAATAGCGGCCTTCGCGGACATCGAACTGCACGATCGGGCGCCCGAGCGCCATGTACTCGATGATCTTGTTCATCGTGGACAGGTCATTCATGGCGTTCACCTCGTCGGGATTCACGCACACGTCGGCGCTCGAGAGGATGCTCTTCATCTGCTCGTCGGACACGCGCCCGTGGAACTCGACCCGCTCCGCGATGCCCTGCGCGCGCGCATGGGCCTCCAGTCGATCCCGGTCGGGCCCCGAGCCGATCAGCGCGAGGTGCACGTCGAGGCCACGCTCATCGTGCAGGATCTTGACGGCGTCGATGAGGTACTCGATGCCCTCCTGCCGGCCCATCACGCCCACGTAGCCGAGCAGGAACCGCCGTCCGCGATGCCAGTCCTCTCCCGTGCGGCGGTAATCGGCCCACGCGCGATAAGGCCCGGACCGCACGACGGTCACATCGTCGGCACCGAAGCGGCCCCGACCCATCGCAACCGCCCGATAGCTCTCGTTGGTGGAGATTACGTGATCCGCCCACGCGTAGGTCCGGCGCTCGAAGAACCGCGCGACCGCCGAGAACAGCCACGGCAGCGGCATCCGCTTCGCCTCCACCAGCTCAGGCCCGAGGTCGTGCTGATCGAACACCAGCACGCTGCCGTCCTTGCGCTTCGCGCGCGCCGCGACGAGGTACAGCAGATCGGGCGGGTTGCAGAAGTGCACGACATCGAACGCGCCGCGCGCACGCGCGCGCTCGAAGGCCGCCCTCATCCGACGCAGCGAAACCCCGTACTCGTTGACGTAGCCGCCCACGCCCTTCGCCTCGCGAGGCGCCTGGTAGCGCAGCACCGTCACCCCGTCGATCCGGAACTCGCCGACCGGATGGCGGGCATCGCCCGGGCACACCACGGTCACGTCGGCTCCTGCCGCCGCGAGCGACGTCGCCTCCTGCCACACCCGCCGATCGAACGGCACGGGCAGGTTCTGCACCAGAATCGCCACGCGTGCCTCGCGCAGCGCCCCAACCACCTTGTCAGAGCTCACGTTCTCCCCCAGACGTCCTGTGCTGGTCATCATTCCCTATTCCCTTCTCGTCACGCCAGGATCTCCGCGGGCTCCGGATGACCGAGGAAAGCGGTCGGGCTCGCCGTTCGGCCGTAGGCACCCTGCTGGAAGATCACGATCAGGTCGTCGATGTCGGCGTCGGGCAGCGTCACGTCATCGCCCAACAAGTCGAGAGGCGTGCACAGGCAGCCCACGACGTGCACGCCACCGCCGTCCGGCTCCTGCACCCGGTTCCCCACCACCAGCGGATAGTTGCGACGGATGGCCTGCCCGAAGTTGCCCGACGCGGCGAGCTGATGGTGCATCCCCCCGTCGACGACGAGATAGGTCCGGCCGCGGGACACCTTCCGGTCGAGCACACGCGTCACGTAGACACCGCACTCGCCCACGATGTACCGGCCCAGCTCGACAACCGGGGTCGCCTCCGGCAGTCGTTCGGCGATGGGGCCCTCCACCAGGCGGTGCAGGCTCTCGGCGACCGCGCTGAGATCGAGCGGCTGATCGCGCTCGGTGTAGGGGATGCCGAAACCGCCGCCGATGTTCAGGTAGCGCACCGGCGCGGTGAGGTGCTCGGCCAACGAGCCGACCAGGTCGACCGTGTGGCGCTGCGCCTCGGCGATCACCTCAGCGTTGAGGTTCTGCGAACCTGCGAAGACGTGGAAGCCGAGGACGTCGATGCCGGAGCCGGCGTACTCGCGCAGTACGGCCGGCACCTGCTCGGCATCGATGCCGAACTGCTGCGGCCCGCCGCCCATCCGCATGCCGGAGCCCTTCACGGCGAAGTCCGGGTTCACGCGGATGGCGACGTTCGGGGTGACTCCGAGCTCGTCACCGGCGGCGATCACCCGCTTCATCTCGGTGGTGGACTCCACCTCGACGATGATCCCCGCCGCGACCGCCTGCCGGATCTCGGCGGGCGCCTTGCCCGGCCCGGCGAAGCTCACCCTCGCCGGAGCGATGGTGGTGTCGAGCGCCGCCCGCATCTCCAGGGCGGAGGCGACGTCGATGCGATCGACCCGGTGCGCGAGGTGCTGCACGACGGCCACCATCGGGTTCGCCTTCATCGCGTAGCTCAGCTCGACCTTCGCCGGCAGCGCCGCGCGCAGCTGATCGATGCGCGCGTCCAGCCGCGCTCGGTCGTACGCGAAGAACGGCGTCGATCCCACGCGGGCCGCGAGCCGGCTCAGCGGCATCCCGCCGACCAGCAGCTCGCCGTCCCGCACCCCGAATGAGGCGACATGCTCCTGCGGCTTCATCCCATCACCTCGCTCCTGATCAGGTTCCGATCGAACTTCCCGTTCGGAGAGCGCGGAAGTTCCCCCCGCTCCTCGATACGCGACGGCACCATGTACAGCGGCAGCTGCTGCCGAAGGGCGGCGAGCACGGCATCCTGATCCAGCTCAGCCGCCACCGGTGTCACGACGAGCACGATCCGCTGACCGAGGGCGGGGTCGTCGACGCCGAACGCGACGGCGTCGCGGACGAGGCCGCTGCTGTACGCCGCCTCCTCGATCTCGGTGGGGCTCACCCGGTACCCGGAGGTCTTGATCATCTCGTCCTTGCGCCCGACGAAGTAGAGAAAGCCCTCCTCGTCGGCCACGACCGTGTCGCCTGACCAGACGGCCATCTCCGGCGCGCGCCAGTCCTGCTCGGGGCGGCGCACCGCGCGGTAGCGCTCATCGGTGCGGACGGGATCGTTCCAGTAGCCCAGCGTGACCAGCGCGCCACGGTGCACCAGCTCGCCCGCCTCGCCGGGATCGCACGACGTTCCGTCGGTGCGCAGGACGAGGATCTCCGCATTCGGGATCGCCTTGCCTATCGAGTCGGGCCGGCGGTCGACCTCGCCCGGGTCGAGATACGTCGATCGGAACGCCTCGGTGAGTCCGTACATCAGATACGGGCTGGCGCCGGTGAAGATCTCCCGCAGTCGTGCGAGGGTGGCCCGTGGCATCCGTCCGCCGGTGTTGGCGAAGTAGCGCAGCCGGGCAGCGGCGGCATCCGGCCACGGTACGTCGGCGAGCTGCAGCCACAGCGGCGGCACGCAGGTCAGACCGGTGACGCCGAACCGCTCGCAGATCCGCGGGACGTCGCGCGGCAGCAGGTAGTTCATCAGGATGACGTGCGCGCCCACGGCGAAGGCGGTCGTGACCTGACTGAGGCCTGCGTCGAAGCTCAACGGCAGCACGCTGAGGATGACATCCTCGGCGGAGTTCTCGAGATACGTGCTCACGCTCTCGGCGCCGACGATCAGGTTGCGGTGGCTGAGCACGACGCCCTTGGGCCGCCCGGTGCTGCCCGAGGTGTAGAGGATCGCAGCCGGGTCGACGTCGATCACCGGCGTTCGCCGCGCGCCGGCATCGGCGCCCTCGCCGTCGGCCCAGTCGTGCACGCGCGGCCCGTCTGCGGAGTCCTCGACGGGGCGTCTGCCCACGATGACGGCGTCGGTCACCTGGGTGTGCTCGTGGAGCGTTTCAGCCAGCTGCGCGAGCCGATCCCCCGACGTGATGAGGATGCGTGCGCCGCTGTCGGCGAGAATGTGGCCGACCTGCAGCGGCTTGAGCACATGGTTGATCGGCACGAACATGGCTCCGGCGGCAGACACCGCGAAGATCGCCGCCACGGTCTCGATGCGTTTGTCGAGATAGATCGCGACTCGATCGCCGCGGCCGACGCCGATGCTCTGCAGCTGCCCGGCAGCGGCGGACGCCATCGCCCACGCCTGCGCATAGGTGACGGTCTCATCGCGGTATGTCAGAGCCGGAGCATCCGGTGTCTGCGCCGCCGCATGCTCGAGCAGATGGTGGGTGTTCGTGCGCATCGAACTCATCGGGCGCCCTCCTCGTCTATCCAGGTCAGCAGCTGCGTCGCGCGGGCCGACCAGTCGGCGCCGGAGACCGACCGGCGGATCTCGTCGCGGCTCCGGTCTGCGCCGAGAACGTCACGGGTCGCGGCGGCGAACTCCGCCGGAGACGACGCGGTGCGCACGAAGCGCGGATCCATGCCCTCGATCGAGGCCACGTCGCTCGCCACGACGGGTATTCCCGCTGCGAGGTACTCGACGGTCTTGAGCGGGCAGCTGCGTCGGTTGAAGATCGTGTCCGCGTACGGGGTCAGCCCGACATCGAACCAGGCGAGGTACCCGGGCAGCTCGTCGCGCGGCACGCCGTCGATCCACTGCACCCCGGGCAGGCCGATGAGGCGATCGAACTCGTGCGCACCGTCGGTCACGTGGAACCGCCGCGGCCCGACGAGGAGGAGGCTGATGCCGGCGGCCCGCACGGCGTCGAGCAGCGCGAAGTCGGTGCGGGCGTTGAACTGCCCGGCCACTCCGGCAACCGGTGGGCTCAGTTGCACATCCGCCGCCCGCTGCTGCACGGACTGCACTCCGGCGAGGTCGGCGCCGTTGGGCAGCGAACGCGGGACTCGGCCCGTGCGCTGCAGCCGCCGGGCGAGTTCCGGCGACACGGCCAGCACGAGATCCGCGCTGCGCAGGTTGGCCTCCCTGGCGGCGCCCAGGTAGCGTCGGCTGACACCCCACAGTGCGCCCGCTTCGACGAAGTCGTCGGTCGCGTAGTAGACCTTCACGCCCGGCACATCGCGAGCGTAGGCGAGCGACGGTGCCGAAGAGGTGCACACCACCGCGGCGGGGCGGATGCCGTAGCGCAGGCAGTGCCGCCGCAGCTCGCGCACGCACCAGCGCTCGGCGATGGTGCGCAGAAGCCAGCGGTGGTTCGCCGGAACCGGCACGCCGCGCAGCCTGGTGACGTTGGGCTGCGGCCGCGACACCCGAGGCGGGCGCTGCGTCCGCCGGCGGAGGGGGCTCTGCGGTGGATCCACCCAGATGACCTCCCGAGTCGCCGCCATCTCGCCGACCAGCTGCCGATCGGTGCCGGCGACGTGATCCCACGCCGCTCCGGCGAAATACACGATCGGTCCACCGGCGGCGGCCGTAGACGCCTCGCCGCGGGCATCCGAATGGGTGGCGGCGACCGGGACGGCGTTGAAGTCGTCGGTGCGTGTGCTGCCGCGCAGACGGG
>NZ_DAMDLU010000053.1:0-15855 GCF_032084865.1 Microbacterium sp.
GGTCGGCGGGCGTCGCCGCAGCATCCGCGCTCGGCACATCCGCGCGTGCAGCGGCAGCGGCGTCGAGTCCCTCGTTGGCGCTGCCCACGACGTCGTCGACGTCGTGGTGCTGCTCGTTCTTCGGAACCTCGGGGTCACTCATGGGTTCGCCTCTCGTCGTAGATGCACCCCGAGGCTAACTCCCCGCACGTTTCACACCGCGAAGGCGTGCCGATATCTCCGCGATGTCACGTCGCGCGGCTCGTCGCTCAGGGCACTGCTGTCAGGGCACTGTGCTGTCAGGGAACTGTGCCATCGAGCAGCTGCCCCACCATGTAGAGCAGTCCGGGCCCCGCCGGCAACGACAGCCACACCAGCGCGCCCACGATCCCGGCGCACAGAAAGCCGACGATCCACGTGATCGCCAGGTTGCGCCCTCCGACCCGTGCTGCCATGCCCTCACCGTATGCCGAGGACGGGCCCGAGACGAGCATCCCTCGCCGTAGGCCCGCGTGTCTTGTCTCGCATGCTAGCTTGCCATGCATGACAGTCGACGTCGGGGCGCAGATGCGCAAAGGCGTCGTCGAGTACTGCGTGCTCGGGCTGCTCGCTCGCGAGCCGATGTACGGCTGGCAGCTCGCGGAGTCGCTCACCGAGGCGGGACTGATCGCCAGCATCGGAACCCTCTATCCGCTTCTTGCGCGACTGCGCGAGAACGGCTGGGTGTCGACATTCGACCAGCCCTCCGACACGGGGCCGGTGCGCCGCTATTACCGGCTGACACATACCGGCGTCGCTCAGCTGGCGCTCTTCCGGGCGCAGTGGGCACCCTTCGCTCGCACCGTCTCGTCGCTCGTCAGAGAGGAACGACCTTCATGACCACAGCCGCCGACTACCTCGAGCGTCTCGACGCGGCCCTCCGCGACGTGCCGCACGGCATCGCCTCCGAGATCCGCAACGGCATTGCCGAGGAGCTTGCTGGCCTCGCCCCGGACGCCGCGGCCCGCAGAATCGCCCAGCTCGGGGATCCTGCGGAGATCGCGCGCGAGGCGATTGATGCCGGGACGCCGAGTCCCGTCGCGCCGATCATCGCCGCCGTCCCCACGACGCGCCCCTCGCTCACGCGTTCCCGCGGCTACGCCGTCGCTGCCGCGATCGTGCTCGGGGTCGGCGGCTTCGTCGTTCCCTTCGCCGGGTGGTTCGCCGGGGTGGGGATGGTGCTCACCTGCGGCCTGTGGCGGACGTACGAGAAGCTCATCGCCGTGCTGCTGCCGTTCGCCACCTTCGCCCTGATCGCCGGCGTCTCGACGTTGACCAACTGGCTCAGCGCGCCTGCTGCCAGCGGCGAAGAGCTGAACCCACTCGTGCCGTTCGTGTTCACCGCCTGGCACTCGAGCATCCTGGTCGCTTTCGTGATGTTCCCCGCGTGCGGGCTGTGGCTGCTGCGACGGCTGCGTGGCCGCTCCCCGGCATGAGACTCAGGCAGCACGGCTCGGCTGACTGACGCAGGAGGCGGCGGCCCGCTCCCCCCGCCTGTTGCACGTTCGGACACCGTCGTCAAGGCGCAAGACGACCGCGCGCGCGGCGCCTAGCGTGAGCAGGGTCACGGCGCCCGAGTCGTGACGGATTGCGGAGTTGCCGATGGACACGATCGACGATGAGGCCACCGCTCCCCTCCTCGACGGGCGGTACCGACTCGACGGATGCGTGGGCAAGGGTGGCACCGCGATGGTCTATCGCGCCCAGGACATGCTGCTGCGGCGCACCGTCGCGATCAAGCTGCTGCGCGCCGACGACGAGATGCCGCTGGAATCCGAGCGGGTGCACAGTGAGACGGCGCTGCTGGCATCCCTCTCGCATCCCTCGCTCGTCGCCCTCTACGACGCCAAGCTCGATCTGCCCCACCCCCGCTATCTGGTGATGGAGTTCATCGACGGCCCGACGCTCGCCACCCATCTCATGCAGGGTCCGCTCAGCCGTCGCGAGGCGGCCGCGATCGGCCGCGACCTCGCCGACGCATTGCGGGTCGTGCACCAGCGTGACATCGTGCACCGCGACGTGAAGCCGTCGAACGTGCTGCTCGCGCGTGCCGACGGCGATGCAGGCTGGAACGCCAAGCTCACCGACTTCGGAATCGCCTTCCACCCCGACGAGGCGAGGCGCACCTCACCGGGGATCGCGATCGGCACAGCCGCGTACATGGCGCCCGAGCAGGTGCGGGCTGATCCGATCACGCCTGCCGCCGACATCTACTCGCTCGGCCTGGTGCTGCTCGAGTCGCTCACCGGCGAGCCCGCCTTCCCGCGCACTCGCGACGTGCAGACCGCGCTCGCCCGGCTGGTCAGCGAACCGAGCATCCCGGAGCAGCTCGGCACCGAGTGGGTGCACCTGCTGCGCCGGATGACCCACAGCGAGCCCGACCAGCGCCCGACGGCGGCCGAGGTCGTGCACGAGGTGTCGGTGATGTCGGCGGATGCCCGTGACGACACGACCGGAGTGCCGCACGACGTCACCGGAACGACGAAGGCGCTGCCGGCGGTCTCCATCGCCACTCCGGTGGCGCCGAAGATCGCGTCGGCGACGACTCCCGACGTTCAGGAGCGTCGGCCCCTGCGTCGTCGGACGATGGGCGCGTTCGCCGCCGCTGCCGCGGCGGCGGTCATGCTCGCGGGCGGGTGGATGGCCTGGCCGGCGGGCTCGCCGACGCCGACGGTCACCCCCGCGCAGGTCGCGGAGACGCCCGCTGCTCCGGATGCCGATCAGCCGGTCACCACGCCGATCGCCGAGACACCTGTCCAACAGGTGCAGCAGGCCGAGCCCGACCCGTCCGAGGTGCAGACCGCGGGCAGCACGACGGCGGACAACGCGACGGCGGACGACCCGAGCGGCAACCCGAATGCCGGCCCGGGGAACAACTCGGGAAGCTCACCCGAGACGAACTCCGGCAAGGCCGCCGGCAAGAGCGACTCTTCTCACGGCCAGGGCGACGGCAAGGGGAACGGCAAGAAGGACAAGTGATGCAGCGCCGCCAGCCTGTGCGACCGACGCTCTATGGTGGTAGTCATGGCTGACTCTTCGTTCGACATCGTCTCCAAGGTTGACCACCAGGAGGCGGACAACGCTCTCAACCAGGCGCGCAAGGAGATCGAGCAGCGCTACGACTTCAAGGGCACCGGCGCCTCGATCTCGTGGAGCGGCGAGCAGATCGTGATCGTCGCCAACTCGGAGGAGCGCGTGAACGCCGTGCTCGACGTGTTCCAGTCGAAGCTGATCAAGCGCGGCATCTCGCTGAAGAGCCTCGAATCGGGTGAGCCGGTCGCGAGCGGCAAGGAGTACCGCCTCACCTCGAGCCTCAAGGACGGCATCTCGAGCGAGAACGCGAAGAAGATCGGCAAGATCATCCGCGACGAGGGCCCGAAGGGCGTGAAGAGCCAGATCCAAGGCGACGAGCTGCGCGTGCAGTCCAAGAGCCGCGACGACCTGCAGGCCGTGATCGCGCTGCTCAAGGGCAGCGACCTCGACATCGACCTGCAGTTCATCAACTACCGGTAGCGGATAGCCGCAGCCGCCTCGCCGTCCACGTCGAGCTGCACACGCCCTTCGCTAATCCCGGGCGGGCGGGGGGTGCACCCCCCTCCCCCGCGTCCTCGGCCCTCCCGGAGGCATAGGGCCGATCTCTCCCCAGGGATTTTCCACTTTCCAGTTGGTAACACCGCAAGGCCATCTCGACACCCAGCTACCGTGGTGGACTTTCCAGCGCAATCCCTCTCCATGACGGCCGAGTTGCAGGCTGAGATCACCCGCGACGAAGAACCCCGTCTCGGCGAGCGAGACGATCTGTTCCGCGCCGCAACCGCTAGAACGCTCGGCGACCGTATCGTCCCGTACTGTGCGGCGTCACCGGCCCGGCGCGATCGGCCACACCTACGCGCGTACACACGTACGGCAAGGAGATGCTCCTAACGGCGGCGATGCAGTGCGCGACCAGACACGGTCGGACGTCCAGGTATTCGTGGTCGTGTCGGTGCTGGTGGCGCTGGCTTGAGATCCTCGATCGTGGCGACTATCCCCGGGAGACCTTGGCTTCGGTCGCGAAGGCTCTGCGCAACGAACTGGATGTCCTTCGAGAGCCGTTTCATTGGTGCCACCTCAGCAACGGAGGGTCCCCACGGAGACAACTCGAGAACGAACTCGTCCGCATATGACTCCGTGCGCTGCAGATCCGTGTAGATCGCCGCAACGGTGTACTCGGCCGGCACGGCTGCATTGCTGAGGGCGGCACGGGCATCGTCGAATGCGTACTTGAGCTCTTGACCCGGCGTCAGCATCTTTATGGGACGGGCTCCTGAGAACAGGTCGTTGAGTGCATCGATGGAATCCTGCGTAACCCGCCCTCCCGCACGCTGGAAGGCCGGCGAGCCGGTGAGGCGAACATCGCGGGCTGGCGAAGCCCCCACGTTCCGCACAACGACGTACACGGTTGAGTCGCCGCTCGAGTTCGAGTAGTCACGTTGAGCATGTCGTTCGAGCGCATACTCAATAATCACGACGGGACGAGAGATCTCCTTGTTGGACGCTGTGAGCAACTCGTTGGACCTCTTCAGCTCCCTGTTCGACTCCGCAAGTCCACCGAGTTGCTTCCACGCCACGTACAGGAGCACGGCTGCCACCAGGACGCCACCGAACGCCCACCATGCCTGCCACTCTGCGGCTGTCGGCCAGCCGTCCCATCGCCACCACATGGGCCGGAGTCTACTGGGACCACGCGCCGTGGAGATCCCGCGCATCCGTGCGCATCAATCCGCACCGTCTCCGATCGCGGTACCCGTAGTTGTAGATGCCGTCTGGCACCGCCGTTCCGTCGATGGCGCGCTAGTGAAGTCCCCCGCACCGTAGGCAGGTCGTTCCCCACGGGTTCCATCTGCGGCGCTACGCTCCAATCATGCCGACCCATGCGCCTTCAGTCGCCGGGGTCGCGCCCGCGGATGTCGCGGCCTGGATTGCGCTAGCGCTATCCGTGATCGGGTTGCTCGTCTCCGTTGTGCTTCGCTACCTCGACGGACCGCGCGCACGAATCCGCCTACGGGCCGTCTTGTTCGATGTTTCATTCGGCCCAACCACCACCTACAACAAGGGCGCCTGGCCGATTCCAACGAACGACGGCGATCGCCCGCGCTCGGTGCCAGCGTTCGGTGACGTAGTCGAAGTCGCGGAGATTGTCCTTGAGAACGTGGGGCGACACCCCATGACGGTTTACGACGTGGGGTTCTCGTGGAAGGGAGCCCGACCGAAGTGGTGGATGCCGCGAGTGAAGCACTCGGCGACCCCGCGTCCCCTCCTGCCCCAGCAGGCGGATGAGGAGAAGTTCTCTGCGGGCGACCGGTTCCGAATCGAGCCAGCAGACATGGTGCATCTTCTGGTCGACTACTGGGGCATCGTTCAACGCAGCCGCCCGAATCGACATGGTGTCATCAAGCTGCGTGCGCACGCTCAAGTTGCTGGCCGGCGCCGTCCGCGACGTTCCTCGCTGCGGCTCCGATGGGCGATCCGCGATGACACGAACACTGCGATCGGAGGCGCCGCGCGAATCCCAGCGCGAGCGGTCATCGCTCGAAGCGTCACCCTGTCGATCCTGTGGACGTCTGAGCACACCCCCATGAATGTCTCGTACCTGGCGCGTGAGCTCGAAGCGCACATCGGGGGCAAGTGGCCGACCGAATGGGCGCAGCAGTACCAGCTAGTCAGGAGCTTCTTCGACGAGCACGGCGACACGCACCTCGCCCTGTACGACGACCCAGATGGTCGGATAATGACGTCGACGCTCCCATTCGGCCTAGTTCGAGAGCTGGAAGAATGGAAGAGCGCGATCGACTGGGCAGACATCAGGTCTGAGTCGAAGACGCCGCGTGAAGAGGCGCCGGCCGAACCGGCTGAACAGCGGAGCACCTCCGGATCTCGAAGGGCACAGCGAGCCGCCGGACCGCCCAACGGTGCGGCTATCGCTGCAGGGCCTCACGAATCTCACGCAACACGGCGTTGACCGCTAGCTGAGACTCGAGAGCATCCTTCTTGAACTGGGGCATCTCTGGATCTTCGTACGCTGTGCGCAATCGCCCGTCGTCTCCGACGCGCTCCTCCCACAGGGTCGGAAGGCGCTCCGGCCCTAGGGCACCGATCAACGTGAGTGCCTCGGCTCCCAATCGTTTGACCTCTTCCGGAACCGTCGATCCACCTCGATTCAGGTTCTCTAGCAGCCGGGTGAGTGTTTGCAGTTCGAACATCAGATGTGCCTGTCGCAGTGCTTCACAGCGATCCTGCATAGCTACTTCCGCTGCTGCCGCCCGGTCCGCTTCTGCGATCTTCTGGGCGTTCGCTCTATCCTTCCCCGACACCACGAGGGCAACAATCGATGCACCCACGGCAGCGAGGACGGCCAGCAGCTGGATGATGTCGGAGAGGGTCATTCGCCCAGTGTGCCAGCGTCGAATCGTGGTCGCCTAGATCGCAGCGGCCGTCTTCTCGTCGCGACGCGCGGCCGCAGGCCCCGATGGAGCACTTTGCGCACGAGCTGCGCGCGCTTGTAGAAGTTCTCGGATCCCTCCATCGCATCGTCGCCGGGGTCGGGAAAGCTCTGCGACGTCGCGGCTCGCTCCCCCTCGTGGAGCTGCAGCCGGTGGAAGTAGGGCTGCGCCGCTACCCATGCCGCTCGGATCTTGTCGGCGCTGCCCGTCTCCATGAGCGTTTTGGTGGGATCCCAGAAGGCACCTGCGATCGCGACTTCTTCGAGGTAGTTCGAGTAGTTGCCGAGGGCGTTGGCATAGGCCCTGATGGCTGCCTCTGCGATCTCGTCAGCGTTGCGCTCCTCCCGCCTCGTCACGAGTCGGTTGGTGTACGCCGTCGCACCGAAGGCGGACACCAACCCCAGGCCGACGGGAACGACTACGTCGGGCACCCATTCGAAGGTCATAGGCGACACGATATCCCCGGCCGCGTGATCAGTACGGCCAGCCGAGGTACTCGACGGTAACGGACTCGATTTCGCGGATCCGCTCGACTGGCAGGAACGCCCGGCAGGCCAGAGTCAGTGTCTCAGAGTAGAGGCGCCCCTGGCGGCGTTCGCACGTCGTTCCACCCACGGAGACGACGATCGCAGGGTTGAGCCTGGGAAGGCCGCCAATACCCGGTTGAGGCTTGCCGACCAGCGCGACTACGAGCGAAGTCGTGTGGTACTCAGCGTTCGTCTCCAACTCCGCGGCGGTGATCGCCCACTCGTCAACCTCGACCATCCCTCAAAGGGCAACGAGCGATGTCCCGGACTGCGCTTCCCACTCGGCGCGCTGGGCAGAGTTCACGAACACTCCGACGACAGCGATCGCCACGAGCATGACGACCACAGCGATGAGTGTCGCACACCCCTTGGGCATGGCTGTTTGGCGCTGAGCAGGCATGGCACCCATCATGCCCGGCGAAGAACGTGATACGTGAGCACCTCGAAGAGTCGAGCTGCTGGGCGCGACGTGTCGCCGGCGGCCGTCTGCGACGCGTCGCCGAGGTCCTCCACGACGCGTCGCCGAGATCCTCCATGACGCGTCCACCAGGTTGACGCGACGCATCCCTCCTGCCGCTCAGCAGGCGGTGGCGAGGGCGCCGTGTCGCACCCCCTGGCTAGAATGCCGGTGTATGGGTTGTATGGGGCAACCCGGGGGACGCCGTCAGGCGTATTGGGGAGAGACACATGGTCGACGTCGAACGACCGCAGAGATCGGATCTCGCGGCGAAGAAGCAGCTGCTCGCCGAAGGGCTGTTCCACCTGATCGGTGAGCGGATCGTCAGCGGCGAGCTCGCTCCGGGAGCGCGGATCCGCGACAGCGAGCTGGCCGTCGAGCTGTCGGTGTCGCGCACCCCGGTGCGCGAGGCGCTGCAGCGGCTGGAGCGGATCGGTATGGTCACGATGTACCCGAGCAGGTACACCGAGGTCTCATCGATCACGTCCGATCAGGTCGAGACGGCGCACGTCTTCGCCGGGCTGCAGGCAAGCATCACCGCGCGCCTCGCCTGCCCGCTCCTGACACCGGGCGAGGTGAAGGCGGTCTGTCGACTCACTCGCGCCGTGGCCGCCGATGTGTCGGACACCGCCGCGACCGCGAGCGCGCGCCGTGCTCTGATCGAGTATCTGGCCGCGCGCTCGGGCAACGCGCTGCAGCAGGCGCTGATCGACGAGGTCGCCCTCGCGCTCGCCCGCGCCCTGAAGACGCACGAGGTGCCCGTCGAGCGACGTCCGTCGGTGATCAGCGCGTGCGCCGATCTGGAAGACGCGTTCCGACGCGGCGATGCGGATGCCGCAGAGCGGGCATGCCGGCAGATGTACTGGATCACCTGACGGAGGTGAGCGCCCAGCCGCGCGCCCAGCGGTCGAGGCGCGCGTACGCCTCGGTGCGCACATCACGGCGCGACAGGAAGACGTCGTGTAGCGCTCCATCGAGCCGCTCGACGGTCACCGAGCGACCGAGCTTGAGAGCGGCTCGGGCGATGTCGTCCACGACGAGCACGCTGTCGGCCGAGGTCAGCTCGTCCGACCATCGCGTGGGCAGGGCTGATCGCGCCGAGAGCAGCACGCAGATCGGCACCTCGATGTCGAGCCCCCGTGACACGGCGGCGTGCCCGGCGAGCACCGCGCTCAGCCAGGCGGCGTGCACGGTCATCGCCTGCTCCGGCCGCCATTCGGGGTTCACGTCGACCGGATCGTCGGGGTCGGCCACCTCGCGCTGCGCCCGCGTGTAGAAGCCGAGGTCGACCTGAGGGGCCGCGTCCATCGGGCGCAGCCGCGCCTGCAGCTCGACCATCGGGGTGATCGCCGCCCGCGCCGCACCGAGCTGGAATTCCAGCCACGGGGCGTTGAGCACCACCGCGTCGACCTTTCCCGGATGCCGCGAAGCCCAGAGACTGAGAATCAGCCCGCCGGTGGAGTGGCCGAGCAGCACGAGACGCCGCCCCCCGGCATCCCCCCTGGCCGTCAGCGCCGCCGCGATGTCGGCGTCGTACTCCGCGAGATCTGTCACGTATCCCGGTGTCTGGCCCGGCCGCAGGCTGCGGCCGTACTTGCGCAGGTCGAGTGCGAAGAACCGCGCACCGCGATCGGTCCAGAATCGGGCGAGCCGCTTCTGGAAGAAGTAGTCCGACCAGCCGTGCACGTAGAGCACGTCGACGTCGGCGAGCGGTCGGCGATCGCCACCCGGCCGCCACCACGGGACGGGTTCGGGCAGCGCCCGCACGACGGTCGCGACGATCTGGCCCTCGACGTCGTCTCCCAGCGGCAGCGTGAGCTGCTGGAAGCCCTCACCGAGGACATCGGGAACCCACTCGGCCATGCCTTCAACCTAGCGGGCGCGCGAGCTCACTCGCCGCGCGAGACGCGCACCATCTCGTCGCGAGGCACGAGCTTCACGCGAGCACGCTCATGCGGAGCGCCGAGCTCGATCTCGTGCGCATCCAGACGGTGCCAGCCGTCGAGGTCGGTCCAGGCCACGCCACGCTCGGCGAGCAGCGCCGGAATAGCCTCGTCGGAGGGATCCTCCGGCTGCCACCACGAGCCCTGGTCGTTGATGAGGTGACGCACGGTCTCCATGGCATCCGACTTGGTGTGGCCGATCAGGCCGACCGGACCGCGCTTGATCCAGCCGGTGGCGTAGATGCCGGGCACCCGCTGGTTCGACTTCGTCTCGAGCACCTGACCCTCGCGGTTGGGGATCACACCGTGCTTCTTGTCGAACGGCACACCGGGCAGCGGCGAGCCGAAGTAGCCGATCGCGCGGTACAGCGCCTGCATCGGCACTTCGCGCAGCTCGCCGGTGCCGATCGCGCCGCCGGCGCCGTCGGACTCGGTTCGCTCGTAGACGAGCGCCGCGACGCGGCCGTTCTCATCCGTCTTCACCTCGACCGGGCGGGCCCAGAAGTGCAGGTGCAGACGGCGGGATGCCGTGCCGCCGGCGTTGTTCGCGGAGTCGAGCTTGCGCCACGACTGCATGACGCGATCCATCACCATGACCTGCTTGTTGCTGGTGACGGCCTGACGCGAGGCCTCGTCGTAGTCGAAGTCCTCGTCGTACACCACCATGTCGACGTCGCGCAGCTCCCCCAGCTCGCGCAGCTCGAGCGGGGTGAACTTCACCTGCGCGGGGCCACGACGCCCAAACACGTGCACGTCGGTGATGCGGCTGGCCTTCAGGCCCTGGTAGACGTTGTCCGGCACCTCGGTGACCAGCAGGTCATCGGCGTGCTTGGCGAGCATGCGCGCGACGTCGAGCGCGACGTTGCCGTTGCCGATGACGCCGACCGACTCGGCATCCAGACTCCACTCGCGGGGGACATCCGGATGCCCGTCGAACCAGCTCACGTACTCGGCGGCGCCGAACGAGTGGTCGGCGTCGATGCCGGGGATGTCGAGCGACGAGTCGCGCACGGCGCCGGTGGCGAAGATCACGGCGTTGTAGTGGCGCTTGAGGTCGTCGATCGTGATGTCGGTGCCGAAGCGCACGTTGCCGAACAGGCGGATGTCGCCGCGGTCGAGCACGTCGCGCAACGCGGTGATGATCCCCTTGATCCGCGGATGGTCGGGTGCCACACCGTAGCGGACCAGCCCGTACGGTGCGGGCAGCTGCTCGAACAGATCGATGGAGACATCGAACCTGCGCTCCGCCTTGAGCAGGAGGTCGGCGGCGTAGATGCCTGCCGGTCCCGCCCCGACGATGGCCAGCTTGAGCTTCGTCATAGGGTTCCTTCCGTCAGCTGCTGCGATCAGCGAGTGTCTCCGCGAAGCGGGTCAGCGCGTCGCGCACGGTGCCCTTGGGCAGCGGCGCGAGCGCGGCGACGGCGTCGGCCGTCCACGTGCGGGCGAGAGTCAGAGTCCGGGCGGTGGCGTCGTTGTCACGCAGCTCGGCGAGCGGCGCGTCGAGCACCGAAGGGTCCGCGCCCTCGGCGATGCGCGCCACGCCCTCATCGATGCGGCGTGCGAGGTCGACGTCGTCAGGAGCGGTGCTCGTCTTCAGCAGCAGCGACGGCATCGTCGGCACACCGGCGCGCAGGTCGGTGCCGGGCACCTTGCCGGTCTCCTCGGCGTCGGCCGACAGGTCGATCACGTCGTCGAGCAGCTGGAACGCCACCCCCACCTTCTCGCCGTAGACGCGCAGCGGCTCTTCGAACTCGGCCGGCGCGTTCGAGAAGATCGCACCGCCCTGCGTCGCCGCGGCGATCAGCGAGCCGGTCTTATCGGCCAGCACCTGGATGTAGAAGTCGATCGGGTCATCGTCCGGCTGCGCCCCCACGGTCTCGCGGAGCTGGCCGAGCACGAGCCGCTCGAAGGTGTCGGCCTGCAGGCGCATCGCGCGGTCGCCGTACCGGGCCATGATCTGACTAGCGCGCGAGAACAGGATGTCTCCGGTGAGGATGGCGACGTTGTTGCCCCACACCGCGTGCGCTGCGGGTACGCCCCGGCGGGTGTCGGCGCCGTCCATGACGTCGTCGTGGTATAGCGAGCCCAGGTGCGTGAGCTCGAGCGCCTTGGCCACATCGATCACCGCGTCGGTGCCGCCGTCGCCGAGCTCGGCGGTGAGCAGGGTGAGCACCGGCCGGATGCGCTTGCCGCCGGCCTCGTAGAGGTAGCGAGCTGCGGCATCCGCGATGGAGTTCGCGACCGTGACCTCTTCGGCGATGCCCGCCTCGACCAGGTCGAGACCGGCCTCGATGCGCGAGGCGATGCGCCGCGCGCCAGGGCCGAGGAAGATGCGGTCGCTGAAGCCGAGCCGGCTCGCCAGTCGCGTGCCCGGGGTCGCGGGGCCTGAAGTCACGTGTTCAACCCTACCTTCGCGACAGGGTGTGACGGCACGACGGGCGGGCAGAAGACGATCACGCGAGCGCGTCGACGAGCGGTCGGAATTTCACGCGTGTCTCGAGCAGCTCCGACTCCGGTTCGCTGCCCGCGACGATGCCCGCACCGGCGTACGCCGTGACCCGCCTCGCACCGGATGCCGTGCGAGGTGCCTCACCGAACTGGGCGCAGCGCAGCGCGATCGCCCACTCGCCGTCCCCGGCGGCGTCGATCCACCCGACCGGCCCGGCGTAGCGCCCCCGATCGAACGGCTCGATGCGGCGGATCGCGGCGATCGCGGCATCCGTCGGCGTCCCGGCGACAGCAGCGGTGGGGTGCATCGCCCCGACCAGATCGAGCGACGACGCGCCGTCGCTGAGGCTCCCGGCGACGTCGGTCGCGAGATGGAAGAGATTGGGCAGCTCGAGTACGAACGGCTCGGCGTCGGCTTCGAGAGCGCTGGTGTGCGGGTCGAGCGCGGCGAGAACGCTCTGCACCGCGTAACGGTGCTCGTCGAGGTCTTTGCCGCTCGCGGCGAGCGCGGCGGACGCCGTGTGATCCTGCGACGGATCGGCTCCCCGAGCCGCGGTGCCTGCCAGCACCCGCGCGGTGACCACTCGCTCGTGCGACGTGACCAGAGTCTCGGGGCTCGCGCCGATGAGACCGTCGACGGCGAACGTCCACGTGTCGGGATACCCGGTCGACAGCGCGCGCACGAGGCGGCGCAGGTCGGCGTCGCCGGGCACCGTGCCGGTC
This sequence comes from Microbacterium sp., assembly GCF_032084865.1. Lineage (GTDB taxonomy): Bacteria > Actinomycetota > Actinomycetes > Actinomycetales > Microbacteriaceae > Microbacterium. Next base: position 12,599 of record NZ_DAMDLU010000053.1, read on the forward strand.
AGATCGCGGGCGAGCACGACCTTGCTGTACGCGCCGGCGGCGATCTCGTCGAGCGCTCGGCGCACGGCATCCTGATACCCCTGCGGCGTCTGCGCGCCCGGTCCGACACGGCCCGCCCAGTGCGGACCGAAGGCGACCGGGTCGGGAGTCGGAGCGAAATCCGCGTCGGATGCCGGACGGATGCGGGTGACCCAGCTGCGTCCGTCGCGCAGCCCGATCACCGTCTGCGGCACGAGCAGCACGCTGTCGGATGACGAGTCCTCGTCGAAGGCCAGCGCCCCGAAGCCGACGAGCCCGGTGCCCGGGAGGCGCACCTGGTCGTCGATGTGGGCACGGGCGGTGGTCTCACGCCAGGCGTCGGCGATGACGTCGCTGCGCAGGCGTCCGGCACCCGCCGGGACGCGGATGACGGCGGCGATCCCGTCGCCTGCGGCCACGATCCCCTCGCCACGACGAAGCCAGGCCAGGGGCCGGACGGCGGAGGTGTGTGCCAGCAGATCCCCGACGGGTGGGATCTCGCGGGTCTCGGCGACCAGGCGGATGCTGCTCACCCGTACAGCCTATCCGTCGCGCGCGGCGGCGGCGGTCGCGGCGACGGGCGTGACGCGTCGGTGCCGGCACGTCGGAGGTGGTGACGTTTCGGGGGCCGACACTCCACATGTCGGCCGGTTCCCCGCATCCCGTCCGACATCTGGAGTGTCGGCCCCCGGTTCGTACCGGACGGGAGGCGGGGTGGGTGCCTGCGGCGGATGTCAGCGGTCGAGGCCGAGGGCGATCAGGCGGTCGATCCACGGGTCGGCGGTGGCGTCGTCGAACGGGGCGAGCTGCGCGCGCACCTGCTGCTCGAGTTCGAGGGCGCGGGCCTCGAGGTGGGTCACGACCTCGACCGGGTAGCCGTACCGGATGCTGTGCTCGGCCCACTCGTCGCGGTCGTCGACATAGGTGCCCTGCTCGTTGAGGCGGCGCACCACGTCGAGGTCCATGTCGATCGCCGTCGACGGGAGAGAGTCGTCGCTCCAGCGCACGCCCCACGCCAGGTCGATGTACACGCGCAGGTCGCGCGGGTGCCCGCGGTGCACGGTGAGCGCGAAGTCGGTGTGATCGCGGGGCACGAGCGTGACGTTCGGCGACTCGGCGATGAAGTCGGCACCGGGTCGGTGGCTGCGCCAGCCGATCGGCTGGCCGACCCAGTCGCCCCACCCGTCGGCGCCCAGGTAGACGACGTGGTTGTTCCAGTGCGGCGAGCCGTCCCACTTGCGCCAGGCCATGACCATCGGTGTTCCCGGCTCGGGGCGGTTCGCACTCACCCGGCGAGTCTATGCCCGCCCTCCGTCCAGCCGCCCGCGCCTAGGATCGAAGGATGCAGCCGAACCGCGCCGATCTCGGCAAGAGCCCCTCCCGTGTCAGCGGCATGTTCGACCAGGTCGCGAAGGGATACGACCGCACGAACACGGTCATGACCCTCGGCAACGACGCGCTGTGGCGGGCGGCGACGACCCGCGCGGTCGCGCCGAAGCGCGGCGAGCGGATCCTCGATCTGGCCGCGGGCACGGCATCCTCCTCCGCCTCCCTCGCCGCGAGCGGAGCGCACGTCGCCGCCGCCGACTTCTCCCCCGGCATGCTGGCGGAGGGCCGCCGCAGGCACGGGCACCTGCACAACATCACCTTCGTCGAGGCGGATGCCACGGATCTGCCGTTCGGCGACGAGGAGTTCGACGCGGTCACCATGTCGTACGGGCTGCGCAACGTGCAGGATCCGAAGAAGGCGCTGCGCGAGCTGCTGCGCGTCACCAAGCCCGGCGGGCGCATGGTGATCAACGAGTTCTCGACCCCTCCCGGCCGGTTCTTCCGCGGGTTCTACAACTTCTACAACGCGCAGGTGCTGCCGAGGGTCGCGCGTCTCGCCGGCACCAACGGCGACGCGTACGACTACCTGAACGAGTCGATCCGCGACTGGCCCGACCAGCGCACACTGGCGGCGTGGATCCGCGAGGCGGGCTGGACGGATGTCGAGTACCGCAACCTCTCGTTCGGCATCGTCGCGCTGCACCGCGCTCGCAAGCCCCTGGCCTGACTAGCCGGCGGCGAGGCGCTTCTTCTCCGCCTCGACGTCGTAGTCGGCGGCCGGCCACTGCGGGTCGATGTCTTCCAGGGCGTCGATGAGCAGCTCCTGCACGGCCAGGCGCGCGTACCACTTGTGGTTCGACGGCACGACGTACCAGGGCGCATCCGGTGTCGAGGTGCGGTCGAACACGGTCTGGTAGGCATCCATGTATTCGTGCCAGCGCATCCGCTCGTCGACGTCGCCGGGGTTGTACTTCCAGTGCTTGTCGGGCCGGTCCAGCCGCTCCATCAGCCGATCCTTCTGCTCATCGGGTGAGATGTGCAGCATGACCTTGACGATGCGGGTTCCGGATGCTGCGATGCGGCGCTCGAAGTCGACGATCGCGCCGTACCGGCGCTCGATCTCGGCCTCGTCGGCGAGGCCGCGCACACGGCCGATCAGCACATCCTCGTAGTGCGAGCGATCGAAGACGCCGATCATGCCCGGCCGCGGCAGGCGCTTCTCGACGCGCCAGAGGAAGTCGTGCGCGAGCTCCTCTTCGGTGGGCGCCTTGAACGCGGCGAGGTCCACGCCCTGCGGGTCGACCCCGCCGACGACGTGCCGCACGATCCCGCCTTTGCCGGCGGTGTCCATCGCCTGCAGCACGAGCAGCACCGCGTCGTGCCCGTCGCCCACATGGCTGGCCGCGAACAGCCGCTCCTGCAGTTCGTCGAGGTGCTGCTCGCGCTCCTCGAGCAGCGCGGTACCGCTGCCCTTGCCGCCGGCGAAGCCGGGGTGCGCGTCGGCGTCGACGTCGGCGAGCGCGAAGCCCTCGCGCACTCGGAGCAGTTCTGCCGGTTCGGTCGTCCACGCGTGCGTCGCCATGCAGACATCATGCCCCTGCGAGGCGCGACCGCGCAGTGCGCCGCACGGAGCGAGCCTGCGAGTCGAAGTGTCGGTGGCCTGCTTCACAATCGGATGCATGGACACCGTTCTCGTCATCGTCATCGCGCTGGTCGCCGCCGCCCTCGCCGGAGCACTCGGCTTCGTGGTCGGCTCTCAGCGCGGTCGCGCGGCCGACGACGATCAGCGTGCCGAGGCGACGGCTGCGCGACTGCGCGTCACCGCGCTCGAGCGGGATGCCGAGGCGCTGCGCGCCGAGACCGCCTCTCGCGTGCAGGAGGAGCGGGTGCTGGCCGATCGGCGGGTCGCC
>NZ_DAMDLU010000053.1:15865-18200 GCF_032084865.1 Microbacterium sp.
GAGGTGCGCGAGGAGGCCGACGCGGATGTACTCGCCGAGCGCCGTCGTGCGACCGAGCGCCTGGACGAGCTGAAGGCCGACCAGAAGCGGCTCGCCGACGAGTTCGATGCGCTCAGCCGCCGGGCGCTCGAGGCGAATACGAAGGCGTTCCTGCAGCAGGCGGAAGAGCGTCTCAAGCGCAGCCAGAGTGAAGGAGCGGCCGAGCTGCAGAAGCGGCAGGATGCCGTGCAGCAGCTCATCGACCCGATCCAGAAGACGCTCGACACGGTGAAGTCGGAGATGACGACCGCCGAGAAGACACGGCTGGAGGCCCATGCGGCGCTCGCCGAGCAGCTGCAGTTCATGCGCCAGTCGTCGGAGACGCTCGGCTCCGAGACCCGCAACCTCGTCAACGCGCTGCGCGCGCCGCAGGTGCGGGGCCGGTGGGGCGAGCTGCAGCTGCGGCGCGTCGTCGAGGCCTCGGGCATGGTGAACCACGTCGACTTCGACGAGCAGCTGCACCACGCGACCGACGACGGGGCTCTGCGGCCGGACCTCGTGGTGCACCTGGCCGGCGACAAGCGCGTCGTCGTCGACTCGAAGGTCGCGTTCAGCGGGTACCTCGAGGCGATGGAGGCCACCGACGACACCGTCCGCACACAGCGGCTGCAGGCGCACGCCCGCCATCTGCGCAAGCACATCGACGACCTCGGCGCCAAGGAGTACTGGGACGTCGTGGCCGGATCGCCCGAGTTCGTCGTGATGTTCGTGCCCGCCGAGCCGTTCCTGGCGGCTGCGCTCGATCAGGACGCGACGCTCTACGAGTACGCCTTCGAGCGCAACGTCGTGATCGCGACGCCCTCGACGCTCGTCGCGCTGCTGCGCACCGTGGGGCACGCGTGGCGGCAGGATCAGCTGGCGCAGGAGGCGCAGCAGATCTTCACCGTGGGCAAAGAGCTGCACAAGCGGCTCGGCACGCTCGGCCAGCATCTGGCCAAGCTCGGTCGCAGTCTCAACTCGACCGTCGACGCGTACAACCGGTTCGCCGGATCGCTCGACCGCAACGTCGTCACGCAGGCCCGCCGGTTCAGCGCCCTGCAGGGGCTCGACGACGTGCTCACCGAGACGCAGCCGGTGGAGGCGCAGGCGGTCGCACCGCAGAAGAGCGATCTGTACGAGATCGAGGCGGGCGGCGCCGACGCTTCCGACGAGCGCTTCGCGAGCGCCGACCTGGGCGAGATCACCCAGCGCCTCGACTGACGACACTCGCGCTCAGCGCTCGAGCGGCACCTCGATGATCTGCGGCCCTGCGATGGCGGAGGTCAGCGCCTGGTCGAGCGCGGAGCGCGTCGTCACCCGCTGATGCTCCCACCCGTACGCCGCGGCCAGCTCGGCCAGCTGCACGCGGTGCGGGGTGTAGAACGCGCGATCGAGGTCGGCCTGCGCTGCGGAGGCGGCCACCTCGAGGCCGTCGAAGATCGTCCCGCCGCCGTCGTTGCCGACGATCACCTGCACCCGCGGCGCCGGCTCGTCGGGCGGCAGCAGCAGCGCGCCGACATCGTGCAGGAAGGCCAGGTCGCCGAGCAGCACCCGAGTCACCCCGGGGGCGCCGTCCGCCTGGCTGGCCAGCGCGATGCCGATGCCCGTCGCCACCGTGCCGTCGATGCCCGCCAGCCCCCGGTTCGCGTGCACCGGCACCTTCTTGCCGCCGAGCACCTGATCCGCCACGCGCACCAGACGCGACGATCCGAACATGAGCCGGTCGTGCGGCCAGGTGGCGCGCCACACGGCATCCACCAGAATCTGCCGGTCGACGCGCCTGCGCACCGCGTCGAGCTCGGCACGCACCGCATCGAGGCGTACGGCGCTGTCATCGGAATACAGACCCTCCTGGTCGGGCGCCGGCGTGCTGAGGTCGACCATGCGCGCCTGCGAAGCCGACATCCACTCCCCCAGCCAGGCCCGATCCGCCGCACCGGGCTCGACGGCGAGCGCGGCGACGGCACGGGTGCGTCGATTGAGATTCAGCTGCTCGCCGCCGCGTCGCACGGCGATCACCTCGATGTCGGGGCGCGCGAGCAGCGCGGCGACCTCGCGGGCGAGGGTGGGATGCCCGAACACGACGACCCGTTCGATTCGGCCTCCGAGTGCCGCATCGCGCAGCAGCTCCCGGTACCCGTGCACGAGCAGGCGCCCGAAGCGCGCGCCGCTGACGATCTCGGCGATGAGGGGCCAGCCTCCGTCGTGCGACAGCTTTTCGGCATCCGGTCCGGCATCCGCCCCCGCGACGACCACCGTGCGGGGCCCGCGCACCAGCACGACGGGCTCGACGGCTTCCGACGCCGGCAGCTCGCCG
>NZ_DAMDLU010000054.1:0-18025 GCF_032084865.1 Microbacterium sp.
ATCCATCGGCACACGCTGCGCAGCCGCATCGCGCAGGCCGCAGCGCTGCTCGGCACCGACCTCGCCTCGTTCCCCGCGCGCGCGGAGCTGTGGGCGACGCTGCGCGCAGCAGGGTGACCGCCCGCGCTCAGCGCGGCGCGTGTGCCTCGAGGAACTCGTACACGTCCGTGGTGTCGACGCCGGGAAAGGATCCGGTCGGCAGCGTCGCGAGCAGGGTGCGCGGGGTGCGCACGTTCGGCCACGCCTGATCGCGCCAGCGCTGCTCGAGTTCGGCGGGCGCGCGGCGGCAGCAGGTCTCGACCGAGTGCTTCGACACGCCCCGGTTCGTGGTGTCGCGCCCGACGAACCACTTCGTGTCGTCGAAGCGCACACCCACGCTCACCGAGTGCAGTCCCTCGCTCGACGGTTCGACGCGCGCCGTGCACCAGTAGGTGCCGTTGCCGGTGTCGGTGTACTGGTAATAGGGGTTGAAGCGGTCGTCGACGTCGAATACCTCGCGGCTCGTCCACCGGCGGCAGCACATCTGGCCCTCGATCGAGCCGAGCCGGTCGGTCGGGAAGTTCACGTCGTCGTTCTCATAGGCCTTGGTGATGGTGCCCGACTCGTGCACCTTGAGGAAGTGCACGGGGATGCCCAGGTGCCGCGTCGCGAGATTGGTGAACCGGTGCGCTGCGGTCTCGTACGAGATGGAGTAAGCGTCGCGCACGTCTTCGACCGAGATGGCGCGGCGCTGCTTGGCATCCTGCAGCACGGGCACGACGTGCGACTCGGGTACGAGCAGCGCGCCGGTGAGGTAGTTCGTCTCGACCCGCTGGCGCAGGAACTCGGCATAGCTGCGCGGCTCGGAGTGCCCGAGGATGCGGCTCGACAGCGCCTGCAGCACGGCGGTGCGCGCATCGCCCTTCGCCGGAACGCTGCTGGAGAGGTACAGCCGGCCGTGCGCGAGATCGGCGACGCTGCGGGTGGACTGCGGCAGGTCGGGCGCGTAGTGCAGGGTGAAGCCGAGGTGGGCGGCGATCTCCGACGCGGTGCGCTGCGTGAGCGGTCCGCCCGGGTGCCCCACGGCATCGAGGATCTCGCGTGCCTGCGCCTCGAGATCGGCGAAATAGTTGTCCTGCCGGCGCATGAGATGGCGCAGCTCGAGGTTGGCTCGGCGCGCCTCCTCCGGCGTGGCGGCGCGCTCGTCGCGCAGCCGCTCGATCTCGCCGTGCAGGGCCAGCATCGCGTCGATCGCGTCGTCGGAGAGCGACTTGCCGATCCGGAAAGACGGTATGCCGAGGGCCTGGAAGGTCTGGCTCTTCATGGCGCGTTCGAGCGCGATCTCGCGTGTCGCGCGCTCATCGAGGGGCTCGCCCTCGAGCAGTCCGTCGAGGGTCGTGCCGAGCACCTTCGCGATCGCCTGAAGCAGGGTGAGCTTGGGTTCGCGCTTGCCGGTCTCGAACATCGACACCTGGCTCGGCGCGCGGTCGATGCGCGTGGCGAGCTCTTCGAGCGTCATCCCCTTAGCGGTGCGCAGCTGGCGGATGCGCCGGCCGATGGTCAGCGCGTCGGCCTCTGAGCTGGATTCCTGAGCCGGTCGAAGGGTCATGCGGGGAAGTCTGTCACAAAAACAGAAATTCAACCGAACTTCACTGCAGTTCTGGTCATTCCGGATGCTGTTCTTCACCCACAGTGGATCTCACACCACCCGGCCATCCCGGCCGATCGGACACTCACGGAGGAGACAGATCATGAGCATTCCCACTGCGACCGCACCGACTCGCACCGTCGCCGCAGCCGTCTCCGCCGATCTCGGCCCGACCCTGCACGTCACCGGACCGCGGCTCGACCGTCAGGATGAGATCCTGACCACGGAGGCCATCGCGTTCCTCACCGAACTGCACCACCGCTTCGGCGGACGGCGCCACGATCGCCTCGCCGATCGGCAGCGCGCGCGGTTCGAGATCGGCAACGGCCACGACCCGCGCTTCCGCGACGACACCGCGCACATCCGCGACGACGACGCCTGGCGGGTCGCCGGCGCCGGGCCCGGCCTGGAAGACCGCCGCGTCGAGATCACCGGACCCACCGACCCGAAGATGACGATCAACGCCCTCAACTCCGGCGCCAAGGTGTGGCTCGCCGACCTCGAGGACGCGACCAGCCCGACCTGGCGCAACATCATCGGCGGCCAGCTGTCGCTGCGCGACGCGATCCGCGGCGAGCTGACCCACACGAGCGCCGACGGCCGCGAGTACCGGGTCACCGCCGAGCAGACACCCACGATCGTGATGCGCCCCCGCGGCTGGCACCTGAGCGAGAAGCACGTCGAGTTCACCGACCGCTCGGGCCGCCGGCTCACGGCATCCGCGTCCCTAATCGACTTCGGTCTGTACTTCTTCCACAACGCGCAGGAGCTCATCGACGCCGGACGCGGGCCGTACTTCTACATCGCCAAGCTCGAGTCCCGCGAGGAGGCCCGGCTGTGGAACGACGTCTTCTCGTTCAGTGAGGAGTACATCGGGATCCCGCACGGCACCATCCGCGCGACCGTGCTGATCGAGACCCTGCCCGCGGCCTTCGAGATGGACGAGATCCTCTACGAGCTGCGCGACCACTGCGCCGGCCTCAACGCCGGCCGCTGGGACTACATCTTCTCGATCATCAAGAACTACCGCGGCCGCGGTGCGCGCTTCGTGCTGCCCGACCGCAGCGAGGTCACCATGACGGTGCCGTTCATGCGGGCGTACACCGAGCTGCTCGTGAAGACCTGCCACCGGCGCGGAGCGCACGCGATCGGCGGGATGAGCGCGTTCATCCCGAACCGCCGCGACGCACAGGCCACCGAGCGCGCGCTCGAGAAGGTCGCCGCCGACAAGCGACGCGAAGCCGGCGACGGATTCGACGGCACCTGGGTGGCGCACCCCGATCTCGTCGCCACCGCGAAGGCCGAGTTCGACGCAGTGCTCGGCGAGCGCCCGCACCAGCTCGACCGCCGACGCGACGACGTCGAGGTGACGGCTGCCCAGCTGCTCGACCTGCGCATCGGCCGGCCGGTGACGGCGACCGGCGTCCGCGAGAACGTGTCGGTGGCGATCCGCTACCTCGAGGCCTGGCTGCGCGGTCAGGGCGCGGTCGCCATCGACGGTCTCATGGAGGACGCCGCGACCGCCGAGATCAGCCGCTCGCAGGTGTGGCAGTGGATCCACCAGGACCGCCGCACCGACGAGGGCACCGCGATCACCGTGGACTACGTCGACGGCCTGATCGACGAGGTGCTCGCCGAGAGCCGCCCTTCGACAGGCTCAGGGACCCAGCAGGGCTCGGTGGCCCAGCAGGATCGCTTCGACGACGCCGCCGAGATCTTCCGCCAGGTCGCGCTGCAGCCCGAGTTCCCCGCGTTCCTCACCCTGCCGGCGTACTCCCGGTACCTGACCGACAACGACTGACCCATCCGCTCATCACACGAAGGACATGCCATGACCCGCTACCAGGACGACATCGACGCCATCCGGCAGCTCACGGACGCTCAGGGCTCCGGCTGGGCCGCCATCGACCCAGAGTCGGCAGCGCGCATGCGCGCGCAGAACCGGTTCCGCACCGGACTGGAGATCGCGCAGCACACGGCCGACATCATGCGCCGCGACATGCAGGAGTACGACGCCGACTGCTCGGTGTTCACACAGTCGCTCGGCGTCTGGCACGGCTTCATCGGTCAGCAGAAGATGATCTCGATCAAGAAGCACCTGAAATCGACGAGCAAGCGCTACCTGTACCTGTCGGGCTGGATGGTCGCGGCCCTGCGCTCCGAGTTCGGTCCGCTGCCCGACCAGTCGATGCACGAGAAGACCGCGGTGCCCGCGCTGATCGAAGAGCTGTACACGTTCCTGCGGCAGGCGGATGCCCGTGAGCTCGACCTGCTGTTCACCCAGCTCGACGACGCACGGGCGGCCGGTGACGACACCGCCGCGGAGTTCATCCAGTCGCAGATCGACGGGTACGAGACCCATGTCGTGCCGATCATCGCCGACATCGACGCCGGTTTCGGCAACCCCGAGGCGACATACCTGCTCGCGAAGAAGATGATCGAGGCCGGCGCCTGCGCCATCCAGATCGAGAACCAGGTGTCGGACGAGAAGCAGTGCGGACACCAGGACGGCAAGGTCACCGTGCCGCACGAGGACTTCCTCGCGAAGATCAACGCGGTGCGCTACGCGTTCCTCGAGCTCGGCATCGACAACGGCGTCATCGTCGCCCGCACCGATTCGCTGGGAGCCGGCCTCACCCAGAAGATCGCCGTCTCGCGCGAGCCGGGCGACCTGGGCGATCAGTACAACTCCTTCCTCGACGTCGAGGAGATCGCTCCGGCCGACCTCGGCGACGGCGACGTCGTGATCAAGCGCGACGGCAGGCTGCTGCGCCCGAAGCGACTGGCCAGCAACCTCTACCAGTTCCGCCCGGGCACCGGCGTCGACCGGGTCGTCCTCGACTGCATCACCTCGCTGCAGCATGGCGCCGACCTGCTGTGGATCGAGACCGAGAAGCCGCACGTCGAGCAGATCGCCGGGATGGTCGACCGCATCCGCGAGGTGGTCCCGAACGCGAAGCTGGTCTACAACAACAGCCCGTCGTTCAACTGGACGCTGAACTTCCGCCAGCAGGCCTACGACCTGCTCGCCGAGCGCGGCGACGACGTGTCGGCGTACGACCGCGACAGGCTCATGAGCGTCGAATACGACGACACCGAGCTCGCCGCGCTGGCCGACGAGAAGATCCGCACCTTCCAGCGCGACGGATCGGCGCGGGCCGGCATCTTCCACCATCTCATCACCCTGCCGACGTACCACACGGCCGCGCTGTCGACCGATGACCTCGCAAAGGGCTACTTCGGCGACGAGGGCATGCTCGCGTACGTGAAGGGCGTGCAGCGCCGCGAGATCCGCGGCGGCATCGCCACCGTCAAGCACCAGAACATGGCAGGCTCCGACCTGGGCGACAATCACAAGGAGTACTTCGCCGGCGACGCCGCACTGAAGGCCGGCGGTCAGCACAACACGATGAACCAGTTCAGCTGATCCGCATGGGACGCTGAGCCTGTCGAAGCGCCACCCTTGGGCCCCTGAGAATGTCGAAGCCGCCCTTCGGCAGGCTCAGGGGCCCGATATGAGCCCGACATGGGACCCCTGATAGGAGTGAGTCATGACATCCACCGCTGATCTCTACGACGTGCACGGCGACGACCTGCAGTCCCTGCCCCTGCAGCTGCGCTCGTTCGGCGGGCGCACCACCTTCGAAGGTCCGATCCGCACCGTGCGCTGCTACCAGGACAACGTGCTGCTGAAGTCGCTGCTCTCCTCCCCCGGCGACGGCGCGGTGCTCGTCGTCGACGGCGACGGCTCGTACGGCACGGCGCTGATGGGTGACATGATCGCGCAGCTCGCGGTCGATAACGGCTGGGCGGGCGTCGTGATCCACGGATGCATCCGCGACAGCGCCGCGATCGCGACCATGCCGCTGGGTGTGAAGGCACTCGGCACCAATCCGCGCAAGAGCGGCAAGCAGGGCACCGGCGAGGTCGACGTCGCGGTCGAGTTCGGCGGAGTCGCGTTCCGCCCGGGGGCACGGCTGTACGCCGACGGAGACGGCGTGCTCGTCGAGCGCTGACCACCGGCATCCGGCAGCTTCGGCTTGCCCGGAGCAGGTGCGGTGCGCGCCGCGCCGAGTACGATCGAAGTCGTGACCGAACGCGCCCCTCTCTCCCGCAAGCTGTCCGCCATCGCCGAATCCGCCACTCTGAAGGTGGATGCCAAGGCCAAGGCCCTCAAGGCCGAGGGCAAGCCCGTCATCTCGTATGCCGCCGGCGAGCCCGACTTCGCGACGCCGCAGTTCATCGTCGATGCGGCGGCGAAGGCGCTCTCCGACCCGGCGAACTACCGCTACACCCCCGCCGCGGGTCTGCCCGAGCTGCGCGAGGCGATCGCCGCGAAGACGCTGCGCGACTCGGGCCTCGAGGTCTCGCCGTCGCAGATCATCGTCACCAACGGCGGCAAGCAGTCCGTGTACCAGGCATTCCAGGCGGTCGTGAATCCCGGCGACGAAGTGCTGCTGCCCGCGCCGTACTGGACCACCTACCCCGAGGCCATCCAGCTGGCCGACGGCGTGCCGGTGGAGGTCTTCGCCGGCGCCGATCAGGAGTACAAGGTCACCGTCGAGCAGCTCGAGGCCGCGCGCACCGAGCGCACCACGGTGCTGGTGTTCGTCTCGCCGTCGAACCCGACCGGTTCGGTCTACTCGCCCGACGAGACGAAGGCGATCGCCGAGTGGGCGCTCGAGCACGGCATCTGGGTGATCAGCGACGAGATCTACCAGAACCTCACCTATGAGGGTGTCGAAGCGACGTCGATCGTGCAGGCGCTGCCCGCGATCGCGAACCAGACCATCCTCGTGAACGGCGTGGCGAAGACGTACGCGATGACGGGCTGGCGGGTCGGCTGGATGGTTGGCCCGGCGGATGCCATCAAGGTCGCCGCCAACCTGCAGTCGCACCTGTCGAGCAACGTGAACAACGTCGCCCAGCGCGGCGCGATCGCCGCGCTGAACGGTCCGCAGGACGAAGCCGAGAAGATGCGCGAGGCCTTCGACCGCCGGCGCAGGCTGATCGTGGCGGAGCTGTCGAAGATCGATGGGATGGTGGTGCCCACCCCGACCGGCGCGTTCTACGTCTACCCGGACGTGCAGGGTCTGCTGAACCGCACCTGGACGCGGCGCGACGGCAGCACCGTGACACCGACCACCTCGCTCGAGCTCGCCGACTTCATCCTCGATGAGGCTGAGGTCGCGGTCGTGCCCGGCGAAGCCTTCGGCCCGTCCGGCTACCTGCGTCTGTCGTACGCCCTGGGCGACGACCAGCTGCTCGAGGGCGTGCAGCGCCTGCAGCGCCTCTTCTCGCCCTGACCTCCGTCGTCGGGCCCTGCCGACACCCCCGGTGTGCACGTTCGCACCGGGGGTGTCGTCGTGAAGTGACGGTGTCGGCCGTCGTCAGCCCTGGTGGCCGATGAGCCAGGGCACGCCGAAGCGGTCGACGAGCGTGCCGTCGTGGTCGCCCCACGGGCGCTTCTGCAGCGGATCGATGATGCGACCGCCCTCGGCGAGCGCGTCGAACCAGGCCGCCAGGGTCGCCGGCTCCGCCGCGCCCAGCAACGAGAAGAACATGCCGCTCATCTCGACCGTGCTCTCGCCGGCCGCGGCATCCGCCCCCGCCAGCTCGACGGGACCGTCGAGCATCCCGTGCGCGATCGCGTCGCCGGGGCCGTCGGCGCGCCCGGCCTCGGCGTATGTGAACAGGCGCGTCTCACCGCCGAACACGGATGCGTAGAACGACAGCGCCTCCGCGGCGCGGCCGGGGAAAAGGAGGTACGGAATCAGTCCGGTCATCCGGCGAGTGTACGCGCGGCGACCGGGGCGAGCTACAGTTCGACGCCGACGAGCACCGGCTCGGGCTGCAGCAGCAGACCGAACTCGGAGTGCACTCGGCTCTGGATGAACCGGGCGAGCTCGCTGAGCTCGGCGGCGGTCGCCCCGCCCCTGTTGCTGAGAGCCAGCGCGTGCTTGGTCGACAGCCCCGCACGAGACTGCGGCAGGCGGAACCCTTTGCGGATCCCTGCGTTCTCGATCAGCCACGCGGCGCTGACCTTCACCGAGGCCACGGGCTTGTCCTCCCTCGGAGTGAGTCCGTAGTACGAGTCCAGCGGGATGACCGTCACCGAGTCGAGGTCCGGCTCGACAGGCCAGCGCGGGCACTCGGGCGGCAGGCTGCGCGCCACCGGCTCGGGCACGATCGCGTTCTGGAAGAACGAGCCGGCACTCCAGGTGTCGGGGTCGTCGGCATCGAGCAGCATGCCCTTGGCCGCACGGGTCTGCAGGATCCGCGAGCGCACCCAGGCGAGCGGCACGGGCTCGTAGTCCTCGAGACCCAGCGCTCGGCGCAGCTGCTCGCCGCGCACGATCCGGCCCGCGTCGCCGGTGACGGCGAGGTCGAGGGTCACCGAGAGGATCACGGCGCGACGGCCCTCCGCCTCGCCGTAGTGGTGCTTGAGCACCGAGGTGCGGAAGCCCAGGCCGAGATCGGCGGCCGGCAGCACCACCGGAGCGTCTTCGTGCTCGTCGATCAGCTCGACCTCGACGAGGGTCTCCTGGATCTCCTGCCCGTACGCGCCCACGTTCTGCACGGGGGCGGCCCCGACCGTACCCGGGATGCCGCTCATCGCCTCGATGCCGGCGTAGCCGCGCTCGACGGCGTAGGCGACCAGGGCATCCCAGTTGTGCCCGGCCTGCACGCGCAGCCGGATGCGGCCCTCGTGCGGCGACGGCAGCTCTTCGACGCCCTCGGTGAGCACCCGGATGACCGTGCCGTCGTATGGCGCGTCGCCGACGAACAGATTCGACCCTCCCCCCAGCACGAACCAGTCGTCGCCCGCCGACCAGGCGTCCTGCAGCGCGGCGAGCAGCTGCTCGCGGGTTCGCGCCTCGAGCATCCGCTGCGGCGCGGCGCCGGTGCGCAGGGTGGTGAGCTCGCGCAGGGCGATGGGGCTGATCTCGAACACGTCGGCGGATGTCATGTCAGAGCGCGACCCGCAGCTGGGCCTTCACGAGCACGGTCGTCTCGGCCGCCTTCACGGTGAGGTCGATCCGCGCGGAGGTCTCGTCGACCGCGCCGACCTTCGCGACGACGTGCACGTCGGAGCCCGTCTCGGCATCGACGACGACGGGCTTGGTGAAGCGCACGCCGTAGTCGACCACGCGCGTGCCGGCAGGAAGAGCCGAGAGCACGACCGACGAGGCGAGGCCCATGGTCAGCATCCCGTGCGCGAGCACGCCGGGCAGGCCGACCGAGGCGGCCACGTCGTCGCGATAGTGGATCGGGTTGAAGTCGCCGGATGCCCCCGCGTAGCGGACGAGCGATTCGCGGGTGAGGTGCAGGGTGCGCTCGGCGATGACGTCGCCCACGGTGAACTCTGCCATCACGCGGTCTCCCCTTCACTGTCGGAGCCGACCAGCAGCACGCTGACCGCCGTGACGACGTGCTCGCCTGCGGCGTCGGTGATGCTCGCCTCGCTGGTGATCATCGCGTTGCCGCCGAGCGAGCGGATGCCCGTGACCGCCAGCTGCGCGGTGAGCTCGTCGCCGGCGACGATCGGACGGCTGTACTGGAAGCGCTGCTCGGCGTGGATCGTGCGCGCCAGGACGATGCCGGAGTCCGGCTCGGAGAGCAGCTGCTGCAGCGTGAGGTCCTGGATGACCATCGGGAACGTGGGGGGCGCCACGAGATCGGAGTGGCCCGCGGCGCGAGCCGCCTCGACATCGATGTGCTGCGGGGCGTCGGCGAAGACGGCGCGCGCGAACTCGCGCACCTTCTCACGTCCGACGAGGTACGGGGCCGTCGGCGGGAACTCCCGGCCGATCAGTTCACTGTTCACGGGCACCCCACGATCCTACCCGGGAGGTCTGGGCGGGCCCTCCCGGTAGGGCCGGGGGAAACGCCTCAGCGGGTGCGCGACCGCAGCGCCTTCAGCGTCATCTGCACGGCGATCACCACGAGGTAGGCGGCGAAGAGGATGTTGCCCGTGAACGGGTCGATCATCGTCGCCAGCCAGGCACCGAGCGCGGTGGTGGTGCAGGCGGAGACGCCGATCAGGGCGGCGGCGACCAGATCGACGTTGTGGTGGCGCAGGTTGCCGATCGTGCCCGACACCGCCGTGGGGATCATCATCAGAAGCGACGTTCCCTTGGCCACGAGGTCACTCGTGCCGAAGCCGAGCATGAGCACGGGGACGATGATCACTCCGCCGCCGACACCGATCAGCCCGGCGATGACACCGGTGACCACCCCGACCGCGACCAGCGCCACGCCGTTGAGCCAGCCGAGCTCGAACTCGGCGGCGCGTGAGGGGATGACGACGAACAGACTCACGATCACGACGAGCAGGAAGGCGACGAACCCCCAGCGCAGCGCGGTCTGCGAGACCCGGGGCAGCAGGCGCGAGCCGATCTGCGCCCCCACGACGGCGCCGGCGGCCAGGATGAGCGCGGGGATCCACGCCACCGAACCCGAGATCGCGTACGAGATCACACCGACGCTCGCGGTCGGGACGATGGCTGCCAGCGAGGTGCCCGCCGAGATGCGCTGCCCGAAGCTGAGCAGCAGCACCAGCAGCGGCACGATCACCGTGCCACCCCCGACTCCGAACAGGCCGGAGAGCAGACCCGCCGTCAGGCCGATGCCGATGAAGGAGAAGTAGGCGCGGGGCCCCCGGGCGATGGCCTGCTGCTCTGCGTTCACGCAGTTCAGACTATCCCCGGGGACCCCGCGCTTCTGAGCCGAGCCCTCCCCCTGGCTGCGGCGCAGCCTGCTCACACTTCCTGATCGGCCTTCATCGGCACGGCGATCGACTCGGTCAGCGCCTGCTCGTAGCGCTGCTGACGTCGGCGCAGCCACAGTCCCCCGGCGACCAGCGCCGCGAGCACCGCGTAGGCGGTGGCCGCGAAGGGCTGAGCCACCAGCGTCGTCAGGTCGCCTTGGCTCAGCTGCAGCGCCTTGCGCAGATACTCCTCGCCCATCGGACCGAGGATCATGCCGACCACCAGCGGGGCCACGGGATACCCGAAGCGCCGCATGAAGTAGCCGAGCACACCGATGATCACGAGGATCAGGATGTCGACGACGGCGAAGTTCAGCGCGTACGCTCCGAAGGCGGCGAACAGCAGGATGCCCGCATAGAGGTACGGGCGCGGGATCTGCAGCAGCTTCACCCACATCCCGACCAGCGGCAGGTTGAGCACGATGAGGATGACGTTGCCGAGGTACAGGCTGGCCACCAGTGCCCACACCAGCGCGGGCTGGTTCTGAAACAGCTGCGGCCCCGGCTGCAGGCCGTACGCCTGGAACGCGACGAGGATGATCGCCGCCGTCGCGGTGGTCGGCAGCCCCAGCGTCAGCAGCGGCACCAGCACGCCGGCCGCCGCCGCGTTGTTCGCCGCCTCGGGGCCGGCGACGCCCTCGATCGCACCGCGGCCGAACTCGCTCTTGCGCTTCGACAGCTTGCGCTCGGTCGCGTACGAGAGGAAGGTCGCGACGTCGGCGCCCCCGGCGGGGATGGTGCCGATCGGGAAGCCGATCGCGGTGCCGCGCAGCCACGGCTTCCACGATCGCTTCCAGTCGTCCTTCGTCATCCAGCTGCGCCACCCGCCCGTCACCGGGATCACGTCGATGGCTCCGTGGCGCAGACGAGCGGCGATGTACAGCGTCTCCCCCACGGCGAACAAGCCGACCGCGACGAGCACTATATCGATGCCGTCTGACAGCGGCAGCAGCCCCAGCGTGTAGCGCTGCTGCGCGGTGAGCGTGTCGGTGCCGACCAGTCCCAGGAACAGGCCGACCCCGAGCGAGGTCATGCCGCGCGGCACGGAGCTGCCGATCAGCGCGCCCACGGTGACGAAGGCGATGACGATGAGCGCCACGTAGTCGGCCGGGCCGAGATTCACCGCGAACTGCGCGAGCACGGGTGCGAGCAGGGTGAGTCCCACCGTCGCGATCGTGCCTGCGATGAACGAGCCGATCGCCGCTGTCGCGAGCGCGGCGGCGCCTCGCCCGAGCTTGGCCATCCGGTTGCCCTCGATCGCGGTCACGATCGAGGCGGATTCACCGGGTGTGTTGAGCAGGATGCTGGTGGTCGAGCCGCCGTACATCCCGCCGTAGTAGATGCCCGCGAAGGTGATCAGCGACGCGGTCGGGTCGAGGGTGTAGGTCAGCGGCAGCAGCAGGGCCACCGTCATCGCCGGGCCGATGCCCGGCAGCACGCCGACGGCCGTGCCGATCAGCACACCGAAGAACGCGAACACGAGATACTGCGGCTGCAGCGCGGTCGCGAAGCCCTCGAGAAGAAGGGTCCAGCTGTCCATCAGAACAGTCCTCCCAGCCAGCCGAGCGCGGGTCCCCAGGGCAGCGAGAGCCCCATCAGCCCGGCGAAGACGACCTGCACGACGAGGCTCAGCGCCAAGCCGATGAGGAAGGCGAGCCACCAGCGCCTGGCGCCCAGAGACCACGCGACGATGCCGAACAGCAGAGCGGCTGCCGGCGCCCATCCGATGACGTCGATGAGCACGAGGTGCGCGACGACCGCTCCGACGATCTTTCCGAGGGTGAGCCAGTCGGTCTTCGCGTCGGGGTCGATGTCCTCGCCGTCTTCGAGCTCTGCCCGGTTGCCGCGAAGCACCGAGACGAGTACGGCTGCGGCAGAGCCGAGCAGCACGATCGACACGAAGATCGGGAAGATCGTCGGGCCGACTTTCACACCGACCGGAACGTGGATCGAGAAGGCCCCGATGAGCGCGAACGCGCCGAGGGCGAGCATGAGCAGGGCGAAGACGAGTTCACCGAGGGGAACCCGCTGAGCGGGCCGAGTCCCCTCGGCCCGCTCAGCCGCCCCGAGGATCGGGGCGTTCATGTCAGATCAGCCCGATGTTCTTGAGCGTCCCGGTGACGTCGTCGATGCTCTCGTCGAGGAACGCGTCGAACTCGGAGCCCACGAGGAAGGCATCCGCCCATCCCTTCGTCTCGAGCTCCGAGGTCCACGCCTTGTCCTCGTGCATCTCGGTCACGATGCGCTCCAGTTCGTCGCGCTCGGCATCGGAGATGCCACCGGGGGCCACCACACCGCGCCAGTTGGTCAGCACGACGTCGTAGCCGGCGTCGGTGATCGTGGGCACCTCGGGGAGCGCGTCGACCGGCTCCGCCGACGAGACGGCGAGGGCGCGCATCGAACCGTCCTCGATGTACTGCAGGAACTCGCCGACTCCCGAGATGCCCGCGGTGACCTTGTTGCCGACGAGCAGCGAGACGGCCTCGCCGCCACCGGAGTTGGGCGTGTAGTTCAGCTTCGACGGGATCTCGGCGCCGTCGACCCCGGCCTCCTCGAGCAGCAGGCCGGCGAGGATGTGGTCGGCGCCGCCTGCGGAGCCGCCGGTCACCGTGACCTCCTGGCCCTTGTCGACGATGTCCTCGACGAGGTCTTCGAGGGTCTTGTACTTCGAGGCCTCCGGCACGACGACCACGAGAGGCTCGTCGGTGAGGCGGGCGATGGGTGTGGTGTCCTCGAGGCGGACGTTCGACGCGTTCGTCTCGATCGCGCCGACCATCACCAGGCCCATGACCATGAGCGTCGCCGGGTCCTTCTGGTTCCCGAGCTGCGCGAGGCCGACGGTGCCGCCGGCACCGCCGACGTTGGTGACGGGGGCCGATCCGACGATGTCGCCGTCGGTGAGCACCTTCGACATCGCGCGACCGGTCTGATCCCACCCGCCACCCGGGTCGGCGGGGACGATGAGCGACACGTCGGTGAAGGACGATGCGTCGCCCTTCGCGTCGGAGTCGGATTGCGGTGCGGCGTTCTGCGATGAGCATCCGGCGAGGGCCAGTGCCGCGACTGCGGCGATGGCGACCAGAGCTGAGCGTGACTTCTTCATGCGCTCCTCCTTGAGCGGTGTGGGGACGCTGGCAACCGTATGCACCGTGCCGCAGCAGGCTCTGCTTTCGAAATCATTGGTCGGGCTTTCGAAAGTATTGGTCTCAGACACCGTGCGCCCGGAGGTTCCGCGGCTCATCGGCACGGGGAGAATGGTCTCGTGGCCTCGAAGATGATGCGCGCGTCGGAGATGACGCACGGCAGGATGACGCTGCGCGTGCAGCTGATCCTGCTGCAGGCGCTGATCGTCTCGGTGGTGACGCTGATCGCAGGCGTGATGGCCGGGATCATCCAGGCGCACACGGTGCGCGATGCGTATGAGGACCGCATGCTGGCGGTCGCTCAGTCGATCGCGTCGATGCCCGTCGTGCTCGATGCGTTCGATGACGCCGATCCGTCGGCGACCGTGCAGCCTCTCGCCGAGACCATACGTCGCGCATCCGACCTTACGTATGTCGTGGTGGCCGACGCCGACGGCATCCGCTTCTCGCATCCGAATCCCGAGCGGATCGGGCAGAAGGTGTCGACCGACGCGTCTGTGCCGCTCTCCGGCGAGATCTACATGGGCACGCAGACCGGCACGCTCGGGCCGTCGTGGCGTGTGAAGGTACCGGTCTTCAAAGGCTCCGAGGTGATCGGCACGGTCTCGGTGGGCATCCTGGAATCGCAGGGCACGGGAGAGTTCGCCGGCAACCTCGCGTGGATCATCGGCGCGATGCTGGTCGCAGTGATCCTGGGCATCTTCGGCTCGGCGTGGGTGACGTCGGTGATCCGCAGACGCATCCACCTGCTTGAACCGCACGAGATCACCGCCCTCGTGCGCAACCAGGAGACGACGCTGCACGGCCTGAGCGAGGGCGTGATCACGGTCGACGCCTCGGGCACGATCACCCTGGCCAATGACGCCGCGGCCCGCCTGCTGGGGGTGGATGTCGGCGATCTCACCGGCGCGCGGGCGGCGGATGTGCTCGACGACGAGCTGCTCGCCGTGCTGCGCGACGGTGAGGATGCCGGGCATCCGGTGATCGTCGGCAGCCACGTGCTGGTGGCTCGCGGCACCGGTGCGCGGGTCGACGGGGAGGCGGTGGACGCCACCATGCTGCTGCGCGATCACACCGAGCTGCACGACGTCGTGCGCCGGGTCGAGGCCGCGGATGCCATCATCGCGTTCCGTCGTCGAATGGGCCTTCCCAAGGGGCTGAGCGCCGAGACGCTCGACCGCGTCGTCACCGCGCTGGATGAGCACCCCGACGCGTCGGCCGCCGAGCTCGGCGACGTGCTCGGCATGTCGCGGGTGAGCGCACGCCGCTACCTCGAGCACCTGGCGAGCACGGGTCGGGCGGTGCGCACGCTGGACTACTCGACGAAGGGCCGCCCCGGCACCCGGTACCGGATGATCGACGCGGCGACGGAGGGCGGGCTCGACTGAGGGCGCCCGCCGCGGGCATCCGGTCGGGGCAACGAAGAAGCCCGCCACCCCGTGAGGGGCGGCGGGCTTCTTCGATCCGGGGGAAGGTCTTACTCGGCCTTCTCCTCGGCGGGAGCCTCGGTGGTCTCCTCAGCCGACTCGACCGGAGCCTCGGTGGTCTCCTCGACGGGAGCCTCCTCGACCTTCTCGGCCTTCTCAGCCTTGGGGGCCTCGGCCTTGGCGGCCGGCTTCGCAGCCTTCTTCTTCGGGGTGACGGGCTCGAGGACGAGCTCGATCACGGCCATGGGGGCGTTGTCACCCTTGCGGTTGCCGACCTTCGTGATGCGGGTGTAGCCACCCTGACGGTCGGCGACCAGCGGCGCGATCTCGTTGAACAGCATGTGCGCGGCGTCCTTGTTCGAGCGCAGCACGGTGAGAGCACGACGACGCGCGTGCAGGTCGCCGCGCTTGCCGAGCGTGATCAGGCGCTCGGCCAGCGGACGCAGGCGCTTCGCCTTGGTCTCGGTCGTCTTGATCGACTTGTGGGTGAAGAGCGCGGCCGCGAGGTTCGCGAGAAGAAGGCGCTCGTGTGCGGGGCCGCCTCCGAGGCGGGGACCCTTGGTGGGCTTGGGCATAATCGTCTAGCTCCTGGTCAGAAAGATGTCGGGGTTCAGAAGGACTCGTCTTCGCCTGCGCTGTAGAAGTGGGCGCCGTCGAAACCAGGCACCGAATCCTTCAGCGACAGACCGAGCGAGACGAGCTTGTCGCGCACCTCGTCGACCGACTTCTGTCCGAAATTGCGGATGTTCATCAGCTGCGTCTCGGAAAGGGCGACCAGCTCCGAGACGGTGTTGATGCCCTCGCGCTTGAGGCAGTTGTACGAGCGCACCGACAGATCGAGGTCCTCGATCGGCATGGAGAGCTCGCTGGAGAGCACAGCCTCGACCGGCGCCGGGCCGATCTCGATGCCCTCGGCCTCGACGTTCAGCTCGCGGGCGAGGCCGAACAGCTCGGTGAGGGTCTTGGCTGCGGATGCGACGGCGTCGCGCGGGAGGATCGAGGACTTGGTCTCGACGTCCAGCACGAGCTTGTCGAAGTCGGTGCGCTCACCCGCACGGGTGGCGTCGACGCGGTAGCTGACCTTGAGCACCGGCGAGTAGATCGAGTCGACCGGGATCTGGCCGGCCTCGGCGTACTCGTTGCGGTTCTGCGACGCCGAGACGTAGCCGCGGCCGCGCTCGATGGTGAGCTCGAGCTCGAAGCGAGCGGTGTCGTTGAGCGTCGCGATGACCAGGTCGGGGTTGTGCACCTCGACACCCGCCGGGGCGGAGATGTCGGCCGCAGTGACCTCGCCGGCACCCGTCTTGCGCAGATACGCGGTGATGGGCTCGTCGCGCTCGCTGGAGACCACCAGCTGCTTGATGTTGAGGATGATCTCGGTGACATCCTCCTTCACACCGGGGATCGTGCTGAACTCGTGCAGCACGCCGTCGATGCGAATGGTGGTGACCGACGCGCCGGGGATCGACGACAGCAGGCTGCGACGCAGCGCGTTGCCGATCGTGTATCCGAAACCGGGCTCCAGCGGCTCGATGACGAACCGGCTGCGGTTCTCGGAGATCTTCTCCTCGGTGAGAGTGGGACGCTGTGCGATGAGCACTATGTGTTCCTTTCGATCACATGCCCGCTATATGACATGTGTGGGGTGAGGTCTGAAGTTGTGGAAAGTCTGGGGGCGAGTCCGCCTCACTGGGTCCGTGAGCTTGTCGAAGGGTCCCAGTGAGGCGAATACGCGAGATCAGACGCGACGGCGCTTCGGCGGGCGGCAGCCGTTGTGCGCCTGAGGCGTGACGTCCTGGATGGACCCCACCTCGAGGCCGGCGGCCTGCAGCGAGCGGATCGCGGTCTCGCGGCCCGAGCCCGGACCCTTCACGAAGACGTCGACCTTCTTGACGCCGTGCTCTGCTGCCTGGCGGGCAGCGGACTCCGCGGCCATGCCGGCGGCGTACGGCGTCGACTTGCGCGAGCCCTTGAAGCCCACGCCACCCGACGAGGCCCAGCTGATGACAGCGCCGGACGGGTCGGTGATCGAGACGATGGTGTTGTTGAACGTCGACTTGATGTGGGCCTGGCCCAGCGCGATGTTCTTCTTTTCCTTGCGGCGCGGCTTGCGCGCGGCGGCCTTGGGTGCAGCCATGAAAGTGTTCTCCTAGTCCCTGGCCGCTGCTTAGCGGGCCTTCTTCTTGCCGGCGACGGTGCGCTTCGGGCCCTTGCGGGTACGGGCGTTGGTCTTGGTGCGCTGACCGCGGACCGGGAGACCACGACGGTGGCGGATGCCCTCGTAGGAGCCGATCTCGACCTTGCGGCGGATGTCTGCGGCGACCTCGCGGCGCAGGTCACCCTCCACCTTGTAGTTGCCTTCGATGTAGTCGCGGAGGGCGACGAGCTGGTCGTCGCTGAGGTCCTTCACGCGGATGCTCTCGTCGATGTCGGTCGCCTTGAGGATCTCGACGGAGCGGGTACGGCCGACGCCGTAGATGTAGGTAAGGGCGATCACCACGCGCTTGTCGCGCGGGATGTCAACGCCGGCAAGACGTGCCATGCGGTTCTCCTGGAGTGTTGTGGAGGTGTGGAGCAGCATCCGGTCCCGGGCCTCCGCCCCGAGGTGTCCGCCGCGACCGCCCGTCAGGGGCGAGCCGTGGCATCCGATGCTGCCTGTTTTCGATATTCAGTTCTTCAGTTGCCGGGCCGGATGCCGAAGCACGCGATCCGACCCCTGCTCAGCCCTGGCGCTGCTTGTGACGCGGGTTCGACTTGCAGATGACCATGACGCGACCGTGACGACGGATCACGCGGCAGTGGTCGCAGATGGGCTTGACGCTGGGGTTGACCTTCATGATGTTTCCTGTTCGCTGTCTTCGTACCGCCCCGCAGGGCAGGCCGTTACTTCTCGACCGATCAGCGGTAGCGGTAGACGATCCGACCGCGGGTCAGGTCGTAGGGCGAGAGCTCCACGACCACGCGGTCCTCGGGGATGATGCGGATGTAGTTCTGCCGCATCTTTCCGGAGATCGTGGCGAGCACCTTGTGTCCGTTGCTGAGCTCAACGCGGAACATC
>NZ_DAMDLU010000055.1:0-17799 GCF_032084865.1 Microbacterium sp.
CGCCGTCCTTGTCGGTGCGCGGCGGCTTGTGGTTCCAGAAGCCGTTGCACTCGATCTCGCCCTTAGCGCTGGCGAGAGGCGAGAAGCGGGTGTCGCCCGAAGACTTCCAGTCGACATACTCGATGTCGAGCCATTCCTTCGGGTCCATCTCCCCGCCGTAGCTGTCGAGGATGACGAATCCCTTGTCTTCGAGGGCTGCGGACTTGATGTATCCCATGATCTGAGTCATGTCCTTTCGTAATGGGCCAGCACGTTTTAACAGGCCCTACTTAGGCAAGCCTACATCGGGGTCCTGAACGCACCCCGGCTCCTCGGCCGGAGAAAATCCCCCCGGACTAGACTCGATGCGGCGGCTCGTCACCCCGCCATCCGGAGGAATCACGCAGTCATGGCAACGGCGACCAATGTCGAAGCACACGCGACGGGAACGATCGAATGGCTCTCCGCTTCGACGACGAACATCGTCGTCCCGGTCTATCAGCGCCAGTACCGGTGGGACATCGGCGGCTGCGAGAAGCTGCTCTCCGACATCCGGGCGGTGGCCGGCGAGGATGACGGTCACCGGCACTTCATCGGGTCGATCCTCTCGGGCCGGGATGCCGCCCCCGACGCCGCGGGAGCGGCGGATGACGACCTGATCCTCATCGACGGCCAGCAGCGGATCACCACGATCATGCTGCTCATCGCCGCTCTGCACCACGCCGTCCGCGACAGCGACCCGCGATTCGCGTCCGAGCTGCAGCGAGTGCTCGTGCGCGCAGACGATCCCGCCCGCACGAAGCTGCGCCCGCACGACGAGTGGGCCGGTCTCTACGAGTCGGTGGTGCTCGACCGACGCGATGACGCGGACCGCGAGTCGCGCTTCGACGACAACTACGCCTTCTTCCGCAGCCAGGTGCACGCCGACGAGGCCCCCGCCATCTGGCGCGGCCTGCAGCGTCTCGAGCACGTGTCGATCACCCTCGGGCCGCAGGCCAGCGCTCAGCAGATCTTCGAGAGTCTGAACTCGACCGGGCGACCGCTGCGGGATCACGAACTGATCCACAACTACATCCTGATGGGCCTCTCGCACGCCGAGCAGCTGCGGATCGAGCGGGAGTTCTGGCTGCCGATCGAGCAGCACACGGGCGAGACGATCGGCGCCTTCTGGCGCCACTACCTCGTGATGACGACCGGGCGCGAGATCGACGCGGCCGGCGAGCACGGCGTCTATGCCGCGTTCCGCCGGTCGTTCCCCCGGCTCGATCTCGAGCACCTCCGCGACGATGCGGCCGTCTGGCGCGAGTACGCCGAGATCTACGGCATCCTGCTCGATCCCTCTCGCGAGTCCGACGCGGCTCTCCGACTGCAGCTGCAGCTGCTGAACACCTTCGGACGCACGTCGTACCCGCTGGTGATGAGCGCCTACGCCGATCACCGCCGTGGCATCATCCCGCGCGAGCAGCTCATCGACGTGCTGGAGTGGGTGCAGGCGCTGTTCCTGCGCCGCGCGATCGTCGGGCTCCCGGCCGACCGTCTCATCGCCCGGCTGTGCCGCGCCCGCGGCGAGGGTCACGACGCCCTGATGCGCGCCATCGGCCGCATCACGCCGTCGGACGAGCGGGTCAGCGCGGTGCTGAAGTACGGCGAGCTCCCCCACCCCGCGTACGTGCTCGGTCGGATCGAGGGCGTCGACGACCTGTCCGACTACGACGTGGAGACCATCGTCCCCCCTGTTCCCGCCACGACCTGGAGCGGCGACGGCACCCGTTCGTGGAACGAGTACAGCGAAGACGAGCAGAACGCGCACCGTGCGCTGACTCCGACGCTCGGCAACCTCACCCTGCTCGAGGACTCGCTCACCCTGCGGGTCTTCGGAGCATCGTTCCCCGAGAAGCGCGATCTCGCCTATGCCCGCAGCGCCGTCTCGGCCACGAGGGAGCTGGCGCAGATCCCGGCATGGAACACGGCGGCCATAGCCGCCCGCACGGTGCGGCTGACCGCGGAGCTGCTGCGGATCTGGCCCCGGCCGGATGTGGGCGAGATCGACGACGACGGACTCACGCCCGTGCTCGATGCGGTGCGCCGGCGCGGCTGGCCCGCCGGATGGGATCGCGAGTTCGACTACTGCGAGTACCGCGGTGAGCACTGGGAGATCAAGGACGTCCGCGCGCTGTTCAACCGCATCTTCCGTCGCGCGTGGACCGATGACCGTCTCGCCGCGCTCTCGTACAGCGAGAAGCACGGCGGCCCGCTGTACGGCGAGATGGCCTGGAAGGGCCAGTGGGATGAGTTCGACGAATCGCACTTCCTCTACATGGGCTGGGATTCGCATTACATGATGACGGCCCTGCAGGGCGTTCTGGAGGAGTCCGGCATCGCCGCCGAGGTGTTCGTGAAGTACTCGTACATAGGGAACGTGATGTGATGACCACGTCCACCACAGCCAAGACCACTGTCCGGCGCATGCAGGACCTCACCGTCGAAGAGCACACGCTCACCCTGCCCCTGGTGTGGGGCGATGCCGCTGACACGCGCACGATCGACGTCTTCGCAGCCGTCGTCAGCCGTGACGGCGGCGAGGATCTGCCCTATCTGGTGTTCCTGCAGGGCGGGCCGGGCCACGAGGCACCCCGGCCGTTCCACTCCCCGTCCGCTCCGTCGTGGCTGGATGCCGCTCTCGCCGAGCACCGCGTCGTGCTGCTCGATCAGCGCGGCACGGGGCGCTCGACGCCGGTCGGAGACGGGGATCTGGCACGCGGCGCCGAGGCGGTCGCCGAGCATCTCACGCATCTGCGGGCGGATGCCATCGTGCGCGACTGCGAGGCGTTCCGCGAGCATCTCGGCGCGGAGCGCTGGAATGTGCTCGGGCAGTCGTTCGGTGGGTTCACGACCCTCGCCTACCTGTCTACCGATGCGTCATCGCTCGAGCGGGTGTACATCACGGGCGGTCTGAGCACGCTCGACCGCTCCCCCGACGAGGTGTACGCGCTCTGCTACGACAAGATGCGCGACGCCTCCGAGCGCTACTACCGGCGCTTTCCCGAGCATCGCGACCGGATGCGCCGGCTCGCCGACCTCGCGCTCGCGGGCGATCTCACTCTGCCCGACGGCGAGGTGGTCTCGCTGTCGAGGCTGCGCTCGGCAGGCTCCGCTCTGGGCACGAATGACGGCTGGCAGGCGCTCTGGTCACTGCTCGAGCTGGATCCCGCCTCGAACGCCTTCCGCCACGACCTGGCCGCGGCGATGCCGTACGGCGGGCGCAACCCGCTCTACTTCGTGTTCCACGAGTCGAGCTACGCGTCGGGCCACACCACGCGCTGGTCGGCGGAGCGCATGGAGCCGGCGGACTTCGCCGCCGATCCGACGCTCTTCACCGGCGAGCACATCCGCCGCGGCTGGGCGGAGACGGTTCCGGCGTTGCGCCCGTGGCGCGACGTCGCGGTCGCGCTGGCGGAGCACGAGTGGCCGCGGATCTACGACGCGGGCGCGGTGCAGGCCTCCGGAGCCGTCGGCGCCGCCGCCGTCTACGTCAACGACGTGTACGTGCCGTACGAGTTCTCAATGGAGACCGCCCGGCTGCTGCCCGGGGTGCGCACCTGGGTGACCAGCGAGCACGAGCACAACGGCCTGCGCGCCGGCGACGTGCTTCCCCGCCTGATCGATCTCGCGCACGACCGCCGCGTGCGCTGAGCGGGCGGTCAGATCGTCTCGCCGCGCTCGTCGTCGTCGACGGGGACGTCGACGCTCTGATCGATCACGTCCGCCGGGTCGGCGCCGACTCCGTCGGGCAGGGGCCGGGTCGTGGTGCGCTCGGGATCGTGCGGCTCCTCAACAGCGTCGCGACGCTGCTCCAGGGCATCCGCCTCGGGGATCTCGGTGCTCTGATCGTCGTGATGACCGCTCATCTCGTCCTCCTCCGCGATGATTCCCAGCGTGACCGCAGTCCCGTTCCGCGTCAAGGCCGTCGCGCCGATCCATGCGCGCGCCTATGGTCATCGGGATGACGCCGCCCGATCGCTCCGCCTCCCCGTCGTCGCGCATCCGCGTCGGGACATCCGGGTGGCGCTACGGCTCGTGGCGCGGTGACTTCTATCCGGACGGCCTGGTGCAGCGTGCTGAGCTGGCGTACATCGGCGAGCACTTCTCGACCGTAGAGCTCAACGGCTCGTTCTACTCGCTGCAGCGCCCGAAGAGCTACCTGCGCTGGCGCGACGCAGTGCCCGATCACTTCACCTTCGCGGTCAAGGGGTCTCGATACATCTCGCACATGCTGCGCCTGCGTGACACCACCACCGCGCTGGCGAACTTCTTCGCGTCGGGTGTGCTCGCGCTCGGCCCGACTCTCGGACCGATCCTCTGGCAGCTGCCGGAGCGGCAGGAGTTCGACCCTGATGTCCTCGACGCCTTCCTCGCCGGCCTGCCGCGCAGCACAGCCGAGGCGAAAGCCCTCGGCTCGCGGCATGACGCACGGATGCGCGACCGCACATGGCTTGAGGATGTCGCGGATCGTCCGCTGCGCTACGCGCTCGAGCCGCGCTCGGCCACCTTCGACGATCCGCGCCTGGCGGAGATCCTGAACCGGCACGGCGTCGCTCTCACCGTTGCAGACACGGCCGGCAGATGGCCCCGATTCGAGCCCGGCGACACGGACCTCGTCTACGTGCGGCTGCACGGCGCGTCTGAGCTGTACGCGAGCGGGTACACCGCTCAGGAACTTCAGGACTGGGCGGAGCGGTGCGCCCGCTGGGCGTCGCACGGCGCCGGCCGCGACGTCTTCGTCTACTTCGACAACGACGCCCGCGGTCATGCGCCACACGACGCGCTCGCCCTCGCGCGCCTGGTCGGCGACGATCCGGGCGACCGCTGACCGGATCAGCGGCGCGAGCGACGCAGCCGGCGTGCGAGCCGCTCGTCTGCCACGTCGTTCTCGGCGGTCTTCTCGAGGCGCGTCGTGTCGCGCAGCGGCACCTGCAGGTCGCGCTCGGCAGGCACGCCACGCCGCAGCTCGCGTACGCGCTCGAGTTCGGCGTCGAACAGCGCACCGACGAGCAGGGCGATGTTGCCGATCCACAGCCACAGCAGGAAGATCACGACTCCTGCGAACGATCCGTAGATCCGGTCGTAGTCGGCGAGGTTGCTGACGTAGAACCCGAAGCCGACGGATGCCGCCGCGAAGGCGGCGATGGCGACCAGCGCCCCGACACTCATCAGGCGGAAGCGCGGGTGGTCGACGTTCGGCGCGAAGTAGTACAGGATCGCCACGATCAGGCAGACGACCAGGGCGACGGCGGGCCAGCGGGCGATGCGCCAGACCGTCAGCGCGACCTCGCCCGCGCCCAGCGATCGTCCGAGCGCCTGCGCCAGAGGCCAGCTGAGAGCCGCCAGGGCGCAGGCGATCGTGACGAGCACGAACACGGCCAGCGTGACGAGCAGATGCGCCGGTTTCGCCTTCCAGAACATCCGTCCCTCGGGCACGCCGTAGATGCGGTTCATCGCGCGGCCGAGTGCGGTGACGTACCGGGCGACCGACCACAGCGCGAACACGAGCGCCAGCACGATCACCCAGCCGGCTCCGGCCGTCGATGCGAGCTGCTCCAGGGGTTGC
Source organism: Microbacterium sp. (assembly GCF_032084865.1). Lineage (GTDB taxonomy): Bacteria > Actinomycetota > Actinomycetes > Actinomycetales > Microbacteriaceae > Microbacterium. Next base: position 5,588 of record NZ_DAMDLU010000055.1, read on the forward strand.
CGCAGCGCCTGCACGATGTCTTCCGGAGCGACCTCACGCAGCAGGTCGAGCACGGCATCGGTCGCACCGCGCTTCTCACCGAACACGCCGATGACCGAGAACGCCGCGATCAGGGCGGGGAACATCGCGAGGATCGCGTAGAACGTCAGCCCGGCCGCCGCATCCGGACAGTAGGTGCGGAAGAACCCTCGCGCGACACGACGCACGATGAGCGCCGTCGCCTCCCGATGCTCACCGTCGTGGTGCACATCGGAGTCCCGCGCATCTGTGGCCATGGGATCAGGATGCCGCATCCGGGCGGATGGAGCACCGGCCTTGCATCCGGCCCGAGCGCGATGCTACCTCGGCCCGCCCGCCGGTCAACCCCGTTGCCCGCTCGTCTCGCCTCGGCCACCGTGGAAGCGGAAAGGAGCTGAGATGTCGAACATCCACGAGCAGCCCGATGAGGAACCCACGACGGAGGAGCTCGACGAGCCGAGCACCGAGAAGGAGCCGGGCGAGGAGCCCAAGGTCGAGCATCCGGACGACCCCGAGCCCGACCACGAAGCGGTGGGCATCGGCGTCATCGGCGGTCCGCAGAGCGACACCGCCGATCCGGGTGGCACCGCCGATCAGGGATCCGCGCCGGCGCCCGAGGACGATCAGGCCGGCTGACGCTCGATGCGCAGAGAGCTGCGGCCCGCCTCCCATGCGTGCAGGATGTGCTCCGCCGCCCATCCGTCGACGGTGAGGCAGGCCGCGGCTCCGAAGATGATGTCGTCGAGAAGCTCAGGTGAGTCCTCGGCCAGCGAGCCGGCCAGGTCGCGCGCCGCGATCTGCTCGTGCACCGCATCGGCTTCGACGTGCTCGTCGTAGTACGCCGCGACGTCGTCACCGAACCCGATCCGCCTCAGTCCTTCGGCGATCGCTCGACTCGGCAGCGACGAGGTCATCTCGAAGGCAGCCAGGTGACCCACCACGGCGCCCCGCAGCCGGCGGTTCAGAGCGAACATCGTCATCAGGTTGAATGAGGCGAAGGTGATCGCCGGCACGGCGTCGACGTACGCGCCGTAGGTGTCATCGAGGCCGGCGCCGCGCATCGCGTCGGCGAACATCACCTGGTGCATGCGTTCCACCCGTCCGCCTCCGTACTCGTCGGCCTGGATCTCGATCAGGGCCGCCTTGGCCCGGCCAGTGAGTCGGGGGATCGCCCACGAATGCGCATCCGCCTCGCGGAGCGTGTAGATGCTGCGGTGCATGAGCAGCTCGCGCGCCTGCTCGATGTCGGCCTTGCGGCTGACGAAGTGCGACAGACTCGGCCCGGGCTGCGGAGCCGCCAGGGCGAACAGTGCCGCAGCGACGGCCTCGCGGGTGGGCTCCGGCGGCTCGGGCAGCGGCACCGCGGCGCGCACGGCGTCTTCGAATGCGCGCTCGAGAGCTGCGCGCGCGGTGAGCAGCGAGACGTCCCACTCCCAGTGCGCGCCGAACTGCGGCAGCGACCCGTATGCCAGGGAGTACAGCAGGAACAGCGAGAGCTGCACGTCGTCATCGGTGATCGGGTCCTCGACGAGAACCGCATCCCGGGCCAGCTGCGGCAGGCTTTCCGCCTGGTCGGAGGCCTGCTCCGCGAGCACCCCGAGCAGGGCGGCGCTGAGCGGGCCACGCGGCGTGATGGCGACGGCCGTCGCATCGGAGGAGAGGCTGAGTGTCATGGGGCTCCTTCGTCAGGCGAGGATTCGACCGGATCCTCGGTGCGCGAGACACAACCCTAGGTCGGTGCGGACGCGCGATCACAGGCCTTGACACGGCATGCCGCCGACAGTCAAGTCCCTGCCGGCCGCAGCGTCCCGGCGGAAGACTCGGGTCTCACCGCGATGAGGAGAGCACCACATGACCGCGAGGACCGACGCGCCGACGATCATTGCATGCACCGATGGCCCGCTGCTCGTGCGGGGAGACGTCGATCTGCAGTCGGCCGCGGGTAGACCGATCGAACGCCACCGTCGCACGATCGCGCTGTGCCGGTGCGGGCTGTCGTCGATCAAGCCGTTCTGCGACGGTGCGCACAAGACGTCCGGATTCCGCACCGATGACTGAGCGAGTGACGGCACAGGAGTGGGGCGGGTCGGACTTGAACCGACGATCGTTGGGTTATGAGCCCACTGCCTTAACCAGCTTGGCCACCGCCCCGTAGACGACCAGCCTACCCTCCGAGCCGTCGGCTACCGCGTCTGCGCGGCCGCATGCGTGCGGGTGTGGTCGAGGTAGATCTCGGCGTTCGCGATGAGGCCGCGACGCTCGTCGTCGGTGAGCGGCCTGCGCACTCTCGCGGGCACGCCCGCCACGAGCGACCCCTCCGGCACCTGCGTTCCGCCCAGCACGACAGCGCCGCCGGCGATCAGGCATCCGGCGCCGATCACCGCGCCGCTGAGCACGACGGCTCCCATGCCGACGAGCGAGCCGTCGCCGATCGTGCACCCGTGCACGACGGCGTTGTGACCGATCGACACGTCGACGCCGATGACGACGGGATGCTCGCGGTCGACGTGCACCGAGGCGTTGTCCTGCACATTGCTGCATGCGCCCACGGTGATGGATGCCGAATCCGCGCGCAGCACCGCGTTGTACCAGACGCTCGCGGCATCACCCAGAGTGACATCGCCGACGATGCGCGCCCCGTCTGCAACGAAGGCCCCGGCGGCGATGCGGGGAACCTGCGTTCCGAGGGCGATGACGGAGGCGTTCCCGGCGATGCTCATGAAGGTGAGACTACCCTCACTTCCGCGTGATTTCGCGGAAGTGAGGGTCGGTAAGCGTTGCCTAGGCTTGCTTGCGGAATGGTTCGCGCTGAGTACCGTTGTACTCAGTAGACGTGCAAGCAGATACCTCGGAGGTTCATATGAGCAAGGCCCAGATCGTTCCCAGCATCGCTGTCGACCCGACCGTCGCCGCTGCCGCCGCACAGTTCCTCTCCCCCGTGGTGCACGGCCTGCAGGCCCTCACCGTCAACGGCAAGCAGGCTCACTGGCACGTCCGCGGGGCGAATTTCGTCGGCGTCCACGAGCTGCTCGACACGATCGTGGCGCACGCCGGAGACTTCGCCGACACGGCCGCGGAGCGCATCGTCGCCCTCGGCCTGCCCATCGACGCCCGGGTGCAGACCGTGGCCGAGAGAGCCGGCAGCACCGCCGTGCCGGCGGGCTTCGAGCAGTCGGATGAGCTCATCCGGGCCGTGATCGGCGACATCGACGCCATCCTCGTCGACGTCAAGGCCGCCGTCGACGGTCTCGACGAGGTCGATCTCACCAGCCAGGACGTGGCGATCGAGATCCAGCGCGGTCTCGAGAAGGACCGCTGGTTCCTCATCTCGCACATCGCGGCCTGACCTTTCGACAGGCACAGGGCACCGCCTGGACGCCCGACTCCCGACAATCGGGGGTCGGGCGTTCCGTCTTCCTCCATCAGGCCAGGTGAGTGAGACGCCCGCCGAGCAGTGTGGCGGTCACCGGCATCCGACGCAGTTCCTCGCGGCCCGCGGTGAGCGGGTCGCCGGCGCAGAGCACCAGGTCGGCGATGCCGCCGATCTCGAGCTCCGTCTCGCCGTGATGACTGCTGGCACGCAGCGCCGCCGCGATCGACACGCGCTCCTCGGGGTGCCACGGGTCGCGCTGGTCGCCGGTGCGGTGCACAGCCGCGGCGATCGTCAACCAGGGATCCAGCGGTGCCACAGGGGCATCCGACCCGAATCGGACAGGGACGCCTGCGGCCAGCAGGGACGCCACGGGATGACTGATCGCCTGCTGATGCTGCCACAGCGTGCCCACCAGGTCGCGGTCGTCGACCGCGTGCTCGGGCTGTACGCTCGCGACGACGCCCAGCCGCGCGAAGCGGGCGAGATCCGCATGCCGCACGAGCTGGGCGTGCTCGATCGTGCCTCGCGCCTGGGTGTAGGTGAAAGCGTCCAGAGCCGACGCCACCGCGCGGTCCCCGATGGCGTGCACCGCCACGTCGAGCCCCGCACCCGTCGCGACCGTGAGATACCCGCGCACGGCGTCCGGGTCGATCGTGAACGTCCCGAAGTTGCTCGGATCGTCTCCGTAAGCGTGCGAGCAGGCAGCGGTGCGCGTGCCGAGCGACCCGTCGGTGATGAGCTTGAGCGCACCCACGCGCACCAGCCCGTCTGTTCCCGCCAGCAGCTCTCCGGTGCGCAGTCCGTCGGCGACCGCCCGCTCGAGGTTCGCCGCGTAGAAGGCGAACTCGACCCGGTGCGCGTCGAATCCGGCATCCGACCTGCGCTGCCATGCAGCAGCGTTCCATGCCATGTCGAAGTCGACGATCCCCGTGATGCCGCGGGCGGCCGCCCGCTCCGCGGCGCGCAGCACGGCAGCATCCGCCATCGCGTCATCGGCGGTGTTCAGCCGCCGCGAGATCTCGAACGCGTCCTCTTCGCGCAGCATCCCGTCCGCGGTCGGCGCGAGGCCCTCGCGGCGGAAGGCGGCGGAGTTCAGCCAGACGCTGTGCACGTCCATGTTGACGGCGTACGCGGCCCGGTCGCCGCACGCCGCGTCGAGGGCCTCCAGCGACGGCTGGTCTGGCCACAGCGCGTCGCGCATGCCCGCGCCGATCACACGCTCATCGGCCAGCGGCACCGCGGATGCCATCATGCGAGCCGCCTCGGCGGCACTGCGCGCCTCCCCGAGCTGCACCCGTTCGGCGTCCAGTGCCCACTGCACCGTGTGCACGTGGTGGTCCCAGAGCCCCGGGATCACCCGGCCGCCCTCGCCGTCGAGCACGACCCCGCGGGCGGGAAGCGCCCCCGTCGGGGCGATGTCGGCGATGCGGCCGCGCTCGATGAGCAGATCGACCGGATCGTCGCCGAACGGCACGCCGGCGGGTCCGGTGAGACGGACGGCGCGGATGACGTCGACGTGCTCGCCGGCCGCGGTCATGACTGGCGCTCCCTGCGCACCTCGTGCGCGCGGCGCATCTCGGCCGCAAGCTCGGCGTTCGCGTACGCGCCACTGCCCTCCAGCGCGACCAGAATCTCGTCCACCGTCTCGAGCGGCTTGTTCTGGCTGAGCTTGCGCTTCGCGCCGACCTTCGTCGGGGTCAGCCGAAAGCCGACGGTGCCCACTGCCAGGCGCTGCACGAACGCCTCGTCGTTGGGCAGCGTCCACATGCCCCGCGGATTCGGCATCCGATTCTCGAAGACATCGACCATCCGCTCCAGCACCCGCAGATTCTCGGCATCGGAGAGGATCTCGGGCACACCGGTCAGATGCACCGAGACGAAGTTCCAGGTCGGGACCGAGGCGACGTCGCCGTACCATCCCGGTGAGATGTAGCCGTGCGGCCCCTGGAACGAGATGAGCAGCTCACGGTCGCCGAGCCCGTGGATGAGGTCATCGGGGCGCCCGACATGGCCGACGACGGTGAGGTCGTCACGGGTGTCGTCCAGCAGCACCACGTAGTGCGACGCGACCAGGCCGTCGTCCGCGGCGCTGACGATCGTCGCCCACGGATGGCGTTCGACGACCCGACGCAGTTCGGCCGGGTCGGTCATGGCGAAGCTGGGGTTCTGGCGCACCCTGCAAGCCTATGACCGACCGGCCGAACGACATCTCACACCGGAGTCTTGGCCACCGGGATCGACTGGGTCTTCCAGTCCTCGAACGCCTTATCACCGGCCATGAACGCGTTGACCTCTTCGGGTGTCGCGGTGAGCTTCGGGTCGTTGTCGAGGTACTTCTTCGTCTCGCGCGCCACGAGGCCCGAGAGCAGCAGCAGACCGATGAGGTTCGGCAGCGCCATGAGGCCGTTCATCACGTCCGAGAAGGCCCACACCACGCCGAGCTGCACGGTGCATCCGATGAAGACCACCAGCGAGAAGATCACGCGGAACGGCATCACCGCCCGGCGCCCGATGAGACGCTCGATGCTGCGCTCGCCGTAGTACGACCAGCCGAGGATCGTGGAGCCGGCGAACAGCACGAGACCGATCGTGACGATGTAGTGGCCCCACTCGCCGGGCAGTCCGTGCGAGAAGGCCTCGCCGGTCATCACAGCGGGGTCGAACTGCTTGCCCGTCGCAGGGTCTGTCATGTTCCACACCCCGGTGGTGATGATCACGAGGCCGGTGCAGGTGACGACGATGATCGTGTCGATGAACGTCTGCGTCATCGACACGAGCCCCTGACGAACGGGGTGACTGGTCTTGGCCGCGGCGGCCGCGATGGCGGCCGAGCCCATGCCCGACTCGTTCGAGAAGATGCCGCGTGCGACGCCGTACTGCACGGCGATGATGATCGCCGAACCCGCGAATCCGCCGACGGCGCTCGTGCCGGTGAACGCGTCGGTGAAGATCTGCGCGAAGGCCGCCGGCACGCCGCCGATGTTGGCGATGAGGATGTAGACGGCGCCCAGCACGTAGAAGATGATCATCACCGGCACGAGACCGGCGGTGACGCGTCCGATCGACTTGATCCCGCCGACGAGAACCAGCAGGGCGAACACGGTGAGCAGGATGCCGGTGACCCAGGTGGGCACGTTGAAGCTGTTCTCGAGGTTGGCCGAGATCGAGTTGCCCTGGGTCATGTTGCCGATGCCGAAGCAGGCGATGACCGCGGCGACGGCGAAGAAGATCGCGAGGAACTTGCCGAACCGGTTCGGGATGCCGCGCTCGAGGTAGTACTGCGGTCCGCCGTTCTTCTCGCCGGCGGAGTCGGTGGTGCGGAAGCGCACGCCGAGGAACGCCTCGGAGTACTTCGACGCCATGCCGAGCAGGCCGGTCACCCACATCCAGAACAGCGCGCCGGGGCCGCCGATGCCGATGGCGGTGGCGACGCCGACGATGTTGCCGGTGCCCACCGTGGCGGCGAGAGCCGTGGTCAGCGCTTGGAACTGCGAGATGTCACCGTCGGAACCGGGGTCCTTGCGGGTGAACAGGCCGAGGCGCAGCGCTGCGCCGAGGCGGATGAACTGCAGTCCGCCCAGGCGGATGGTGAGGTAGAGGCCGGTGCCCAGCAGCAGCGGGATGAGGAGCCACGGCCCCCAGATCCATGAGCTGATGTTCTCGAGCACGCCTTGCAGCGCGGAAAGGTCCATGAGGTCTCCTGTCGTGCGACGTTGCGAACGGACTCAGCCATCCTATTCACAGCGCGCACTCAGGTTCGGTCATCGCGCGCGGGTCGCGATCATCGCTGGCAGGACGGGCACCAGTACAGCTTGCGGGCGCCGATCTCCTCCAGGGCGATCTCCGTGCCGCACACCCGGCACGGCAGTCCCGCGCGGTGGTAGACCCAGTGGCGGTCGTCGCGACTGGCCATGGCCGCGCGGTACGCGTCGTCGGTGAGGCCGTCCATGGTCATCATCTGGCCGGTCTCGACGCCGATCGAGAGCAGCCGCACCCAGTCGTGCCACAGGGCGCGCACGACCTCCTCGGGCACGTCGCGACCGGGGGTGTGCGGTTCGAGCCGAGCCCGGAAGAGCATCTCGGCGCGGTAGACGTTGCCGATGCCGCTGACCACCGACTGGTCCATCAGCAGCAGCGCGATCGGGGTGGGCTTGCGGCGCACGGTCCGCACGAAGCGCTCCTCACCCTCGGCGGGGTCGCCGACCAGCGGATCGGGGCCGAGCTTCGCGACCGTGGCGAGCATCTCGTCGGGGGTCTGCAGCGCGCACGCCGTCGGCCCGCGCAGATCAGCGCAGGTGGTCTCGTTCAGCAGCCGGAGCCGCACCTGTCCGACCACCGGCGGGGGCCATTCGTCGCCTTCGTCGGCGAGCCCGCGGGTCTGCTCCGACATCCGCACGTGCACCCGCGACCTGCGCGGAGCGCCGATCGAGGTCAGTGAGTTCTCGCCGGCGTCGTCGTAGATCGCCTCATCGATGTCGGTGCCGCGCTGATTGGTCTGCCCCATGCGTCCGTTCGCGGATGCGATGGTCGGGTCCGCCACGATCTCGCCGGCGAAGTCCCATGCGCCGTACAGACCGAGGTGCACGCGCAGCCAGACGGCATCCTCGAACTCGAGGAACATCTGCTTGCCGACCGCCATCGCCTGCACCATCTCACGGCCGTCGAGCACCGCGGCCCCCTCGGCGAAGCGCCCCTGCGGGCTCGACGCTGCGACGGGCCGACCGGTGAAGTTGCGCGCGAACTGCCGGGCGATGCGGTGGACGGAATGCCCCTCGGGCATGTCAGGCCCGCCCGTCGGCGGAGCCGACACCCTCCTGACGCGGGTCGGGAAGCAGCGACCCGTCGTTCTCGAAGTCGGCGATCTGACCGATGCGCCGCACGTGACGCTCGTCCCCCGAGAACGGCGTCGCGATGAAACGGTCGATGAACGAGCTGACCTCGTCGAAGCTGTGCTGGCGAGCGCCGATCGAGATCACGTTCGCGTCGTTGTGCTCGCGCGCGAGCTCGGCTGTCGAGAGGTTCCACACCAGGGCTGCACGGATCCCTGCGACCTTGTTCGCGGCGATCTGCTCCCCGTTGCCCGATCCGCCGAACACGACGCCGAGCGCCTCGACGCCGGCGTGCTGATCGGCGACCACGGCCTGCGCCGCGCGGATGCAGAACGCGGGGTAGTCGTCGAGCGCGTCGTACTCCACGGGGCCATGATCGATGACCTCGTGTCCGGCGTCGCGCAGGTGCTGCTGCAGGCGGGTCGAGAAGTCGAGTCCAGCGTGATCGGTGGCGATGTGGATGCGCATGAGGGAATCCTATTTCGACGTGAAGGGCACCTGGCAAGGGGGCCACGCGCCCCGGAGGCTCAACACAGCGCGAAGCGATGTCTCGAGTGGGGCGCGGGGATCAGGGGGCGATGCCCGCTGCCGCGGGCTTGAAGCCGGCGCGGATGTTCTCGCAGCATCCGGGACGGCACACGTCGAACCACGGTCCGAGGTCGGTCACGTGGGCTCGGTCGGCGGCGGGCCGGCCCTCCAGTCGCTCCTGCACGAGATCGACGATGCCCGCGACGAAGGCCGGTGAGACACCGGGGGTGGGCGTGCGCGCGAAGGCGAGCCCCGCGTCCTCCGCAGCCTCCTTCGCCTCGGTGTCGAGATCCCAGAGAACCTCCATGTGGTCGCTCATGAAGCCGACCGGGACGACGATCACGGCACGTCGTCCGCGCTCGGGCAGCTCGCCGATGACGTCGCAGACGTCGGGTTCGAGCCACAGCTGCGACGCGGGGCCTGAACGGGACTGGTACACGAGCTCCCACGGCACGTCTGCGGCGGCGGGTGTCAGTTCGGCGACCCGCGCCATCACCCACGCACTGACCGCCTCATGCTGCACGGCGTACGCGCCGCCCTCGCCCCAGTCGATGTCGCGAGGGCCCGAGCGCACGGCGTCGTCCATCGGGATGCTGTGGGTGGAGAACAGCACCTGGATCTGATCGGCCGCGAACCCCTCCTCGAGGCGCTGTCGCACGGCGTCGTGCACTCCCTCGACGAACGCCTGCACGAAGCCGGGGTGATCGAAGAACGGACGGATCTTGTCGATGGTGACGAGGCCGTCGTACTCGGTGCCGTCGAGGACGCGCGCGAAGTCCTCGCGGTACTGCCGGCAGCTCGAGAACGAGCTGTACGCGCTGGTCGCGAACGCCAGCAGGGTGGTGTGCTCGTCCGAGACGGCCTCGGCCACGGCATCCTCGAGGTACGGCGCCCAGTTGCGGTTGCCCCAGTACACGGGCAGCTCGATCGATCGCGCCGCGAGCTCGGCCTCGAGCGCCGCCTTCAGCGCGCGGTTCTGCGCATTGATCGGGCTGACGCCGCCGAAGTGACGGTAGTGGTGCGAGACGTCCTCGAGCCGTTCATCCGGGATGCCGCGCCCGCGGGTCACATTGCGCAGGAACGGGATGACGTCGTCCTGGCCCTCGGGACCGCCGAAACCGGCGAGCAGGATGCCGTCGTAGGCGACGGGGACCTCGACGTGTGCGGAGCCGGTCGATGCGGCCGGCGAGGCGTGCGGGACGACGATCTTCTCTGAGGAGCTCACGCGCTACATCCTGTCACCGACTGTCTATGAGCCAGCATCGAGGTCTGCACCTGCGTGCGGGGCTGGCGTAGGCTGTCATGGTTGCCGTCGGCGCCAGCAGCGTCGACGCACCACGACGTCCCCTCCACCAATGGGAGAAATCAGCTGTGCCTGGAGAAAACCTCACACGTATCGAAGCGCAGGAGCGCCGTGCCGTCATCGACACGCAGTCGTACGAGATCTCGCTCGACCTGACCAAGGGTGCGGAGGTGTTCGGCTCGCGCAGTGTGGTCCGCTTCACCGCGACGCCCGGCGCGTCCACCTTCATCGACCTCATCGCGCGCGATGTCCGGGAGATCACGCTCAACGGCGAGCAGGTCGATCCGAGCACCGCTTTCGACGACTCGCGCATCGCGCTCGACGACCTGCAGGCCGAGAACGTCCTCATCGTCGATGCGGACTGCCTCTACACCAACACCGGCGAGGGGCTGCACAGGTTCGTCGACCCCGTCGACGGCGAGGTCTACCTCTACTCGCAGTTCGAGGTGCCGGACTCCCGCCGCGTGTTCGCCGTGTTCGAGCAGCCCGACCTCAAGGCGACGTTCCAGTTCACCGTGACCGCGCCCTCGGCGTGGAAGGTCGTCTCCAACTCCCCCACCCCCGAGCCGATCGTGCACGACGCGTCGTCCGGCTCCGAGGGCGTGGCGACCTGGGGCTTCTCCCCCACCCCGCGCATCTCGTCGTACATCACCGCGCTCGTCGCGGGCCCTTACGAGGCCACCTTCTCCGAGCTGACCAGCTCGTCGGGCCGGGTCATCCCGCTCGGCGTCTACGGCCGCAGGAGCCTGTGGCAGCACCTCGACGCGGACTACATCTTCGACAAGACCCGCCAGGGCTTCGAGTACTTCGAGGCGAAGTTCGGCGTGCCCTACCCGTTCGAGAAGTACGACCAGCTGTTCGTGCCCGAGTTCAATGCGGGCGCCATGGAGAACGCCGGAGCGGTGACCTTCACCGAGACGTACGTGTTCCGCAGCAAGGTGACCGACGCCGTCAAGGAGCGCCGCGTCGTCACGATCCTGCACGAGCTCGCGCATATGTGGTTCGGCGATCTCGTCACCATGAAGTGGTGGAACGACCTGTGGCTGAACGAGTCGTTCGCCGAGTGGGCATCCACGATCGCCACCGCCGAGGCAACCGAGTGGAAGGCCGCCTGGACGACTTTCAACGCGATGGAGAAGACCTGGGCGTACCGCCAGGATCAGCTGCCCTCGACGCATCCGATCGTCGCCGAGATCAACGACCTCGAAGACGTGATGGTGAACTTCGACGGCATCACGTACGCCAAGGGCGGCTCGGTGCTCAAGCAGCTGACCGCCTGGGTCGGCATCGACGCGTTCTTCGCCGGTGTCGGCCAGTATTTCCAGAAGCACGCCTGGGGCAACACCGAGCTGAGCGACCTGCTCACCGAGCTCGAGGCCACCAGTGGTCGCGACCTGACCACCTGGGCGAAGAAGTGGCTCGAGACGGCGGGCGTCAACACGCTGGCACCGGTCATCGTCGACGACGCCGCGGGGGTCATCACCCGCTTCGCGGTGACGCAGACGGCTCCGGCCGACTACCCGACGATCCGCCCGCACCGCCTGGGCATCGGGTTCTACGATCTCAGCGAGTCGGCCGGTCGGTCCGAGCTCGTGCGCACGCACTACGTCGAGGTCGACGTCGATGGCGACCGCACCGAGATACCGGAGCTGCAGGGCCTCGAGCGTCCCGACATGGTGCTGCTCAACGACAACGACCTCGCGTACGCGAAGATCCGCCTCGACGAGCGCTCGCTGGAGACGGCCATCGCGCACCTGTCCGACATCTCCGACCCCCTCGCGCGCTCGCTCGTGTGGGGTGCGGCGTGGGACCAGACCCGGGATGCCGAGACCGCCGCCTCCGACTACATCGACCTCGTGCTCGGCAACATCGGCCACGAGACCGAATCGACGACGGTGCGCACGACGCTCGCGCAGCTGCAGCTCGCGGCGAACATCTACGTCGCCCCCGAATCGCGCGCTGCCGCCCGCGAGCGGATCGCCGACGGCCTGTGGACACTCGCGCAGCACGCCGAGGCCGGCAGCGACAGCCAGCTGCAGCTCGTGACCGCGTTCGCCAACTCGATCGCCACGCCCGAGCAGGCCGGCATCGTCGGCCGGCTGCGGGCGGGCGAGGAGACCCTTCCCGGCCTCGACATCGACGCCGACCTGACGTGGCTGCT
>NZ_DAMDLU010000056.1:0-17524 GCF_032084865.1 Microbacterium sp.
CTGGCCGATCACATCAGCGAGATCCACGCTCTCGTCTGCGGGCTCGGCACGGACCGCGAGAACGACGGGTTCGGCATCGTCGACCTCGACGTCAGCGCCGTGCGCCACCGCGACCTCGGCGAGGGACACGGCTGCGTGCACCTCGACGCCCGGCACGAGCCGGGCTTCGGTCGCATTGGCATGCGGGACGATCACGCGAGTGAACCCGGCGCGCGCGGCCGCATAGACCGCCGGCAGCACGCCGGGCACGGGCCGCAGTCGACCGTCGAGGCCGAGCTCGCCGATGTGCACGGTCGAGCGGACGGATTCCCGGCGCAGCGCGCCCCCGGTCGCGAGGGTCGCCACGGCGACGCTCAGATCGAAGCCGCTTCCCGCCTTCGGCAGGTTGGCGGGCGACAGATTCACGGTCAGACGCCGCCGAGGGAAGTCGAGTCCCGCGTTCACGCACGCGTTCCGGACGCGCTGCGCGGCCTCACCGAGCGCCTTGTCCGGCAGGCCGATGATCTGGAAGCCCGGGGTCTGGTTGCTGAGATCGGCTTCCACCTCGACCATGTGCCCGTCCACTCCGGTCAATGCGACCGCCCATGTGCGCGCCGTGCTCATCGCAGGTCCTCGAGGTGCTCGAGCCGTGCGTCACGGGCATCCGGGCCCGTGAGCCCGATGATCTCGAGCCTGATGCGCCGCCCCGTCGACAGCTCAGGATGGGCTTCAGCCCACGCGAACGCGAGCCGCCAGAGCCGCTGATGCTTGCGTTCGTCGATCGCCTCGAACGGATGCCCGAAGCGCTCGGAGCGACGCGTCTTCACCTCGATCATGCAGAGAAGACGCTCTCGGGTGGCGACGATGTCGATCTCGCCCTGCGCGCACCGCCAGTTGCGCTCGAGGATCTCGTAGCCGCAGGCGCTCAGGTGCTGCGCCGCCCGCTCTTCGCCCGCTCGCCCGAAGTCGTCTTTCGCTGCCATGACGACAGCTTGCGGCGCGGCGCCGACGCGGGGGCCCGGCATTCACAGTGATTGTGGAGAACCCGTCGACTTCCCCCGACTGGGGACGGAGGTCACTTGCCGTCGAGCGACAGCTCCTCGGGCAGCTCGAACTCGCGGCGCTGCAGCTCTTCGACGTTGACGTCCTTGAAGGTCAGGACCCGCACGGCCTTGACGAAGCGATCGGCGCGGTAGATGTCCCACACCCAGACGTCGCTCATCGAGATCTCGAAGTAGAAGTCGTGCTCGGTGTCGCGGCGGACGACGTTGACCTCGTTGGCGAGGTAGAACCGGCGCTCGGTCTCGACGACGTACTGGAACTGGCCGACGACGTCGCGGTACTCGCGGAACAGCGCGAGCTCGAGCTCGCGATCGTAGTCGTCGAAGGCATCCTCATCCATGATGCCTCCATCCTATGAGCACACGAGCCCTGATGCGGACTCCTCAGAACAGCGTCGGCGCGTCTGCGATCGCCCACGATGATCGGTGCAGCGGCGACAGGCCTCTCTCGCGGATCGCCTGCCGGTGCTCCGGACTCGCGTAGCCCTTGTTGCGCTCCCATTGATAATCGGGATGCTCGGGGTGCAGCGCGGTCATGTGCGCGTCGCGCGCGACCTTCGCGATGACGGATGCCGCCGACACCGACGCGCAGTCGCGGTCGCCCTTGATGATCGTGCGCACGTTGAGCGGCGTGGGGTGCACGCGGGAGACGTAGTCGTGGTTGCCGTCCAGGATCACGAGGGTGCGCTCCAGGCTCGCGCCGGCATCGACGACCGCCTGCACCGCGCGCGACGCCGCGAGGCCGAGGGCGCGCATGATGCCGACCTCGTCGATCTCGGCGGCGCTCGACCAGCCCACGGCCGACAACGGCACCCACCTGCTGGCGCGCTCGGCCATCTCGGGTCGGCGCTTCTCGGTGATCATCTTCGAATCCCGCAGCCCGTCGAGCACACGGCGGCGGGCGCCTGGGGCATCAATCACCGCCGCCCCGACGGCGACGGGACCCGCGAGCGCTCCCCTGCCGACCTCGTCCAGCGCGATGATGAGGTCGAACTCCTTGAGCAGCCGCCGCTCGAGCGTGAGCGTCGGTGCGATCACGCTCATTCGGGGGCGGGCACGGCGCGGAACACGTCGTCGTGCGTGTCGATGGGCCCGAATCTGTCGAGCGGCCAGGTGGTGAGGAAGGCGCGGCCCACGACGTTCTCGAGCGGCACGAAGCCGCCGCCGGGCAGATCCTGGTGCGCCCGGGAGTCCTGGGAGCGGTCGCGGTTGTCGCCCATCACCCAGATGCGGTCCTCCGGCACGGTGACGTCGAAGTCGGTGTTCGAGGCGGCCGTGTCGCCCTGGGGAAGGTTGAGGTACGTGAGCTCGTTGATCGGCGAGCCGTTCACGGTGACCTGCCCGAGCGCGTTGCAGCAGACCACGTGATCGCCGGGCATGCCGATCACGCGCTTGACCAGATGGTCCTGGGCGTCGGTGGTCGAGATGCCCACGAAGGTGAGCGCCCAGTCGGCCGCCTCGACAAGCGGGGGCCGTGCCGGGGTCCGCGGCGCCGTCGGCAGCCAGCCGCCCGGATCCTTGAACACGACGACGTCACCGCGGTCGTATCCGCTCCAGCGGGGGGTGAGCTCGTCGACGAGGATGCGGTCGTCGACGAGCAGGGTGCGCTCCATCGATCCCGACGGGATGTAGAACGAGCGCACGACGAAGGTCTTGACCACGAACGACACCAGCGCCGCAATGAGGATGATGACCAGCACATCGCGCAGGAAGACCAATGCGCCCCGGCGCCGCTGCGGTGGCTGGACTGCCGCGGGGGCATCGGATGTCATGTGGTTCCTCTTCATCGGCTCACCGCGCACGCGGCAGTACAAGGGTCGCACACCCGCGACCGAACGACAGAACCCCGGGACGAGTGTCCCGGGGTTCTGGTGCAAGGATGCGACGAGTCAGTTCTCGCGCTTCTCCTTGATCTTGGCCTTCTTGCCGCGCAGGTTGCGCAGGTAGTACAGCTTCGCGCGACGGACGTCACCACGGGTGACGACCTCGATGTGGTCGATCACCGGCGAGTGCACCGGGAAGGTGCGCTCGACGCCCACCTGGAAGCTGATCTTGCGGACCGTGAAGGTCTCGCGCACGCCATCGCCCTGGCGGCCGATGACGACACCCTGGAACACCTGGACACGCGAACGCGCACCTTCGGTGATGTTCACGTGCACCTTGACGGTGTCACCGGGGTGGAAGACGGGAATGTCGGAACGGAGCGAAGCCGCGTCGACGAAGTCGAGGATCTGCATGATCGTCTCTCTCTGCACTCGCCACAGGTCGGGTGCATGAATCAAAGGGATGAGAACGGGTGTGTGCCGAGCGGCGCGCGAGGCGTCCGCGGGTTCCCCTGAGGCAGAACCGGATCACGGCACAAACAGCTATTCTGCCATGAACCGCGCCCCTGCGCCACTCGGGCGGCTCCGTCAGAACTCCCGGTGACGAGACTCCTTGATGATGACGACGCCCGGCTCACTCCCGGCACGATCGCCGCGCTGCTGCGGGGCGATCGTCGACCACGTCAACGTCTCGCGCAGCCGCGCTCCGGCATCGCGGGCCTCGTTCCAGAGCTGCCAGAGCTGCATCCAGAAGAGCGCGACCGCTGCGACGATGGCGGCCGTGAGCAGCCAGGGGAAGGCGCCATCGATGAAGAAGCCGACGAGGATGGTCAGGACGTGCCACACCCCGAAGCCGGCGACATCGAGCCACGACACGGCGCGCTCGGCGCGCACCGACGGACGCGAGCGCGTCAGCAGCGTCAGCACGAGCTGGGCGATGAGGACGCCGGGAATCGCCATCAGCAGCACCCAGAGCAGCCCCCAGCCGCTCTGCCCGAAGATCGCCCAGCCGATCAGCATCCACGCCGGAAGGGCGAGCGATGCCGGCAGCAGCCAGCGGAACATCAGCCGTCGCAGATCCATGCTCCGATGGTACGTGCACGCCCACCGCTGCGGCCGGGTGTTCGCTGTGGGCATCGGCGGGGTGCGCATCGGAGAGAATGGATGCTGACGAGAGGAACCCCCATGATCGAACTGCGCACCCCCGCCGAGATCGACGAGATGCGCGCCGCCGGCCGCTTCGTCGCCGAGACCCTGGCGACCCTGCGCGATGAGACGAAGGTGGGGACGAACCTGCTCGCCATCGACGCCAGAGCGCATGACCTGATCCGCCGAGCCGGTGCCGAGTCCTGCTACATCGACTACGCCCCGTCGTTCGGTCGCGGTCCGTTCGGCAAGGTCATCTGCACCTCGGTGAACGACGCCGTGCTGCACGGACTCCCGCACGACTACACGCTGCGCGACGGCGACCTCGTCTCGCTCGACTTCGCGGTGTCGGTCGACGGCTGGGTTGCCGACTCTGCCGTCTCGTTCGTCGTCGGCACGCCTCGCGACGAGGATCTGCGTCTCATCGACACCACCGAGCGCGCTCTCGACGCGGCCATCGCCGCCGCCGTCGTCGGCAACCGGATCGGCGACATCTCGGCATCCATCGCCGCCGTCGCGCACGGCGAGGGCTACTCGATCAACACCGACTTCGGCGGCCACGGCGTCGGACGCATCATGCACGGCGACCCGCACGTGCCGAACGACGGCCGTGCCGGGCGCGGATTCCCGCTGCGCGAGGGCCTCGTCTTCGCGCTCGAGCCGTGGTTCCTCGCCACGACCGACGAACTCGTGACGGACGATGACGGCTGGACCCTGCGCAGCGCCGACGGATCACGAGGCTCGCACTCCGAGCACACCGTCGCCGTCACGAAGGACGGCCCGATCGTGCTGACGGACCGCGGATTCCTCGGCGTCGACTGACACCGGGCGGCTCGACGCCACCCGGACGCTCCCAGAACTCTCGCACGCGCCCTGCCTAGACTCGCATCCGACACCGCCCGACGACCCCGAGGGATACGCCGCACGATGACGACCTCCACGACCGACACCTCCTGGCTCGGCTCACTCATCGACGCGGTGATCAGCCTGATGGACATCATCGGTCCGGTCGGCGCCGGCGTCGCGATCGCGCTCGAGAACCTGTTCCCGCCGCTGCCGAGTGAGGCGATCCTCCCGATGGCGGGGATCGCCGCGCACGACGGCGCCTTCGGCCTGTGGGAGGCCGTCGTGTGGACCACCCTCGGATCGCTGGTGGGGGCGCTCGCCCTGTACGGCCTGGGCGCCTGGCTGGGCTTGGAGCGTCTGCGACGCATCGCGGATCGTCTTCCCCTCGTCGACGTCTCCGACGTCGACCGCACGGTGGCGTGGTTCCACCGCCACGGCGGGAAGGCCGTCTTCTTCGGCAGGTTCATCCCGATCTTCCGCAGCCTCATCTCGATACCGGCCGGTGTCGCGCGCATGCCGCTGTGGCGCTTCGGTGCGCTGACGACGGCCGGCAGCCTGATCTGGAACACCGCGTTCATCCTCTGCGGCTGGTTCCTCGGCTCGGGATGGCACATCGTCGAGCAGTACGTGGACGTGGCTCAGAACGTCGTCATCGTGGTCGTGGCGGTGACGATCGTCGCCCTCGCGGCCATCCGCATCCGCTCGCTGCGAGCGAAGCGAAGCGGCGACTCCGCCTCGGGGCCGGGTGACACGGCCACGGACGAGGTGCCGGTCACGTCAGGGCGCTGACGGCCGGCGCGGTCAGTCGGAGAGCAGGTCAGGACGGCGTGCGCGGGTGCGCTCGAGCTGCTGCTCGTGGCGCCAGGCGGCGATCGCGCCGTGGTTGCCGCTGAGCAGGATCGGCGGCACCTCGCGGTCGCGCCACACCGACGGCTTCGTGTAGGACGGGTACTCCAGCAGACCGTCCTCGTGCGACTCCTCGACCAGGCTCTCGGGGTTGCCGACCACGCCGGGGATGAGCCGCCCGATCGCCTCCACCATCGCCATCACGGCGACCTCTCCCCCGTTCAGCACGTAGTCGCCGAGGCTGATCAGACGCACTTCGCCGAGTTGGGCCGCGTACTCGAAGACGCGCTCATCGATGCCCTCGTAGCGCCCGCAGCCGAAGATCAGGTGCTCACGAGTCGACAGGTCGCGGGCGGTGCCCTGCGTGAAGACCTCGCCCGCGGGCGAGGGGAAGATGATGGTCGGCCGGCCCTTCGACAGATTCAGGGACCCACTTTCCGAACCGGAGAGCTGGTCGAGGGCGAGGCCCCAGGGCTCGGGCTTCATCACCATGCCGGCGCCGCCGCCGTAAGGCGTGTCGTCGACTGTCCGATGCCGGTCGGAGGTCCGGTCCCGCAGGTCGTGGACGTGGAGATCCAGGATGCCCGAGTCACGAGCCTTCCCGAGCAGGGAGAGCGCGAGACCGTCGAAGTACGACGGGAAGATCGAGACGACGTCGATTCTCATCGGTGGACGCCGTCGCTCACTCGGATGGCGCGTCGTCGCCCGCGTCTGCTGCCGGAAGCTCCTCGAAGAGCCCCGGCGGCGGCGTGACGACGACACGACCGGCGGCGACATCGACGGTCGGCACGATGGCTTCGACGAAGGGGACCATGACCTCGCCCGACTCGGTCTTGACGATCAGGAGGTCCTGCGCAGGGAGGTGCTCGACCCGCGCGACGCGCCCGACGACGACGTCGTCGCGCACCACGTCGAGACCGACGAGCTGGTGCGCGTACCACGCGTCGTCCTCGGCCTCGTCGTCCTCGTCCATCCAGAGGATCGCCCGCACGAGCGACTCCGCCGCGGTGCGGTCGTCGACGCCGTCGAGGAAGACGACCGAGTTGCCGTTCATCACGCGGTACTCGCGGATCGTGACGGTCTTGCCGTGCCAGCTGGATGCCTCAGGCACCTGCAGCGTGAATTCGGCCCCCGGTACGAAGCGTCGCTCGGGGTTGTCGGTGTACAGCTCGAGCTTCAACGCGCCCTTGAGTCCGTGCGCCTTGAGCAGGCGGCCGACGCGAAGCTGGTTCTTCTCGGCGGCCACGTCAGTCGTCCGCGACGTCGACGCGGACGCGGCGTCCGTCGGCGAGGGCGGAGATGAGCGTGCGCAGCGCCTTGGCGGTGCGGCCGCCGCGCCCGATCACGCGACCACGGTCATCCGGGTGCACGTGCACCTCGAGGAGGTCGCCCCGGGGCGACGCGGATGCGGTGATGCGGACATCGTCCGGGTGATCGACGATCCCCTTGACGACGTGTTCGAGCGCGGCGGCGAGCACAGCGGATTACTCTGCGTCGGCGGCGGGAGCCTCAGCGGCCTCCGCGTCGGCGGCGGGAGCGTCGGCCGGGGCCTCCTCGGCCTTCTTCTCGACCTTGGGCTTGACGACCGACTTCTTGGCCGCGTCGACCTCGAAAGCAGCCTTCGGCTCAGCGACCTGGACGGTGGACTTCGCGTCCTTGTCGCCCTTGAACTTGCCCCAGTCACCGGTGAGCTTCAGCAGCGCGGCGACCTGCTCGGTCGGCTGCGCGCCGACGGACAGCCAGTACTGCGCGCGGTCGGAGTCGACCTCGATGAACGAGGGGTGCTCGGTGGGGTGGTACTTGCCGATCTCCTCGATCACGCGGCCGTCGCGCTTGGTGCGCGAGTCGGCGACGACGATGCGGTAGTGCGGTGCACGGATCTTGCCCATGCGCTTGAGACGGATCTTGACAGCCACGATTCTCCTGAATGGTGTGGAAAGAAAGATGAACCGGTCGCCTGGAGAGTGGGGTGCACATCCGGCGGAAGCTCTGAAGGGGTGACGGATGCTGGATAGAGGGTCGAGCAGCCGTCCGACCCACTATTCTGCCAGATTCGCGCGCTGTCCGCGAAACGACACGTCACGGTGTGCGCAGCGCCTCGGGCCGGCGTGTCAGACTGTGCGCGTGTCGATCGAATTCGCCCCCTCCGCTCGTTCGACCGTGGGGCTGGAGTGGGAGGTCATGCTCGCCGACCCGAGAACAGGAGATCTGGTCGGCCGGGCGCCCGAGCTGCTGACCCGCCTCGAGAAGCAGAGCGCCCCGGAGCGTCACACCGTCACCGGTGAGCTGCTCACGAACACGATCGAGGTGACCAGCGGTGTCGGCTCCACCGTCGCCGACGCGGTCGACGACGTCGCCGCCGCGATCGCCGCGGTGCGCCGATCGACCGATCCCGCGGGGATCGAGCTGCTGTCGGCCGGCAGCCACCCCTTCGCCCAGTGGTTCGATCAGCGCGTGACCGACAAGAACCGCTATCACAAGCTCATCGAGCGCACCCAGTGGTGGGGCCGGAACATGATGATCTGGGGCATCCACGTGCACGTCGGTGTCGACGAGCAGGCGAAGGTCCTGCCGATCATGGGTGCACTCGCCGGGTTCCTCCCGCACCTTCAGGCGCTGTCGGCCTCCAGCCCGTACTGGGCGGGTGAGCGCACCGGCTACGCGTCGAACCGGGCGCTGGTGTTCCAGCAGCTGCCGACCGCGGGTCTGCCCTGGTCGATATCGACCTGGCAGGAGTTCGAGACCTTCGTCGACGACATGACCCGCACCGGGGTGATGGCCGACCCCTCCGAGATCCGGTGGGACATCCGCCCTGCGCCGAAGTGGGGCACGATCGAGGTGCGCGCCTGCGACGGCATGTCGACGCTCAGTGAACTGGCATCCGTCGCCGCACTCACGCAGACCCTCGTGGAGTTCTTCTCCCGCGAACTCGACGAGGGCCGAGAGCTGCCGACGCTCCAACCCTGGTTCCACCGCGAGAACAAGTGGCGGGCGGCCCGCTACGGCCTCGACGCCAAGGTCATCGTCGACCGTGCCGGATCCCAGGTGCCGGTGCGCGAGCACATCAGCGCGGTCGTGGAGGATCTGATGCCGGTCGCCGCTGATCTGCGGTGCACGGAGGAGCTGCAGGGTGTGCACACGATCCTCGAGCAGGGCGCCAGCTATTCGCGTCAGCTCGCGGCGGCCGACGCGGCGAACGGCGACCTGCGACAGGTCGTGCAGCACCTGATCCGAGAGTTCCGGGCCGGCCCCGAGCGCTCGGTCGACGCCTGATCCGCGAGTTCCGGGCCGGCCCCGAGCGCTCGGTCGACGCCTGATCCGCCGGTCACCCAGCCCGGTCCGACCAGACCCGTCCGCCCGTGCCGTCCGATCAGTCGCTGTCGAGCAGTCGGCGCGCAAGCGCGTCGTCGAGCACGACGTCGGTGATGAGTCCGGCGCCGATCGCCGCCCGCAGCGAGCCGAGCTTCGCCGAACCCGAGACGACGCATACCCGGCGCGGCACACGCCTGAGCCGGTCGAGCCCGGGGCCGGTCGAACGTGCATTGAGCCGCACGTCGCGCCAGCTGCCGTCCGCACGGAAGAACACGGTCGCGACGTCGCCGATGACGGCATCCTCTTCGAGACTCCGGTAGTCGTCGCGACCGAGATAGCCGCCGACATACACGCGGCTGGGCACATCGGCCCCAGGGGATCCCAGACCGAACACCGCGATGTCCATCTTCGCCTGGAAGGCGAGCACCCGTCTTGTGCTGCGCTCGCGCCACATCGCCTCGCGCGTGTCGGGGCTGTCGAAGAAGGCGGGGACGGGGAACTGCTCGACCTGGGCGCCGAATGCATGACCGAAGCGCTGCAGGATGTCGCTGGAGTACTCCAGGCCGCTCGTCTGCGTGTTGCCCGCCCCGTTGAGCTGCACGAACGTCGTGCCGTGAGTCTCCTTGGGGATCAGCGAGCGGCTGACCGCACTGATCGTGGAACCCCACGCCACCCCCGCGACCATGTTCGACTCGATGAACTGCGACAGGAGACGCCCGGCGGTGAGCGCGACGCGCTCGAGTCGCTCGACCTCGCTGACGCGCTCCGCGATCGGCGCGATGTGCGCGGTTATGCCGTGCCGATCGTTGAGCCGCTGCTCGAGCATCCCCAATCTCTCGAGGGGCGAATGGATCCGGATGTCGACAAGACCGACCTCGCGGGCGAAGCTGAGCAGCCGCGACACCGACGATCGGGACGTCCCGAGCTCGCGGGCGATGACATCCATCGTCTGGTCCTGCATGTAATACAGCTGCGCCGCAGTCAGCGCGGCGATCAGCTTGCGGTCGCGTGCGGCGTCTGTGGCCATGTCGTCCTCCGCGGCGATTCTTGCACATATGTGCATCGGGGTTGCACGTGGCGCGGTTCGGGTCGATGCTGAGAGCATCCAGAGAAGAGGGAGGTCGAAGATGATCGAGTCGACACACTCATCACGCGAACGCCGGCAGGTCGAGGCGGTGCGCACATCAGGACGCGCCACGGTGCTCATCATCGGTGCGGGGATCAACGGCATCTCCACATTCCGGGATCTCGCCCTGCAGGGCGTCGATGTCCTGCTCGTGGAGCGCGGCGACTTCGCATCCGGAGCGTCCGCCGCATCGAGCCACATGATCCACGGCGGCATCCGCTACCTCGAGAACGGCGAGTTCCGCCTCGTGCGGGAATCCGTCCAGGAGCGCAACGGCCTGCTCAAGATCGCGCCGCACTACGTCAAGCCGCTGCAGACCACCATCCCGATCTACTCGACCTTCTCGGGCATCCTCTCCGCTCCGCTGCGCTTCCTCACGCACCGCAGCGGAAAGCCGCAGGAGCGCGGCGCCTTCCTCATCAAGGTCGGTCTCACGATCTACGACACGTTCTCACGCGACGGCGGAGTCGTTCCTCGCCACCGCTTCCTCGGACGCAAGCGCTCGCTGGCGGAGCTGCCCTCGCTCGACCCGAAGGTCAAGTACACCGCCACGTACTACGACGCATCGATGCACGATCCCGAGCGCCTCGCGCTGGACGTGCTGCAGGACGGTCGCGCCGCGCACCCGGGCGCTGTGGCGCTCAACTACGTCGAGGCCATCGGACGCTCCGGCGAGGGTGTGCAGCTGCGCGATCTCGAGACGGGCACCGAGTTCACCGTGGCGGCTGACGTGGTCGTCAACGCGTCCGGCCCGTGGACCGACCTCACGAACGACTCTCTCGGTGAGCAGACCCGCTTCATGGGCGGCACCAAGGGGTCGCACATCGTGCTGGATCACCCCGAGCTGCTCGACGCCACCGCCGGACGCGAGATCTTCTTCGAGCACTCCGACGGCCGCATCGTGCTCATCTACCCGCTCAAGGGTCGGGTGCTCGTCGGCACGACCGACATCGACGCCGATCCGCGCGAGGTGCCGGTGTGCACCGACGAGGAGATCGACTACTTCTTCGATCTGATCCATCACGTGTTCCCGTCGATCCCGGTCTCGCGCGATCAGATCGTGTACACCTTCTCGGGCATCCGACCGCTCCCCCGCCACGAGGACACCGCTCCCGGCTTCGTCTCGCGCGACTACCGCGTCGAGGTCGACCGCAGCGGCGAGATGCCGCTGGTCAGCCTCGTGGGCGGCAAGTGGACGACCTTCCGGGCGCTCGGTGAGTCCCTCTCCGATGTCGTGCTCGGACTGATCGGTCGCGGCCGCCGCGTATCGACCGCCGGCCGTGCGATCGGCGGTGGCCAGGGTTTCCCTCGCACCGCGCGCGCCAGGCACAGCTGGCTCGAGCAGAACCTTCCCGGCGCGGGAGACCGCGCCGAGCGGCTGCTCACCCGCTACGGCACGCACGCGTCGGACGTGTGGCAGTTCATCCGGGAGGGTGACGATGCGCCGCTCGCCGGCGGCGACCTGTCGACCCGAGAGCTGTTGTGGATGGTCGAGCGCGAACACGCCGTCCGGCTGCAGGATGTCGTCCTGCGCCGCACCAGTCTCGCGTTCACCGGCGACGTCACCGTCGACATGCTCGTCGAACTGGCGGATGCCATGACTCCCCTGCTCGAGTGGGATGCAGAGCGTCGAGAAGCCGAGCTCGACGACACGCGCACCCTGCTCAACGAGCGTCACGGACTCGACCTTCCCGCACTTCCGTCGCATCAGAACGGCTGAAGCACCGACCGTCGCCTCCCCGCGACATGAATCCACCCATTGCCCGCGCCGGGGAGAGCGCGTGCAGCACGAAAGGTCAATGAAGACATGACTGATGTCAACCTCGGGTTGTACTTCCTCTCCGAGTTCGTCGGAACGGCGATGCTGATCCTGCTCGGATGCGGTGTCGTCGCCAACGTCGCGCTCGCAAAGAACAAGGGCTACGCCGGCGGGTTCCTCATGGTCAACTGGGGATGGGGCCTCGCGGTCTTCGCGGGTGTCCTCGTGTCGGCGTACTCCGGCGCACTCATCAACCCCGCAGTCGGACTCGGTCTGCTGATCGCCGGCAAGATCACGTTCGTCGCGTTCCTCGTCGCCACGGCCGCCGAGCTGCTCGGTGCCATCGTCGGCGCGGTGCTCGTCTGGGTCGCGTACAAGCAGCACTTCGACGAGGAGCCCGAGGCCGCCAACAAGCTCGGCGTGTTCTCGACCGGCCCCGCGATCCGCTCCTACGGCTGGAACCTGGTCACTGAGGTGATCGGCACGTTCGTGCTGGTGTTCGTGATCTTCGCCTTCGCGGACTACGGCGACATCGAGATCGGCACGCCCGGCGGCCTCGGTCCGCTCACCGCCCTGCCTGTCGCCCTCCTGGTCGTCGGAATCGGCGCCTCGCTCGGTGGTCCCACCGGGTACGCGATCAACCCGGCCCGTGACCTCGGACCGCGCATCGCGCACGCGATCCTGCCGATCAAGGGCAAGGGCTCGAGCGACTGGTCGTACTCGTGGGTGCCGGTCGTGGGCCCGCTCATCGGTGCCGCCATCGCTGCGCTCCTCGCACCGGCTCTGCTGAGCCTCGCCTGACCCGAATCGATTTCAAAGGAGAAACAACATGGCTGAGTACATCATCGCGATCGATCAGGGCACCACGTCGAGCCGTGCGATCATCTTCGACCGCAAGGGCACCATCGTCGCCACCGGTCAGAAGGAACACGAGCAGATCCTGCCCAAGGCGGGCTGGGTCGAGCACGACGCGCTGGAGATCTGGCGCAACGTGCAGGAGGTGATCGGCCTGGCGCTGAGCCGCGCCGACCTCACCCGCCACGACATCGCCGCCGTCGGCATCACCAACCAGCGCGAGACCGCGGTGGTGTGGGACAGGAAGACCGGCAAGCCGGTGTACAACGCGATCGTCTGGCAGGACACCCGCACCCAGGAGATCGTCGACCGTCTCGCGGCCGACGGCGGTGTGGAGCGGTTCAAGTCGATCGTGGGTCTGCCGCTCGCGACCTACTTCTCGGGCACGAAGATCACCTGGATCCTCGAGAACGTCGAGGGCGCCCGCGAGAAGGCCGAGGCCGGCGACCTGATGTTCGGCACCACCGACTGCTGGGTTCTGTGGAACCTCACCGGCGGCACGGACGGCGGCGTGCACGCCACCGACGTGACCAACGCGTCGCGCACCATGTTCATGGACCTCGAGACGCTCGAGTGGCGTGACGACATCCTCGAGGCGTTCGGCGTGCCGCGCTCGATGATGCCCGAGATCCGCTCGTCGTCGGAGGTCTACGGTGCCGCCGAGAGCTCGTCGCTGCTGCGTGAGACGCCCATCGCCGGCATCCTGGGCGACCAGCAGGCCGCCACGTTCGGTCAGGCCGCGTTCGAGAAGGGCGAGAGCAAGAACACCTACGGCACGGGCTGCTTCCTCATCTTCAACACCGGAGAGGAGATCGTGCACTCGAAGAACGGTCTGCTCACCACGGTCGGATACAAGCTGGGTGACGGTCCGACGCACTACGCGCTCGAGGGCTCGATCGCCGTCACGGGATCGCTGATCCAGTGGCTGCGCGACCAGCTCGGCATCATCGGCTCGGCACCCGAGGTCGAGGACCTCGCGCGTCAGGTCGACGACAACGGCGGCGTGTACATCGTGCCGGCGTTCTCGGGTCTGTTCGCGCCGTACTGGCGTCCGGACGCCCGCGGCGCGATCGTGGGTCTCACCCGGTACTCGAACCGCAACCACATCGCCCGTGCCGCTCTCGAGGCCGTCGCCTTCCAGACGCGCGACGTGCTGGACGCCGTCAACGCGGACGCGGGAGTCGATCTCACCGAGCTGAAGGTCGACGGCGGCATGGTCGCCAACGACGCTCTCATGCAGTTCCAGGCCGACGTGCTCGGCGTGCCGGTCGTGCGCCCGGTGGTCGCTGAGACCACCGCACTCGGCGCGGCCTACGCGGCAGGGCTCGCCGTGGGATTCTGGAGCGGGCTCGACGACCTCTCCGCCAACTGGCAGGAGGACAAGCGCTGGGAGCCGACGATGGATGCCGATGAGCGCGACCGCCAGCTGCGCCTGTGGCGCAAGGCGGTCTCGAAGTCGATGGACTGGGTCGACGCCGACGTGAAGTGACACCCTGTTGACGAAGCGGGCCCGGAGAGATCTCCGGGCCCGCTTCTTCGTGTGAGGGCGATCAGCCCTTGCCGAACAGCTTCTGGATCTCGGCGAGATCGGCCTCACTGGGCGCCTTCTGGCCGGCGAGTCCGAAACCGGTGCCGGTCGGCGTGGCGTTCGAGGTCGCGAGGCCCGCGTTCTCAGCGGCGCGCTTGGCCGGGTTGCCCGAGCGCGAACCGCCGCTCTTGCCCTTGCCCCCCTTCTTGCCGCGCTTGCTCGACGCGCCGGGCTTGCCCATCGGCCCCATGCCCGGGATGTTCGGTGTGCCGCCGCGGGCGACGGTCTTCATCATCTTCGCGGCCTGCTCGAAGCGCTGCACGAGCTGGTTGACGTCGGTGACCGACATGCCCGATCCCTTGGCGATGCGCAGACGGCGCGATCCGTTGAGGATCTTCGGGTTGCGTCGCTCGCCAGGAGTCATCGAGCGGATGATCGCCTCGGTGCGGTCGATCTCGCGTTCGTCGAAGTCCTCGAGCTGCTGCTTCATCTGTCCCATGCCCGGCAGCATGCCGAGCATCTTCTTCATCGAGCCCATCTTCTTCATCTGCTGAAGCTGGTCGAGGAAGTCCTCGAGGGTGAAGGCCTCGTTGGCGAGCTTCTCGGCCATCTTCATGGCCTCTTCCTCGTCGAAGGCCTGCTGGGCCTGCTCGATGAGGGTCAGGATGTCGCCGAGGTCGAGGATGCGGCTCGCCATGCGGTCGGGGTGGAACGGCTCGAGATCCTCGAGGTTCTCCCCCGTCGAGGCGAAGATGATCGGACGCCCGGTGACCGAGGCCACAGACAGGGCCGCACCACCACGGGCGTCACCGTCGAGCTTCGACAGCACGACGCCGGTGAAGTCGACGCCCTCCTGGAAGGCCTTGGCCGTGTTGACGGCGTCCTGACCGATCATCGCGTCGATGACGAACAGCACCTCGTCGGGGCTGGTCGCCTTGCGGATGTCGGATGCCTGCTTCATCAGCTCGGCGTCGACGCCGAGGCGTCCGGCGGTGTCGATGATGACCACGTCGTGCTGGTGGCGGCGCGCGTGCTCGACGCCGTCCTTCGAGACCTTCACCGGGTCGCCGACGCCGTTGCCCGGCTCGGGCGCGAAGATCGTGGCGCCGGCGCGCTCTGCGACCACCTGCAGCTGGTTCACGGCGTTGGGGCGCTGCAGGTCGGCGGCGACGAGCAGCGGCGTGTGCCCCTCGCCCTCGAGCTGCTTGGCGAGCTTGCCGGCGAAGGTGGTCTTACCCGAACCCTGCAGGCCCGCGAGCATGATCACCGTCGGCGGATTCTTGGCGAACTCCAGCCGGCGCTGCTCGCCGCCGAGGATCGCGACGAGCTCCTCGTTGACGATCTGCACGACCTGCTGCGCGGGGTTCAGCGCCTTGTTGACCTCGTCGCCGAGGGCGCGCTCGCGCACCTTCGAAGTGAAATCCTTGACGACGACGAGTGCGACGTCGGCATCCAGCAGTGCGCGACGGATCTCGCGGACGGTGCCGTCGACGTCGGCGGGGGTCAGCTTTCCCTTCGTGCGCAGATTGCGGAAGGTCTCGGTGAGCCGATCGGAGAGCGTGCCAAAGGTAGCCATGGTGCCTCCGATTCTACGCGAGCGGCGCCTCCACCCTGAGCGCGGCGCGAAGCTTCTCTTTCGCGCGCTGGTACCGACCCCGAGCAGCGAGCGCCGCATCGCGTGCACTCGCGCGGTCGACGAGGGTGGGCGCGGATCGTTCGAGCAGGTCGTCGATCGGATCAGACATGAGTGCCTCCTTCAGTGGCATCTACCCATGACCTGACCGCCACAGCTCGAAACGTCCGCTCATCTCCACGGAAGATCGTGGATGCTGCGCAGGGCGTGGTCGAACTGCGCCTCGAGCGAGGCCTGCCCGGCACCCTGCTCGGCCCACACGCGCAACGACGAGAGCACCGCGGTGGCAAGTGCCGATCCCAGGATGTCAGCGCGGATCTCGTCGATTCCCGCGCTGCGAGCGGCGGCGGCGACAGCAGACGAGATGCGTGCGTGGCGGAGACCGGTGTCGCGCAGGAGCTCCTGCTCCAGCCCCATCGCCGAGGCATTGCGCAGGGCGAGGGCCAGCGGATCCGGCGCGAAGGCGTGCACGATGGGCTCGACCGCTGCACGCACCGCGGGGCCGTCGGCATCCGTCCCCAGACGCGCCAGCGCGACCAGCGCGGCGTCGACCCTCGCGTCGAATGCCGACCAGAGCACGTCGCTCTTCGACGAGAAGTAGTTGAAGAAGCTCGATCGGCTCACTCCGGCGCGACGGGTGATGTCGACGATGGACGTCGCCTCGTACCCCTGCTCGAGGAACAGCTCGCAGGCGGCCTCGGCGAGCGTCTCGCGGGACGACGCCCGGGGGCGCCCTGCTCGCGAAGCCGGTCTCATAGCGATCAGCGTAGCCGCGCGTCGTGCCTATCGATCGCGCGGACCGCGTATTGTGGGTGCGGCATCTTTTCTTGGACGCCATCCAACAATCGAGAGAAGCTCCGATGCTCGACATCCAGACCCCCGGTCTCGCCCCCGACTACGTGCCCTACCTCGACGGGTGGGAGCTGCAGCGCAGCGTCCACCACGATGTCGTAGCCGGCATCCGACCCGACACTCTTCTGCTGCTCGAGCACGAGGCCGTCTACACCGCAGGTAAGCGCACCGCAGAACACGAGCGCCCGCAGGACGGCACTCCCGTCGTCGACGTCGACCGCGGCGGCAAGATCACCTGGCACGGCCCCGGCCAGCTCGTCGGGTACCCGATCGTCCGGCTTCACGAGCCGATCGATGTCGTCGCGCACGTGCGCCGGCTCGAGCGGCTGCTCATCGACATCCTGAAGCCGCTCGGTGTCGACGGCTATCAGGTCGACGGGCGCAGCGGCGTCTGGGTGCGCCGCCCGCTCGGTGAGGACAAGGTCGCCGCCATCGGCGTGCGGGTGCAGCAGGGGGTGACCATGCACGGCTTCGCGATCAACTGCGACAACACGCTGGCCGGCTTCCGCGGGATCATCCCCTGCGGCATCACCGACGCGGGGGTGACGACCGTGAGCGAGGTCACCGGCAGGCGGACAGCGCCGACCGACATCGTGCAGAGCGTCGCGGATGCCTTCACCGCCGAGTACGCGACCGAGAACGAAGGAGTCGCCGCATGAGCGCCGCCCACCCCGACGGGCGCAGGCTGCTGCGTCTCGAAGTGCGCAACGCCGAGACCCCGATCGAGCGCAAGCCCGAGTGGATCAAGACCAAGGCCA
>NZ_DAMDLU010000057.1:0-17484 GCF_032084865.1 Microbacterium sp.
GGTGCGCACCGCGGCCGCCGCACGCGGGGCATCGTCCGGGTCCGGATGCCGGTGCCGCCACCTCACCACGGCTGCACCTCCTCCATGGCCAGTCGATCGCCGCGCAGCACGAACCGGCCGGCGTGCGCGATGCGCCGGCGCCCGTCGGTGCTGCGCTCCAGATGCAGCACGATCGTGAAGGCGCTGACCACCTGTCGCGCCAGGGCCGTGGCATCCATTCCGGCGAGCGCGCCGAGTGCCTCCATGCGTGCCGGCACATCGGCCAGCCCCGAGGCGTGCAGCGTTCCCGCGCCCCCGTCGTGCCCGGTGTTCAGCGCGGTCAGCAGCTCACGCACCTCCTCGCCACGGCGCTCACCGACGACGAGCCGATCGGGGCGCATGCGCAGCGACTCCCGCACGAGCATCGCGAGGGTGATGCGGCCGGCGCCCTCGAGATTCGCCTGGCGTGCTTCGAGCGAGATGTGATGAGGATGCCGGGGGCGCAGCTCGGCGACGTCCTCGATGGTGACGATCCGCTCCCCCGCACCCACGTGCGACAGCAGGGCCGCGAGCAGCGTCGTCTTGCCCGTGCCGGTTCCGCCGGTGATCAGCACGTTCGCACGATCGCCCACCAGTTTCGCCAGCCAGGCCCGCTGCGCCCCGGTGAACGTGCCCGTCGCGGCGAGCGCGTCGAGGTCGGCGCCGAGCACGCGGGGAATGCGCACCGACAGGGCGGTGCCGGTCACCGAGACCGGCGCCAGTACGGCGTGCACGCGGATGCCCGAGGCGAGCCGCACGTCGACACAGGGCGACTGGTCATCGAGGTGGCGTCCGCCTGCGGCCACGAGGGCGACCGCGAGGTCGCGCACCTCGCGCTCCGACGCGCGCCACGCCGGCACTCGCTCGGCGCCGCGGCCGCGATCGACGTAGAGGCCGTCCGCACCGTTGACGAAGATGTCCGTCACCGCGGGGTCGCGCACGTGCTCGGCGAGGGCGCCGAGGGCAGGGTCCACGTCGACCTCGGCGTCGGGATGAGCGCCGATGCGGGCGTCGGACTGCCGCGGTCGGAGGACGAACGGTTCGGGCATGCGACGACGTTAGGCGCGTCTTCCCGCGCGGCGTCGCCCGATTCCCAGGCGATGTGCACAACTGCCCCGACCGCGCCACTGTGCAGACAGATCCCGGCGGCACTGTGCAGACAGATCCCGGCGACACTGTGCACGCCCACCCCGCGCATCCCGCAGACGGACTGGCGGCACCTCACGGGGGGAATGAGGTGCCGCCACGCGCTGCCCGGTACGAGGGGGTGCATCCGGGCGCGCTGAAGCCGTAAACGAAATCGGCTGAGGTCAGTGTATGCACCCGCCCCGCGCCACGGCAAACCATTTTCACTACCTACTTTCGACAGTAGGCGGCACCCTCCGGCGGGACTAGATTCGCCGTGTCACGGTCGTGTCCCTGCACGATCACCCGACCGCGCAAAGGAGCGAGTGCATGAGCAGCCAGATCGACCACCTCCTCGACGAGGCCCGTAGATTCCCGCCGTCAGAGGAGTTCGTCGCCCAGTCGATCGACGACCCTGCCCTCTACGAGCGGGCTGCGGCCGACCGTGAGGCGTTCTGGGGCGAGCAGGCCCGGGAGAGCGTGCACTGGCACAAGCCGTTCACGCAGGTGCTCGACTGGTCGAACCCGCCGTTCGCGAAGTGGTTCGACGACGGTGAGCTCAACGTCGCCTACAACTGCCTCGACCGCCACGTCGAAGCCGGCAACGGCGACCGTGTGGCCATCCTCTGGGAGGGCGAGCCGGGCGACGAGCGTCGCATCACGTACGCCGAGCTCACCGACGAGGTCAAGCGCACCGCCAATGTGCTGCAGGACCTCGGCATCGGTCACGGCGACCGCGTCGCCATCTACCTGCCGATGATCCCCGAGGCCGTCATCTCGATGCTCGCCGTGGCGCGCCTCGGCGCCGTCCACTCCGTCGTCTTCGGCGGGTTCAGCGCCGACAGCCTGCGCTCCCGGATCGACGACGCCGGGGCCAAGCTCGTGATCACCGCCGACGGCGGTTACCGCAAGGGCAAGGTGTCGGCGCTCAAGCCCGCCGTCGACCTGGCGCTCAGCGACCGCAACGGCGACGGCGAGCAGCAGACCGTCGAGCACGTGCTCGTCGTCAAGCGCGGCGAGAACCAGGTCGATTGGAACGACGAGCGCGACATCTGGTGGCACGACGTGGTGCCGCAGGCATCCGGCGATCACGAGGCGCAGTCCTTCCCCGCCGAGAACCCGCTGTTCATCCTGTACACGTCGGGCACGACCGGAAAGCCGAAGGGAATCCTGCACACGTCGGGCGGCTACCTCGTGCAGGCCGCGTACACGCACAAGTACGTCTTCGACCTGCACCCGGAGACCGACGTGTTCTGGTGCACCGCCGACATCGGCTGGGTCACCGGGCACAGCTACGTCACCTACGGTCCGCTGGCCAACGGCGCGACCCAGGTGCTCTTCGAGGGCACGCCCGACTCGCCGCACCCCGGACGCTGGTGGGAGCTGATCGAGAAGTACGGCGTGACGATCTTCTACACCGCGCCGACGGCGATCCGCTCGTTCATGAAGCTCGGGCGTCAGATCCCGCAGAAGTTCGATCTGTCGAGCCTGCGCCTGCTCGGCTCGGTGGGCGAGCCCATCAACCCCGAGGCGTGGATGTGGTACCGCGAGGTGATCGGCGCCGGTGCGGCCCCCATCGTCGACACGTGGTGGCAGACCGAGACCGGGGCGATCATGGTCTCCCCCCTCCCCGGCATCACCGCCACCAAGCCCGGTTCGGCGCAGGTGCCCATCCCGGGCGTCTCGATCGACGTCGTCGACGATGACGGCAACGAGGTCGGCAACGGCAACGGCGGGCTGCTGGTGATCACCGAGCCGTGGCCGAGCATGCTGCGCGGCATCTGGGGCGATCCGGAGCGGTTCAAGGAGACCTACTGGGAGAAGTTCCAGGACAAGGGCTACTACTTCGCCGGTGACGGTGCGCGTCTCGACGAGGACGGCGACCTGTGGCTGCTCGGCCGCGTCGACGACGTGATGAACGTGTCGGGTCACCGCCTGTCGACGACCGAGATCGAGTCGTCGATCGTCGCGCACGAGGCCACCGCCGAGGCGGCCGTGGTCGGCGCGTCGGATGAGACCACCGGGCAGGCCGTGGTCGCGTTCGTGATCATCAAGCAGAGCTACCTCGAGGTGCATTCGCCCGAAGGTCTGGCGACACTGCTGCGCGGCTGGGTCGGCGAGCAGATCGGCCCGATCGCCCGTCCGCGCGACGTCTACATCGTGAACGAGCTGCCGAAGACCCGCTCGGGCAAGATCATGCGTCGCCTGCTGCGTGACGTCGCCGAGGGCCGAGAGGTCGGCGACACGACGACGCTGGCCGACACCATGGTGATGAGCACCATCACCAGTCAGGTGAAGTAGCCCGCAGACGACGAAGCGGCCCCTCCGATGGCGATCGGAGGGGCCGCTGTCGTCTGCTCTGCGTTCCCGGGTCAGGCGAGGATGAAGGTGACCTCGATCTCGACGGGGGTGTCGAGCGGCAGGCTCGCCACCCCGACAGCCGCACGGGCGTGCCGACCCGCGTCGCCGAAGATCTCGCCGAGCACGTCGCTGGCGCCGTTGACGACGGCCGGCTGGCCGGTGAACGCGGGGTCGGATGCCACGAAACCGCCCACACGCAGCACGCCGGCGATCCGGTCGACGCCTCCCGCGGCCTGCGCCGCGGCTGCCAGCGCGTTCAGCCCGCACGTGCGGGCGTAGCCCTGGGCATCCGCCGCCTCGACCTCGGCACCGACCTTCCCGGTCGCCGGCAGGGCGCCGTCGACGAACGGCAGCTGCCCGGAGGGGTAGACGAGACCGCCGTGGATCACGGCAGGGCTCGATGTCGAGCTCTGCCAGACGCGCGGAGACGCTCACTGCTGAGCTCCATCGAACTGACGGGATGCCTCGGCCGCTGCGGCGAGGCCGGCGTTGGCGGTCGAGTCCTGCGTGATGGGGCGCTTCAGGTAGGCGACGAGGCCGCCCTCCGGGCCCGGGACGACCTGCACGAGCTCCCAGCCCTGCTTGCCCCAGTTGTTGAGGATCGCCGCCGTGTTGTGAATCAGCAGCGGCGTGGTCAGATACTCCCACGTGATCATGGCACTCCTGTGCGTCGGCGACGAACGGCACGGGATGCCGAAGCGTCGAGGCTCTTATTCAGGGAATTCCCTTAACATCAGCGTATGCCTCAAAAGAAACGCACGCTGTCTGGTGTGCTCGGCGGTCTGCTCGGCCTGGTGGGTCTGAGCGCGGTCGCCGGGGTTCTGGTCACCGCAGCCGTCACGCCCGCCATCGCCGTCGCCGGAGTGACGGGGTCGCAGGCGCTGACGATCTTCGACAACCTGCCGAACAGCCTGACGCCCAACCCTCCCATGGAGCCGACCGAGTTCTACGGAACCGGTGAGGACGGTCAGCCGTTCCAGCTGGCGAAGTTCTTCGATCAGAACCGGGTGCCCGTGACGTTCGAGCAGGTGTCGCCGCTGCTGTTCGACGCGATCCTCTCGAGCGAGGACAAGAACTTCTACGAGCACGGCGGCGTGAACCTTCTGCAGACCATGAAGGCCGCGCTCGAGAACTTCACGGGCTCGTCTTCGCGAGGCGCGTCGACGATCACCCAGCAGTATGTGAAGAACGCTCTGATCCAGGAGTGCGAGCAGGGCGTCAGCCCGAGCGACGAGGACTACGACGGCAAGATCCGGCGGTGCTTCGAAGGTGCCGCGCAGTCGAAGGGCGCCGAGGGCATCGAGCGCAAACTGCAGGAGATGCGCTACGCGGTGCAGATCGAGAAGGACTACTCGAAGAACGAGATCCTGCTGGGATACCTGAACGTATCGAATTTCGGCGGCACCACCTACGGTATCGAGGCTGCGGCCAACCGTTATTTCGGCACGAGCGCGGCGAACGTGACGCTCGTGCAGGCGGCAACGCTGGCGGGTATGGTTCAGGAGCCCAACCTGCTGCGCATCGATCGCCCGGAGGAGGGCACGTGGACCGATAAGGACGGCGTCGCGCACAACAACGCTGCGGACGGCTACGCGACGACGCGCGACCGCCGCAACTACGTCCTCGATCAGATGCTGAAGAACAAGCAGATCACCAAGGAGCAGCACGACGCCGCAGTGGAGGCGCCGATCGAGCCGAATCTCACGCAGACCTCGCAGGGCTGTGCAGCGGCGGGCGCCAATGCCTACTTCTGTCAGTATGTGAAGTCGGTCGTCGAGAACGACGAGGCATTCGGCGCCACCCCGGAGAAGCGTCTGGAGAACATGCGTCGCGGCGGCATGCAGATCTACACCTCGCTCGACATGCGGGTGCAGGGTCCTGCGGTGGAGGCAGTGCGTAATCGGGTGCCGGCCGCGATGCCCGGCATCCTCGTCGGCGGCGCCGGTGTCTCGATCGAAGCATCCACCGGCCGAATCCTCGCGATCGCGCAGAACACGGACTTCAGCGAGTCGTCGAATGCGAGCCTCGCGAACGGGCAGTCATCTCAGGTGTTCGCCGCTGACAAGAAGCACAACGGCTCCACGAACGGCTTCGAGACCGGGTCGACATGGAAGCTGTTCACGCTGCTGGAGTGGCTCGAGCGTGGGCATTCGGTCAACGAGGTGCTCGACGGACGCTATCCGGTCGTCGGCAAATTCGCCCAGTGCGGCGGCACCTACACGCTCACCAAAGACAATTCGTCAAAGAACTTCGGAGGAGGGCGGGGCTCGGTCAGCAGCGTGCGGAGCTTCACCGCCGCCTCACTGAACACGGGGTTCCTGGCCATGGCTCAGAAACTCGACCTGTGCGACATCAACAAGATGGCCAAGCGTCTCGGTGTCCACTACGGCAACATGGGCGATGTCACCACTGATGGCGAGGCCCCCAACGACCCGTTCGGCACGGTGCTCGGCTCGAAGTCGGTCGCCCCGATCCAGATGGCCGGTGCATACGCCACGGTCGCCAACAAGGGGATCTTCTGCGAGCCTCGCGTGATCGACAAGATCGTCGCACAGGACGGTGAAGAGATTCCCATCCCGAAGACGAGCTGCACGCCGGTGATCTCCCCTGAGGTGGCTGCAACCGCCGCATACGCGCTGCGGGGCGTGATGGAGGGTGGAACCGGCTCAGGGGCCAACCCCAACGACGGCATCCAGGTCATCGGCAAGACCGGTACTGCAGAGATCTCGCACACCATGCTTGTCGAATCAAGCACCAAGGTCACGACGGCCGTATGGGTCGGAAACGTCAACGGCCGCGAAGATCTGAGAAACTTCCGTGCACACGGGACACGTCTCAACGACATCCGCTACCCCCTCGCGAGAGACATCCAGCGGGCCGCGAACGCCGTGTACGGCGGCGACCGGTTCCCGGAGCCCGACCGCGGCCTCACGCGCTCCGTCCCCAAGGACCTGCCCGGCGTGGTCGGCAAGTCGGTCGAGGAGGCCACGCAGATCCTCGACGCCGCCGGCTTCAGCGTGCAGGTCGGCGACCCGATCGACAGCGAGATCGGCGCGGGTCTGGTCGCAGAGCAGACCCCCGGCGCCGGTCGAGCGGCCAGCGGCACGACCGTCACCCTGCGCCCGAGCACGGGCAACAAGCCAGCCGCGCAGGCGACCGTGCCGAACGTCACGGGCGCGAAGTTCAATCAGGCCAAACCCGCCCTGGAAGGCGCCGGATTCGGCGTATCGGCCGAGGGATGCAAGAACGGGGCGACTGTGAACGGACAGAACCCCCCTGCCAGCACTCCCGCCCCCGCCGGCACCGTGGTGACGCTCACCTGCGCGGGTGACGGTTGAGCCGTCTGACGCCCGCGCACCCGGCCCTCGTCGCGCTCGGCGCGATGGGGGCCGTCGGCGTCGGCGCGGCGGTCTGGGGAATCGGCATCGAGCGCTACCTGTTCACGGTGCGAGAGGTCAGCGCCGCGGCGCTCGCGCCGGGCAGCGCGCCGGTGCGCGTGCTGCACCTCTCCGACGCGCACATGGCACCGTGGCAGCGGCGCAAGCAGCGGTGGCTCGCGTCGCTCGCTGCACTCGAGCCCGATCTGATCGTGAACACGGGCGACAATCTCGGACATCCGGAGGGTCTCGCCGGCATCCGGCGGGCGTTCGCCCCGTTCCAGGGCGTGCCCGGTGTCTTCGTGCACGGTTCGAACGACGTGGTGGCGCCCACGCCGCGCAATCCGCTGAAGTACTTCCGCGGTCCATCCGGCAAGCATCCCGCACCTGAGCTGCTCGACACGGCCGCGATGGACGCGTTCTTCACCGACGAGCTCGGGTGGGTCGACCTGAACAACGCCGCGGTGCGGATGGACGTCGCCGGCAACAGCATCGACTTCGCCGGGGTCGACGACCCGCACCGCAAGTGGGACGACTTCGGCGCCCTCACCTCTGCGATCTCATCGCTGGGCGACTCCCCCGCAGGTGCGTCGCGCATCGCCGTGGCGCACGCGCCGTACCGACGGGTGCTCGACTCGTTCGTCGACCTCGACGCGGACGCGATCTTCGCCGGTCACACCCACGGCGGGCAGGTGTGCATCCCGGGCTTCGGCGCGCTGGTGGCGAACTGCGACATCCCGCTGAAGCAGGCGAAGGGACTGAGCCGCTGGTCGCACGGCGGCCGCACGGTGCCGCTGAACGTCTCGGCCGGCTGCGGTCACTCGATCTACGCGCCGGTCCGGTTCGCGTGCCGCCCCGAGGCGACCCTGCTGACATTGACCGCACGGCGCTGACGCGCCCGGACGCACCGCGTGATTCGTAGTTGCACGGCGAGCCATGTAGACTTGAACGGTTGCAATCACGGGGTGTGGCGCAGCTTGGTAGCGCGCTTCGTTCGGGACGAAGAGGCCGCAGGTTCAAATCCTGTCACCCCGACAGCATGCAGAAAGGGACCCGCCGGAGGCGGGTCCCTTTCTGCATGCTCGAGAGTGTCAGCGGGGCCCCACGGCGCACGAGGCTCCGCGCGCCGCCTGCCACCGCCTCACAGGGAACCCCAATAAGCTGGACCATCATGAGCCACCCCCGCCTGGTCGCCTTCGACCTCGATGACACGCTCGCCCCGTCGAAGGGCGAGATCGACGATCGGATCGCCGAGCTGCTTCGCGACCTGCTGCGGCGCGTGGATGTCGCGATCATCTCGGGCGGCAACGAGCAGCAGTTCCGCACGCAGGTCATCGCCCGCCTCGATGATCTGGGGATCGACGAGAGCTCGCGCCTGCATCTGCTGCCCACCTGCGGCACGCGCTACCTGCGCCACGACGGCGCAGGGTTCGCCGCGGTGTACGCGCACGACCTGACCGATGACGAGAAGACGGCAGCCCTCGCCGCCCTGCAGGAGGAGGCCGAGCGGCTGGGCCTGTGGGAGGCGGAGCCGTGGGGTGACATCCTCGAGGACCGCGGATCGCAGATCACCTTCTCCGCGCTCGGACAGCGCGCTCCGCGAGACGCCAAGCACGCCTGGGATCCCAGCGGCGAGCGGCGTGCGGCGCTGCGCGACGCGGTGGCGCCGCGTCTGCCGGGGCTGGAGGTGCGATCGGGTGGTTCGACGTCGATCGACATCACTCGCGCCGGCATCGACAAGGCCTACGGCATGCAGAAGCTCGCCGAGCACACCGGCATCCGTCTCGACGACATGCTCTTCTACGGCGACCGGCTCGACGAGGACGGCAACGACTACCCGGTGCTGGCCATCGGAGTGCCGTCGATCGCCGTCGACGGCTGGCAGGACACGGCCGACAAGCTGGATGCCCTGATCGCCACCCTTCCCGCCCCGGTCGCACGCTGAGGGCAGGCGCTCGGCTCGAGCGCCTCTTCCGCGTCTCGTCAGCGCGGGATCGGCACCAGGCGTGTCAGCTGGGTGACGTGTGCGGGCTCGAGCTCGGCCAGTGCCGAGACGCCGAGCAGCCGCATGGTGCGTTCGATCTCGCTGCGCAGGATCTCGATCGTGCGGTCGACGCCTGCCCGTCCGCCTGCCATCAGACCGTAGAGATAGGCGCGCCCGATCAGGGTGAAGTCCGCGCCCAGGGCGACGGATGCCACGACATCGGCTCCGTTCATGATGCCCGTGTCGATCATCACCGTGAAGTCCGGGCCGACCGCCCGGCGCACCTCAGGCAGCAGATGGAACGGGATGGGGGCGCGGTCGAGCTGACGTCCGCCGTGGTTCGACAGCACGATGCCGTCGACGCCGGCGTCGCGCAGACGCAGCGCATCCTCGACGGTCTGCACGCCCTTGATCACGATCTTCCCCGGCCACAGGTCGCGGATCACGGCCAGATCGTCGTAGCTGATGGTCGGATCCATCGCAGCATCCAGCAGCTCGCCGACGGTGCCGCCCGTGCTGCTCAGCGAGGCGAACTCGAGCTTGGGCGTGGTGAGGAAGTCGAACCACCACCACGGCCGCGGGATGGCGTTGATGATCGTGCCGAGCGTGAGCTGGGGCGGGATGCTGAAGCCGTTGCGCTTGTCTCGCAGGCGCGCGCCCGCCACGGGGGTGTCGACGGTGAAGTGCAGGGTGTCGAAGCCGGCTGCGGCCGCGCGCCGGGTGAGCTCGTAGGAGATCTCCCGGTCGCGCATCACATACAGCTGGAACCAGTTCCGCCCCGGAATGGGACCCGGAGGCTCTTGAAGGGTAGCGTCGCGGACGCCCTCGATCGAGGTGGTGCCGAGGGTCGACAGGGTGAAGGGGATGCCAGCGGCCGCGGCCGCACCGGCTCCGGCGATCTCGCCTTCGGTCTGCATCAGCCGGGTGAATCCGGTGGGTGCGATCCCGAAGGGCAGTGCAGACGGGCCGCCGAGGATGTCGACGCTCGTGTCGACGTCCTGCGCCGGCTTCAGGATGCCCGGGTGGAACTCGACGTCCTGGAACGCCTGGCGTGCGCGCGACAGCGAGAGCTCCCCCTCTGCGCCGCCGTCGGTGTAGTCGAAGGCCGCCTTCGGCGTTCGACGCTTGGCGATGGTGCGCAGATCGTCGATGGTGAGTGCGGCGGCCAGGCGCCGCTTGCGGCCGTCGAACTCGGGCTTCTTGAACTGCATGAGTTCGAGAAGCTCGGTGGGCCTGGGAAGCTGACGGGTGACCATCGGCGGGTGTCCTTTCGGGGGCGGGTCAGTATGCGCCGGGCGTGAGCCCTGCGGCGGCGGAGTAGCCGGTGATGTGGGCGTGCATGAGAGAGCGCGCGCGATCGTCTCCGCGCTCGACGGCGTCGATGATGGCGTGATGCTCGGCCCGCAGGCGGGCAGTCATGGCATCCCAGTCGTCGATCCGCTCCGCCCCGGCCAGGATGTACGACTCGATGGCGGTGCGCAGCCCGGCCATCATGGCGGCGATCACGGTGTTGCCGGACGCTTCGGCGAGTGCATAGTGCAGTTCGGCGTCCAGCGCGAGGAACTCGCCCGGGCTCAGGTCGGCGGCATCCATCTCGCGCAGGATGCCGCGGACCGACGACAGATCGCGCCCGGGATCGGTGCACAGTCGTGCGACGACGGCGTCCTCGAGCACTCCTCGAGTGTCGACGACGTCGTCGAGATGGAATCCGCGGGCGGCCACCTGCAGGCGCAGCAGCGTGGACATGCCGTCAGACGGGGTGGCGATCACCGTCGCGCCCGCCTGCGGGCCGGAGCCCGTCGAGGTTCTGAGCAGACCCATCACCTCGAGCACTCGGAGCGCCTCGCGCACGCTCGAGCGCCCCAGACCGAGATCGGCGGCGAGGTCGCGCTCGGACGGCAGCCGGTCCCCCGCGCTGAGCGCGCCGCTGAGCAGGTCGGCCTCGATGCGCTCGAGCACGGTGCGCCAGGCGCGCTGCGTCGAGCTGGTTCGCTCTGCCATGCATCCTCCTATGGTCTGACCACAGAGTACCCAGCGTGGTCAGACCACACAAGTCGATCAGGCGAGGATGCCGCCGGACTCGTCGAGGTAGCATCTGCCGCACAGCGACTGGTAGGTCACCTCGGCACCGTCGATCGCGACCTGATCGCCGGCGAACACGAACCGGCCGTCGACCATGCGGCCGTTGAATACCGCTTTGCGCCCGCACCGGCAGATGGTCTTGAGCTCTTCGAGCGAATGGGCGATCGCGAGCAGGCGCGCCGACCCGGGGAACGCGTGGGTGCGGAAGTCGTTGCGGATGCCGTAGGCCATCACCGGGATGCCATCGAGCACCGCGATGCGGAACAGGTCGTCGACCTGCTCCGTCGTCAGGAACTGCGCCTCATCGACCAGCAGGCACGCGACGTCGCACGGCTCCGCGGGCTGCAGAGGGTCGGCGAGCACCCGCCGGCGCTCACCGGCGAACAGCGCACGGGCCTCGTCGCGCGGCCCGATGAGGAAGTCCACCTGGCGCGTCATGCCGAGCCGGCTCTCGATCTGCGACGCGCCCTTGGTGTCGATCTCGGGCTTGGCCAGCAGCACCCGCTGACCGCGTTCCTCGTAGTTGTAGGCGGCTTGCAGCAGGGCGGTCGACTTGCCCGAGTTCATCGCGCCGTAGCGGAAGTACAGCTTCGCCACGTTCGTGCGGTCAGGCCGTGAGCGACAGGACGGATGCGGTCGTGCTCATCGACTTCTCGGCGGCGCCCGCGTCGTCGTTGAGCCGATTGCCCATCGTCGGGATGAGATCCTTCAGCTTCGGCTCCCAGCCGACGTACTGCTCGGGGAAGCAGCGCTTGAGCAGTCCGAGCATGATCGGCACGGCAGTCGACGCGCCGGGCGATGCGCCGAGCAGACCCGCGATCGTGCCGTCCTCGGCCGCGACGACCTCGGTGCCGAACTGCAGGATGCCGCCCTTCTGCGGGTCCTTCTTCATCACCTGTGCGCGCTGACCGGCCTGGATCAGCTCCCAGTCGTCATCGCGCGCCGTCGGCACGAAGGTGCGCAGGTTGTCGACCTTCTTGCGGTGGCCCTTGACCAGCTCGCTGATCAGGTAGGTGATGAGATCGGGATTCGCGAAGGCGACGCGCAGCATCGGCCACAGGTTGTGCGGGCGCACCTGGGTGACGATGTCGAGCATCGAGCCGTGCTTGAGGAATTTGGGGCTGAAGGTGGCGAACGGCCCGAACATCAGCGACTTCTCGCCGTCGACGACGCGGGTGTCGAGGTGCGGCACAGACATCGGCGGCGCGCCGATCGCCGCCTGCGAGTAGACCTTGGCCTGGTGCTGCGAGACGAGCTTCGGGTCGGTCGTCTTCAGCCACTGACCGCCGATCGGGAAGACGCCGTACCCCTTGACCTCGGGGATGCCGCTGTTCTGCAGCAGCTTGAGCGCCCAGCCACCGGCGCCGACGAAGACGAAGCGCGCCTTCACCTGGCCCGGGGTGCGGCCGATGACGTGACGGTACTTGACGAGCCAGCTGCCGTCGCTCTGGCGCTTGAGGCTGCGCACCTCGTGATCGGTGCGCACCTCGACGCCCGAGGTGGCGAGGTGGTCGAAGAGCTGGTGGGTCAGCGCGCCGAAGTCGACGTCGGTGCCGGACGGCACCCGGGTCGCGGCGAACGGCTCGCCCTTGCGCCGCTTCTGCATGAGCAGCGGAGCCCACTTGTTGATGACGCGGGAGTCCTCGCTGTACTCGATGCCGGCGAACAGCGGCTGGTTCTTGAGCACCTCGTACCGAGCCTTGAGGAACGCGACGTCCTTCTCTCCGCGCACGAAGGTCATGTGCGGCACCGAGTTGATGAACGTCGACGGACCGTCGAGGATGCCGCGCTCGACGAGCGTCGACCAGAGCTCACGGCTCTGCTGGAACTGCTCGTTGATCGAGATCGCCTTGGCCGGGTCGAGAGAGCCGTCCTTGCCCTGCGGCATGTAGTTCAGCTCGCACAGGGCGGCGTGACCGGTGCCGGCGTTGTTCCACGGGTTCGAGCTCTCCTGGGCGACGCCGCCGAGTCGCTCGTAGGCGACGATCTTCCAGTCCGGCTGCAGCTCGTGCAGCAGGGTACCCAGCGTGGCGGACATGATGCCCCCACCGATCAGAACGACATCGACGGTTTCGGTCACCAGAACAGTCTAGTCGTCCACAACCGTGCGGATTTCCGGCTGGGCGGGGCGCCCGGCGCCCCGCCCACGACCTCAGACGGCGGCCGGCGTGAGGCGCTTCGTGAGCTCCTCGGCGATCTGCACGGCGTTGAGCGCCGCACCCTTGCGCAGGTTGTCGTTGCTGATGAAGAGCACGAGGCCCTTGCCCTCGGGGGCCGACTGGTCGGCGCGGATGCGGCCGACGAAGCTCGGGTCCTTGCCGGCCGCGTGCAGCGGGGTGGGGACCTCGTCGAGCACCACGCCGGGGGCGGATGCCAGCACCTCGCGCGCACGCTCGGGCGTGATGTCGTTCGCGAACTCGGCGTGGATCGACAGCGAGTGGCCGGTGAAGACGGGCACCCGCACGCACGTGCCGGCGACGCGCAGGTCGGGAAGACCGAGGATCTTGCGGCTCTCGTTGCGGAGCTTCTTCTCCTCATCGGTCTCGTTCTCGCCGTCGTCGACCACGGCGCCGGCGAGCGGGATGACGTCGAAGGCGATGGGCGCGACGTACTTCTCCGGTGTGGGGAA
The DNA here is from genome assembly GCF_032084865.1 of Microbacterium sp. Taxonomy (GTDB): domain Bacteria; phylum Actinomycetota; class Actinomycetes; order Actinomycetales; family Microbacteriaceae; genus Microbacterium. The sequence continues at coordinate 13,577 of NZ_DAMDLU010000057.1, forward strand.
CTCGACGGCCGAACCGTCGTGCACGAGGCGCAGGGTGTCGCCCTGCTCGAGGACGTTCTCGACCTGACCGAGCAGCTCTTCCGCTCCGGCGATGCCGGATCCGGAGACGGCCTGGTAGGTGCTGACGATCAGACGCTCGAGGCCGGCCTCGGCGTGCAGCGCCTTCAGCACGGGCATGGCGGCCATGGTGGTGCAGTTCGGGTTGGCGACGATGCCCTTGGGGCGCTCGTCCATGGCATCCGGATTCACTTCGCTCACCACGAGCGGAACCTCGGGATCCATCCGCCAGGCGCTGGAGTTGTCGACGACGACCGCTCCGGCCGCGGCGAACGTCTCCGCGTACGCGCGGCTGGCGGTGGCGCCGGCGGAGAACAGCGCGATGTCGATGCCCGATGCATCCGCGGTCTCGATGTCTTCGACGGTCACCTCGACGCCGGCGAAGTCGATGACAGTGCCGGCGGAGCGCGCGGAGGCGAACAGGCGCAGCTCACGCACCGGGAACGAGCGCTCCACGAGAATGTCGCGCATCACGGTGCCGACCTGGCCGGTCGCGCCGATGATGGCGATCGAGAATCCGGAATCGGAGATACGGGTCATGGGGGAATCCTTGGCGTGCAGGCGATGCGCCAGGCTCAGCCCCGTGGTGCGGACGCTGCGCCTGGCACCGATGTCAGGGTTGCGGTGAGTCTATCCGGTCGCCGCTGACCGCGGGTCCGGCATTTCAGACGCCGGGTCAGCGGCCGGTGCCGGCGTGCACGACGGCCTCGATCTCGCTGTCGAGGCCGTACGCGCTGTGCACCGCGCGCGCGGCCTCGGCGAGGTCGTCGCCGCGGAGCACGACCGAGATGCGGATCTCGGAGGTCGAGATCATCTCGATGTTGATGCCGCCGGCGCTGAGCGCCTCGAAGAGGATCTCCGACACGCCGGAATGCGTGCGCATCCCCGCGCCCACGACCGACAGCTTGCCGATCTGGTCGTCGTGCAGCAGGTTCTCGAAGCCGACCTCGCTCTGCTCGGCGGCGAGCGCCTTGAGCGTCGTCGGCGCGTCGGCCTTGGGAAGGGTGAACGAGATGTCGGTGCGACCGGTGGATGCCGCAGAGACGTTCTGCACGATCATGTCGACGTTCGCGCCGGACTTCGAGACGATCTTGAAGATCTCGGCGGCCTTGCCCGGCACATCGGGCACACCGGCGACGGTGATCTTGGCCTGACTCAGGTCGGTGGCGACTCCGGCGACGATCGGTTCTTCCATGGCTTCTCCCTCGGTGGCGCGCGGGTTCTTCATGCCCTCGCCCAGAACGTACGTGCCCTCGGACGACGAGAAGGTCGAGCGGGCGTGGATGAGCACACCGTGACGGCGGGCGTACTCGACGGCGCGGATGTAGAGCACCTTCGCGCCGTTGGCGGCGAGCTCGAGCATCTCCTCGCTGGAGACCTGCTCGAGCTTGCGGGCACGCGGGATGACGCGCGGGTCCGCGGTGTAGATGCCGTCGACATCGCTGTAGATCTCGCAGACGTCGGCGTTCAGGGCTGCGGCGAGGGCGACGGCGGTGGTGTCGGAACCGCCGCGCCCGAGCGTGGTGATGTCGCGGGTGTCGCGGTTGAAGCCCTGGAAGCCGGCGACGATGACGATCGCGCCCTCATCGAGCGCCTCGCGCAGGCGCACCGGGGTGACATCGACGATGCGGGCCTTGCCGTGATGCGAGTCGGTGATCATGCCGGCCTGGCTGCCGGTGAACGATCGCGCCTCGAAGCCCATCGAGTGGATCGCCATGGCGAGCAGCGCCATCGAGATGCGCTCACCGCTCGACAGCAGCATGTCGAGCTCGCGAGGGGCGGGGATCGGCGCGACCTCGTGCGCGAGATCGAGCATCTCGTCGGTCGTGTCACCCATCGCGCTGACGGCGACGACGACGTCGTGACCGGCACGACGTGTGTCGACGATGCGCTTGGCGACGCGCTTGATGCTCTCCGCGTCGGCGACGGACGAACCGCCGTACTTCTGCACGATCAGGGCCACGATCACTCCCGGGGACGAAGGGCGGATCCGCCCAGCCTCATTCTACAAATCCCTCTCATACCGCCCCGCGCATGTGACGCGTGACGATCGCGGGTGGTGCGGTCAGCTGCGGTCTTCGGAGTCGGGCGGGGCACCGGAGTCGGGCGGGGCACCCCGATCCGGGCGGTCGTCGACGGCTGCCGGGGTGTCCAGCACGATCACCTCCGCCGTCTCGGCGGTGGTGATGGGTCCCGTGGTCAGATCCGCAGCGTCGCCCCGCGGCTTCAGCCGCCCACCGGTCGCTGCGAACCAGCATCCGATCAGCACGATCGGAAAGCCGATCAGCAGGCTGGGGGTGAGCGGCTCGGCGAGCACGATGGCGCCGAGCACGACGGCCACGATCGGATTGACGTAGGTGAACAGCGGGGCCCGCACCGGGCCCACTTCGCGGATCAGTGCGAAGAAGGCGACGAACGCGAGCGCGGTGCAGACGATGCCGAGCAGCAGCAGCGACACCGTGGCGCGGACGGTGGGCACCTCATGCTGGGTGAGCAGAGCAGTCGGCAGGTAGCCGAGTCCGATGGCGAACAGTGCGAGGGTGATCGTGCCGAGCGAGGGCACATCCTTCAGCTTGAGGGCGATGATGAAGGGCGCGATCGCGTACAGCACCGCGGTCAGCAGGATCTCGGAGATGGCGAACGCACTGCTCGGGCCGTGCGGGAACAGGCCGGGGCCGGCCACGACCACGGCGACGCCGGCGAAGCCGAGCAGCAGTCCGCCGAGCCGGATCGGCGCCAGTGCGGTTCGGTCGCCGCGCAGCAGCGCGATGATCACGGCGAACAGCGGAACCGTCGACACGAGCAGCCCGGTGAGGCCGGACGGCAGCTGCGTCTCGGCGTGGCTGAGCAGCAGGAAGGGCCCCGCCATCTCGACGAGGCCGAAGGCGAGGACCCAGGGCCAGTGCTTCCACGCCGCCGCGAGTGCGCCGGCGCGCAGCGCGAACGGCAGCAGGATCAGTCCGCCGAGCAGGGTGCGCCCGGCGACCACCGCGGGCGGCGAGTACGACTGCACGGCCTCTTTGATGAAGAGGTAGGTGATGCCCCACACGAACGCCATGATCGCGAACAGCACCCAGCCTCGGCGGGTGAATCCCGCGTGGTGCGCGCTCATAGGCGGCGACGGCCCTCGAAGGCCCGCCCCAGCGTCACCTCGTCTGCGTATTCGAGGTCGCCCCCGACGGGCAGTCCGGATGCCAGCCGCGACACGGTGATCGACATGCTGGTCAGCAGACGACTGAGATAGCTGGCGGTCGCCTCGCCCTCGAGGTTGGGGTTCGTGGCGAGGATCACCTCCTGCACGGTGCCGTCGGCGAGCCGGGTCATCAGCTGCGCGATCCGCAGGTCGTCGGGGCCGACGCCTGCGATCGGGCTGATCGCTCCGCCGAGCACGTGGTACAGACCCCGGAACTCTCGTGTGCGCTCGATGGCCGCGACATCCTTGGCATCCTCCACGACGCAGATCAGCTCGGGATCGCGTCGGGGGTCGCGGCAGATCGTGCAGCGATCCTGCTCGGACACGTTGCCGCACACCTCGCAGAAGCGCACCCGCGCGCGCACCTCGGTGAGCAGCTCGGACAGGCGCGCGACATCGAACGACGGCGTCTGCAGGATGTGGAATGCGATGCGCTGCGCCGATTTCGGGCCGATGCCGGGCAGGCGGCCGAATTCATCGATCAGCTCTTGGACGATTCCGTCGTACATCAGGTGAACCTCGAGGGTGGCTGGTAGGGCTCTTCACGCAGGAACTTCGCACCGAGCACCTGCCGGATCACGGCCTCACCACGGCGCTCGACGCCGTCGGAGGCCTGCGGGCGGTTCGTGGGCGGCGGCACGGCGCGGAGCGACGGGCG
>NZ_DAMDLU010000058.1:0-17299 GCF_032084865.1 Microbacterium sp.
CTCGGCGCGTGTCAGACGCGCCAGGGCGCGCTCGATCGACGCAGGCTCGAGAAGCGCCTCCGCGGCGTCGAAGAAGTCTGTCCAGCCGACGTCGGGGCGCACGGCCCGCTCACGCAGCACCCGCTCCAGCTGCGCGTCGCTCGCCGATGCGAGCTGGTCAGCCAGCGGGCGGGCGTGTGTGGTCATGGTCAGGATCCGGAGCCTGCGCGTCCCCTGCGAGCCCAGCTGAGCACGAGCAGCGTGATGATCATCAGGAAGGCGATCGGCAGGCCGAACAGCGGAAGCCCGGCCACGATGGGCCAGGCGCCCTGCGCGAAGGCCGACTGATCCATCCCCACGGCAGTGCCGATGATGATCGAGAAGAAGCAGATGACCGACACGGCGGCCAGGACGAGCGCGGTGAAGGCGAGGAATCGTTCGAGTCGCCCGGTCTGCGGCGCGCTGGTGTCGTCGTGCTTGCTCATCGCCCTCAGCGTAGCGCCTGGCGGCATGAGGGGGCGGGTAGGCTGAAGGGGTCGCGCCGCCGCGCGACATCTCCGTTCCGTGTTTCAGTGAGGTTCGCCCATGCCCACCGGCAAGGTCAGGTTCTACGACGAAGAGAAGGGGTTCGGCTTCATCGCATCCGATGACGGCCAGGACGTCTTCCTGCACGCCTCCGCCCTTCCTGCAGGCGTCTCGGTGAAGAAGAACGCTCGCGTCGAGTTCGGCCTGGCAGACGGTCGCCGCGGCCCGCAGGCGCTGTCCGTGCGCGTGCTCGACGCCCCGCCCAGCCTGGCCAAGGCCGCGCGCAAGCCCGCCGACGACATGGCCGTGATCGTGGAGGATCTGGTGCGGATGCTCGACGAGATGGGCGGCGACCTCCGCCGCGGCCGGTACCCCTCGGCGACCAGGAGCCGCACGGTCGCCGCTGTCCTTCGCAAGGTCGCTGATGACCTCGACGCCTGATCGCCTCGCCGAGACCACGCGTGATCTCGCGCTGGCCGCGCTGCACGAGATCACCGCTCCGGCGACTGTGGGGCCCGCAGCCGGGCATGCGGTCGAGGAGAACGGCGCGGTCTCGCTGCGCTTCGAGAATCGCCTCCCCGGATACCCGGGATGGTTCTGGACTGTCACGGTCGCTCAGGTCGACGGCTCGGAGCCGACGGTGCTCGAGGTCGAGCTGATGCCCGGCGACGGCGCGCTGCTCGCGCCCGACTGGGTGCCGTGGGCCGAGCGCCTCGCGGAGTACCGCGCACATCAGGCCGAGCTCGCCGCGCAGGCCGCGGATGCCCCGGTGGACGCGGATGAGGACGACGGCTCCGATGACGCGGACTCCGATGACGCGGATTCCGACGAGGACGACGACCACTCCGACGATGATGTCTCGCCTCGTCTGCACGCCGGTGATGTCGACGGCGTCGACATCGATGAGCTCGACGTTTCCGATGACGAGTCCGACGACGAATCCGACGACGAATCGTCCGACGACGACGATGAGGACCTCGACGAGTCCGAGTGACCGACGCCCGTCGTGACGAACACCGACGCCCCCTCTGACCGCCGACGCCCCCTCCGATCCGCGGGATCGGAGGGGGCGTCGTCGTGATGGCGGAGTGTCGACGGCGAGGCCGCCGTGCGTTTCAGCCCTGGTGCGCGAGCACGTGCTCGATCGAGCGGATCAGCTGGCGCACGTCATCGGGTTCGATCGACACGAACGTCGCCACGCGCAGCTGGTTGCGGCCGAGCTTGCGATACGGCTCCGTGTCGACGATGCCGTTCGCGCGCAGTGTCTTCGCGACCGCCGCCGCATCGACGCTCTCATCGAAGTCGATCGTGGCGACGACGGGGGAGCGGTGGGCGGCATCGCTGACGAACGCGGTGGCGACGTCCGACGCGGCGGCCCAGTCGTAGAGAAGCCCGGAGGACTCTGCAGTGCGCGCCGCCGCCCAGGTGAGCCCGCCGCCCGCGAGGATCCACTCGAGCTGGCTGTCGAGCAGGTGCAGCGTGGCGAGAGCCGGCGTGTTCAGCGTCTGGTTCAGCCGCGAGTTGTCGACCGCGTTCTTCAGGCTGAGGAATTCGGGGATGTACCGTCCGGACGCGGCGATGCGCTCGATCCGGTCGATCGCGGCCGGCGACACCGCCGCGAACCACAGCCCGCCGTCGGATCCGAGGTTCTTCTGCGGGGCGAAGTAGTAGACATCGGCCTGGGCGATGTCGAAGTCGATGCCGCCGGCCGCACTGGTCGCGTCGATGACGGTGAGCGCTCCTTCGGCGCCGACTCGCTGCACGGGAGCCGCGACGCCCGTCGACGTCTCGTTGTGCGGCCAGGCGTACACGTCGACTCCCTCCACGACCTCGGGCAGAGCGAGCGACCCCGCGTCAGCCGTGCGCACGTCCGGTGCCTGCAGCCAGGGTGCCGCTGCCGCCTTGGCGAATTTGCCGCCGAACTCTCCGAACACGAGATTCTGGCTGCGCTGCTCGATGAGACCGAAGGCGGCGGCATCCCAGAACGCGGTCGACCCGCCGTTGCCGAGGATGATCTCGTAGCCCTCCGGCAGGCGGAACAGCGCGGCGAGTCGCTCGCGCACGCTGCCGACCAGATTCTTCACGGGCGCCTGGCGGTGCGAGGTGCCGAGCAGGCTGACGCCGGCGGCGGCGAGGGCGTCCACCTGAGCGGTGCGGACCTTCGAGGGGCCGCAGCCGAAGCGTCCGTCGGCGGGCAGGAGTTCGCGGGGGATCTCGATCGACATGGGTCGATTGTAGATGCGGGGACTGCGGGGGCCGCGCCCTGTGACAGTCGCGGCGTCGAGCGGGAAGGTAGGCTTGCCTAAGAACTTCGGAGGCCACGAATGACCGACCTGATCGACACGACCGAGATGTACCTGCGCACCATCCTCGAACTCGAAGAGGAGAACATCGTGCCGCTTCGTGCGCGGATCTCCGAGCGCCTGGGCCACTCCGGACCCACGGTGTCGCAGACCGTGGGTCGCATGGAGCGCGACGGGCTCGTCGTCGTGTCCGAGGACCGTCGTCTCGAGCTCACCGACGCCGGCCGCGGCAAGGCGGTGCACGTGATGCGCAAGCATCGTCTGGCCGAGCGCCTGCTCTCCGACGTGATCGGCCTCGACTGGGCGTACGTGCACGAAGAGGCCTGCCGCTGGGAGCACGTGATGAGCGAGCAGGTCGAGCGTCGTCTCGTCGAGCTGCTCGGGCACCCGACCGAGTCGCCGTACGGCAACCCCATTCCCGGACTCGACCAGCTCGGCGACGTCGAGACACCGGCTTTCGAATCGGGCGTGGTGGGTCTCGTGAAGAGACTGGATGCCGCCGGCGGCCCCATCACGGGCACGGTGCGCCGGCTCGCCGAGCCGGCGCAGGTCAGCCCCGAGCTGCTCGAGCAGCTGAGGGATGCAGGCGTGGTTCCCGGCGCGAGCGGCGATTACCGCTACAGCGAGGGGTACGTGCTCATCCAGATGGAGGGCAGCGATTCGGGCCTCGAGCTTCCCGTCGAGCTGGCCTCGCACATCTTCCTCGTCGGAGAGAATGGCTGATCAGGACGTCTTCTGCTGTGAGCGAGGCGGATTGCCAGGTTCGCAGGGTGACAGAATCGTTATCTTCCGGTAACCTCGGTGAAGTCGTCGGAGAAGAAGCCCGCCGATGACGGAAATCGCGAAGATCGCCTCCCTGGCTCGTCGTCTTCGCGAAGAGTTCGCACAACGTGCCGTGTGACATACGTGCCCGATAAAACGACATTGCTGACGAGCCTGCGCTACCCGAAGCGCGGAGGCGCAGGAGGAATCCCTTTTGGCTGAAGAAATCGTCCCGACCGAGCCTGCGGGCACCCCGAAGCCCTCACCTCGGCGAGCACCTCGCGGCGCGCGCTCGAGCGTCAAGCCCATGCGCACCGTCGCCATCCTGGGTGCCGTGGGCGCCCTGGTCGCCGGTGTCGCGCTTCCCGCTCTGGCATCCACCAAGACCACCCCGAGTGCGGCCACCACGCTTCAGCAGATGGCCTTCGACGATGCGCAGTCCCTCGTGGTCGCATCCGAGGCCACGACCGCTCCCCTCGAGCGCGGCACATACTCGGCCACGACTCCCGACGAGATCGAGAAGAAGAAGGCGGAAGAGGCAGCCAAGGCCCGTGCGGCCGCAGCGGCCCGCGTCGCCGCCAGCTCCGGCGCCCGCGGCGGCAGCATCAGCGACGCCGACCTCCAGCTCATCTCGGCCGGCTCCGGCGCGGTGCGCTATCCGCTGCCGCAGGGCTCGTACTCCGTCAGCCGCACGCTGAGTGCCAGCCACAACGGCGCCGACATGGTCGCGCCCGCCGGCACCCCCATCTTCGCCGCGACCGGCGGTGTGGTGCGCGTGTCATCCGAGAGCCACTTCGGCTACGGGGTGGCCGTCGTCATCGACTCCGTCGTCGGCGGCAAGCGCGTGTCGACCCTCTATGCCCACATGACCAACGGCACCCGCGCCGTTCAGGCCGGACAGACCGTGGAGCCGGGTCAGTTCATCGGCAAAGTGGGCAACACCGGCCGCTCCTACGGCGCTCATCTGCACTTCGAGGTCCAGGTCAACGGATCGCTCGTGGAACCCATCGGCTGGCTGCGCGCCAACGCCGGCTGACCGGCACGCCGTTCAGATCCCCTGCATCCGCTGTTCACGCGGATGGGTTACCCTGAACGCGTCGTCGAACGGACGGGAGGAAGCCGATGAGCTCGATACCGGGCATCCGCACCATGGATGCACTCGGTCGTCTGGTTCTTCGGCAACGCCCGCAGATCCATCTCGGTCTGACCGAGCGCGAGAGGCGCTGTCTGTAGACAGCGCCTCTTCGTGTATCTGCGTCTCCTCCTGATCCGCCGGCGTCGTGTGAGTCGAGAGCGCCGGGAAGCCATCCCGGCGGATCGAGAGGATGGCGACGATGCGCACACTGGTCCTGAATGCCGGATACGAACCGCTGACGGTGGTCTCGTTCAAGAGAGCCATGGTGCTCGTGATGAACGACAAGGCCAGCGTGATCGAGCGCGTCGAGAACGATCCTGTGATCGCCGGATGCCGACGATTCGATCGCCCCGTGGTCATCCTGCTCACCCGCTACGTGCGCGTTCCGGCCGCGCGTCGCCAGCCGGTCACCCGTCGAGGTGTGCTGCGGCGGGACGAGCACCGCTGCGGATACTGCGGGAGGACCGCATCGACGATCGACCACGTCATGCCCCGATCACGCGGGGGAGCGAACAGCTGGGAGAACCTCGTCGCGTGCTGCCTCCGCTGCAACAACGCCAAGAGCGACCGCACGCCGCAGGAGATGGGCTGGCAGCTGCAGAGGCCGCCGCGTGCGCCGCACGGCGGAACGTGGGTCGTGCGCGGTGCCGAGCGCGGGGATCCGGTGTGGGAGCGATACCTGGCGTTGGCGGCGTAGGCGCAGGCCGGTGACTAGACTTGTCTGGCGCCTTCGTAGCTCAGTCGGATAGAGCGGCCCTCTCCTAAAGGGCAGGTCGCAGGTTCGAATCCTGTCGAGGGCACGACGACGCAGGGAGCCGCCCGGAGGGTGGCTCCCCGTGTCGTCTATCCGCCCGCGACAGCGGGCCCTGAGGCTCCGCGAGCCGCGATGCCTGCCAAGGCGAGCGACGTCGCCGACGAGCGGCGCGTGAAGCGCCCGATGGGGATTCGAAGTCGTCTGCGTGGGTTCAGTGTGCTGCGTGATAGGCCTCGAGCACGTCGGCGGCGATCCGCCCGCGCTCCGAGACCTTCATGCCCTGCTTCTTCGCCCACTCGCGGATCGCGCCCGTGTCCGAGTTCGATGCCGAACGGCGGCGCGGCGAGGAGGAGCGGGTCGCGGTGGATCCGGCTGCGCGCCGGCCCGCCTCGATGTACGGGGCGAGCGCGTCCCGCAGCGCCTCCGCGTGGGAATTCGTCAGATCGATCTCGTAGGCGACACCATTCAGTGCAAAATGAACGGTCTCGCCTTCACCGACGTCGAGAAGCGTTCCATCGATATCGTCGACCAGCTGGTGCACAATTCTTCGAGCCATGACAATACGGTATTTGAATTCATGAGGTTCGCGCAATCGGCGCGCATTCTTATTTCGAACGCACCGCGCGAAATGTCTTCATGAGTCAGGGAAGAAGTCCCGCGCGTCGTGCCCGCGCGACCGCCGCATGACGCGTCGACGCGTCGAGTTTCGACATGGCCGCGCTGAGATATGCCTTCACGGTGCCTTCGCGCAATCCCAGTTTCGCGGCGATCTCCGCGTTCGTCTCACCCAGCGCTGCGCACGCGAGCACGTCCGTCTCACGGGGCGAGAGGCGCACGGTCGCGGGCGCCGTCGTCGTGGTCGACTCTGGCGCGGACGCGCCCACCAGGCGTCGTTCGACGGCGGCGATGCGCTCTCGGATACTCTCGTCGCTCACCGCCGCGGCGATGCTGCGCAGCTCGGCGAAGCTCTCGCGGAGGTCTTCGAGGCGCGAGCCCTGCACCGCAGCGTCCCGCCGCGCCGAGATGCGCCGCGCCACTTCGTCTCGGATGCGCAATTCGTTCGCGACGTTCTGCGCCACGCTCATCGCCGGTGCTGTCGTGAAGCCGCCGACGTGCGATTCCTCCCACGCCCCGGCGTAGAGCACACCGCGAGGCCGGCCGTCGACGACGATCGGCAGCGCGAGCAGCGTGCGCAGACCCTCGCCCAGCACGAACACGTCGTAGTCGTGTGTGATCTGCTGCGATGCGCGGTAGTTGCTCGTCATCCGGGGTCGCAGCTCGATCATGGCGCGGCCGCCGAGGCCGCGCTCCGGCCGCACGGTCAGTCCGGCGAGGCTGTGCGTGCGATTTCCGACGATGCTGGTGACCCGCACCACGCCGTCTTCGATGAGCCCGCCGAACGCGACCGGGAAGCGGGTGCGGCGAGCGAGTTCTCGCACGCCAGCGGCCACGGGATCCTCTGCGGCGGCCCGGTGCGTGTCCGATTCCACTGATACCAACTTTCGGGGGTGACGGCAGGGTCCGCCCGTTTCGTAGCGTCGACCCTACCACCGCGTGAATTCCTTCACGCGGAAGACGGACATGTGGCAAGGAGGCCCCATGACTCATCCGACGAACCACGACTCATCCCCGGGAATCGACTACATCGCTGTCGAGGAATCGGACGGATTCCAGGGATTGCGGCGTCTGCAGCGCTCGTTCATCTTCCCGATGGCCGGGTTCTTCCTTGTCTGGTATTTCGCTTACGTACTGCTGGCCGCATTCGCGACGGACTTCATGAGCCAGCGCGTCTGGGGTGACATCACCGTCGGCCTGCTCATGGGGCTCGGCCAGTTCGTCACCACTTTCGTCATCACGATGGCCTATGTGTCCTTCGCCAATCGGCGCCTCGATCCGATCGCGACCGGAATTCGTGAAGAACTCGAGAAGGCGGAGACGAAGGCATGACGACGACGCCCCTGGCCGCCGAGGCGGTCCAGAACGACCCGGTGCTGAACATCGCGATCTTCGGCGCATTCGTCGCGGTCACCCTGTTCATCGTGATCCGCGCGAGTCGCAACAACAAGACCGCCGCCGACTACTACGCAGCCGGTCGATCGTTCAGCGGCACGCAGAACGGCTTCGCCATCGCCGGCGACTATCTGTCGGCCGCGTCGTTCCTCGGCATCTGCGGAGCCATCGCACTGAACGGGTATGACGGATTCCTCTACTCGATCGGATTCCTCGTGGCGTGGCTCGTCGCGCTTCTGCTCGTCGCCGAGATGATGCGCAACACGGGGAAGTTCACGATGGCGGACGTGCTCTCGTTCCGCCTCAAGCAGCGGCCCGTGCGCATGGCGGCTGCTCTCACGACCCTCGCCGTCTGCTTCTTCTATCTGCTCGCGCAGATGTCGGGTGCGGGCGGACTCGTCTCCCTGCTGCTCGGCATCGACGACAGGCTCGGCCAGTCGCTCGTGATCGCGATCGTGGGCGTGCTCATGATCGTGTACGTGCTGATCGGGGGCATGAAGGGCACGACGTGGGTGCAGATCGTCAAGGCGGTGCTGCTCATCGCCGGTGCCCTCGCGATGACGCTGTGGGTCCTCGCGCTGCATGGCTTCAGCCTGAACACGCTGCTCGAGAGCGCCGTCGACAATTCGCCCAACGGTGAGAAGATCCTCGGCCCCGGTCTGCAGTACGGCGCGAATCCGCTCGACTTCCTCTCTCTCGGCATGGCACTGGTTCTCGGCACCGCCGGTCTGCCGCACGTGCTGATGCGCTTCTACACCGTGCCCACGGCGAAGGAAGCGCGGCGATCGGTGGTCTGGGCGATCTGGCTGATCGGCGGGTTCTACCTCCTGACGCTGGTGCTCGGCTACGGGGCCGGCGCGCTCGTCGGACCGGAGCGGATCGCAGCAGCTCCAGGCGGGGTGAACTCCGCGGCACCACTGCTCGCTCAGGCGCTGGGCGGCCCGCTGCTGATGGGCTTCATCTCGGCGGTGGCGTTCGCGACCATCCTCGCGGTCGTCGCCGGCCTGACGATCACCGCGGCGGCATCGTTCGCGCATGACATCTACTCGAACGTGATCAAGCGCGGCAAGGACGGCACGGGCACAGTCGACCCGAACGGCGAGGTCAAGGTGGCGCGACGCACGGTCATCGTCATCGGAGTTCTCGCGATCGTCGGCGGCATCGGCGCGCAGGGGCAGAACATCGCCTTCCTCGTCGCGCTCGCGTTCGCCATCGCCGCATCCGCGAACCTGCCGACCATCCTCTACTCGCTGTTCTGGAAGCGCTTCAACACCCGCGGCGCGGTGTGGAGCATGTACGGCGGTCTGATCGCGGCGATCGGTCTCATCGTGATCTCGCCGGTGTTCTCGGGCGACGACAAGGCGATGATCCCCGCAATCGACATCGTCATCTTCCCGCTGAACAATCCGGGCATCGTCTCGATCCCGCTGGGCTTCCTGCTCGGCTGGATCGGCACGATCACGGCGAAGACCGCCGAATCGCGTGCGCTCGCCGCCGAGATGGAGGTGCGCTCGCTGACCGGCTTCGGCGCGGAGAAGGCGGTGGATCACTAGGTCTCTCCCCAGAGATACCCGAATGCTGCGTCCCCAGCGCGGCGGGAGCGGAGCCCGGCGGCCTACACGCCGGGCTCCGCTTCGTTCGGCATCTCCCGCGGGAGATCACCTCCGCCGCGTCCCGCAGCGCGGCACGGTTCACGACCGCGTCGCAGATGCGTCGCGCTCGAGATCCAGCAGATACCGCTTGCGCTCGGGATGCGCTCCGTAGTGGCCGGGGGTGCCGTCGGAGCGGATCACGCGGTGCACCGGAACGATCACGGACAGCGGCGTCACCCGGCATGCCGTGCCGACGGCACGGGCGGCGCCGGGGCTGCCGGCGATCACCGCGACCTCCCCGTAGCTCATGGTCTGACCCCACGGGATGCCGCACACGGCCTGCAGCGCCGACCGGGTGAATCCGTCGACCAGGCGCCAGTCGAAGGCGAAGCGCTCGTCGAACCGCACGGGCCCGCCGTCGAAGTACTCGTCGAGCGCCGCCATGAGCTCGTCGGCTATGCCGGGTGCCGACACCGGCGTCTCGCCGATCCGTCGGCTGACGCTCTCGAGAAGCCACGGCACCCGAGGATCCGCCGATTCCGACAGGTCGAAGCTGACGATCCCGGCATCCGAGAAGACCGCGAGGGCGTCGCCGAACGGCGTGGGTGCGAAGTCGTAGCGATAGCTCATTCCCCCATCCTGCTCTCCCGCCTCGTCCCGGGCACGTCGCGATCGCGGTGTCGGTGCACAACTCGGATCAACCGCCCCGCTGTGCAGGGAGATACCGGGGGAGCAGGCGGAATCGCCGCGAAACGGCCGGGAATACCGCCGGTCGCGCCGGTCGCGCCTAGGCTTGCCGTGTGTGGCGACGAGAGGCGAAGGATGCTGAGCGCGCGACCCAGCCGGTCGCGGTGACGCTCGGCGATCTCAGCGACTCGTCGACCGGGGTCGGCATCGCGCACGCGGCCGAGGAACGACGCACCAGTCTGCGCGCACAGGCGGCCGATCTGGGCGGGGCGTCGCCGTTGATCAGCTTCGTCGATGCACCCGAATCCGTCATCGACATCTCCCGGGCGCATCCCGGCAGCCTGCCGCAGTTCATCACCGGTCGCTCCACGCTGCTGTCGAACCTCTTCCGCGACGAGGTGGGGCTGCGCACCGCGCGGATGGCCGCCGAGCGCATCACCGCGCGCAATACCGAGCTGCGCACGGTGCGCGGCATCGATGCCGTGCGCCTCGCGGTCGGCATCGCGCGGTGGCGCATCGGCGGCGCGCAGTTCGCCGCCCCCGTGCTGCTGCGTCCACTGGCCATCCGGCGTCATCACGCCGACTTCGAGCTGAAGCTGCACGGGCGCTTCGAGGTCAACCCCGAGCTGGTGCGCGTCGCACGCGAGCACTTCGGGATCGAGCTCGACCCGGCCGGCCTGGCATCCCTCGCCTACGACGGCGGCATCTTCAAACCGCAGCCGGTGATCGATCAGCTCCGGGCGCTGACCCGCTCGATCGACACGTTCGCCGTGAACCCGCGCCTGGTCGTGTCGACGTTCGCCGATGTCGCCGACGCCATGGTGCGCGACATGGTCGACCTCGACCATCCCGTGCTCAACGCGCTCGCCGGACACGTCGGCGACCGCGAGCAGGTCACCGCTCCTCGCGAACTGCCCGCCGCGTCGGGGCCGGATGATCGAGCCCCCGCCTCGGAGAGCCTTCTGCTCGACGCCGACTCCGAGCAGGAGGAGGTGCTCGCGCGCATCGCCGCCGGGCACTCCCTGGTCGTGTCGACGCTGCCGGGCACCGGCGGCACACAGACCGTCATCAACGCACTGGGCGCTCTCGTGCGCTCCGGCCGACGTGTTCTCGTCGTCTCCGCCCGCAGATCGACGCTCGACGGCGTCCGTCATCGCCTCGCCGGCGTCGGTCTCGACGCGCTCGCCGTGTCACCCAACCGCGCACGTCGCGACCTCATCACCGCGATCACCCGCAGCGAGAAGGCCGCGCAGCCCAAGGCCGCCGAGCTCGACGAGGCGCTGGTGCGTCTGCGCACCGTGCTCCGCGACTACCGCGGGGCGCTGGGCGAGCCGGTGGGGCGCACCGGGGCATCCGTTCTCGACGCGACCAGAGAGCTCGCTCGACTCGCTGCCCTCCCCGTGCCGCCGTCGACCGGAGCGCGGCTGTCGATGGCGACGCTCGAGAAGCTCGCCGGAGACCGCAGCGACGCCGCGCAGGCGCTCACGCGTGCGGCCAAGCTGGGTGAGTTCCGCTTCGGGCCCGACGACTCGCCCTGGTACGGCGTCAGCTTCGACAGCGCTGAGGCCGCCCAGCATGCCCACGAGCTGGCGGGACGGCTTCACGGATCCGCGGTGCCCTCGCTTCTCGAGCGCGGATACGAGCTGATCGCGCAGACGAGCATGCGGCCGTTCGGCACGATCGACGAGCTCGGCGAGTACGTGCGGCTGCTGCAGGGCATCCGGGATTCGCTCGACCGGTTCAACCCGACGGTCTTCGAACGACCACTCGGCGAGCTGATCCAGGCGCACGGCTCGCGCCGCGACGCGCCGAACATGTCCTCGGCCAACCGGCGCAGGCTCAAGAAGCTCGCTCGCGAGTACGTCCGCCCCGGCGCGCACGTCTCGGAGATGCACGAGGCGCTGCTGCGCATCCAGCAGCAGCGCACGCAGTGGCAGCGCTACGTCGAAGCGGGTGTCGCGCCGCAGGTGCCGCTCGGGCTCTCGGACGTGCACGTCGCGTGGCAGCGGGTGTCGGCCGAGCTCGCCGACCTGGATCGCGCGCTGGGGCGCCGCGAGCCACTCAGCTCCCTGCCTGTCGCGCGTCTCGTGCGCACGCTCTCCGGCCTCGCCGCGCGGTCCGCCGTGTTCGACAACCTCGTCGAGCGCACCCAGATCCGCGATGCGCTCGCCGGCCTCGGTCTGCGTCCGCTGCTCTCCGACCTCTCGGTGCGGCACGTGCCCGAGGAGCGGGTCTCAGCCGAACTCGAGTTCGCCTGGTGGCAGTCGCTGCTCGAGCGGGCTCTGCAGGACGACCGGTCGCTGCTCGGCGCCAACACCGCGGTCGTCGACCGTCTGGAGCGCGACTTCCGCCTCGTCGACGAGGCGCACACCGCGATGGCAGGTCCGCTGCTGGCCTGGAACCTGGCCAGTCAGTGGCGCATCGCGATCGTCGACGAGCCCGATCAGGCCGCGCACCTTCGTCAGGCGCTCAAGTCGGGTGAGGCGACGACGGCCGAGATCGTCTCGGCGGCACCGGATCTCACCCGCGTGCTCGCACCGGTGTGGATCGCCTCGCCGTACGAGGTGCCGCTGATCCCCGAGTCGGTCGACTTCGACGCCGTGCTGCTGGTGGATGCCGCGGCCGTGAACCTCGCCGAGACGGCGCCGGCGATCCGCCGTGCACGCCAGATCGTCGCCTTCGGCGATCCGGTCACCCAGCGCCCCACACCGTTCCTCGTCGCCACGGTGCCCGACGACGAGTGGGAGCGGGAGGTCGACTTCGACGACGTGTCGGTCTTCGAGCGTCTCGCCGAGCTCTTCCCGGTCATGACGCTGACCCGCAGCTACCGGGCCGGCGGCGAGGACCTCGCTGAGCTCATCAACGACGCGTTCTACGGCGGCGAGATCGTGTCGCTGCCGTGGGCCGGGTCGTACCTCGGCCGCGGCAGCCTCACCGTCGACTACGTCGAGGGGGGAGTCGGCGCGCCCGACCCCGATTCGGGTGCGGTCGAGAGTCCGGATGCGGAGGTCGCCCGCGTCGTGACGCTCGCTGTCGAGCACGCCATCCACCGCCCGACGGAATCCCTCATGGTCATCACCGCGAGCCGCAGGCACGCGGAACGGGTGCGGGCAGCCGTGGCATCCGCCTTCTCCGGACGATCCGATGTGGCCGATTTCGTCGCCCGCGACACGGCCGAGCCGTTCGCCGTGCTGACACTCGAGGAGTCGGTCGCGGAGAGCCGCGACCGCGTGATCTTCTCGCTGGGCTTCGGACTCACCAAGCACGGCCGCGTGCTCAGCGACTTCGGCGACCTCTCCCAGCAGGACGGCGAGCGACTGCTCACCGTCGGGATGACGCGGGCACGCCGCTCGATGGTCATCGTGTCGTGCATCCGGCCGTCGGCCTTCGACGAGGGACGACTGGAGCACGGCGCATCGACCCTGATGTCGATCCTCGGCGGGCTTGCGGCCCGCGGCCGCGACGCGCGCCTCGAGGATCTGGCCGACCCGCTGACCCTGGCGCTGGCCCGCGAGCTGCGCCGTCTCGGCGCCTCGGTCGACGTCGACTATCGCGGACTGCTGCCGCTGGTCGCGCAGCACGACGGACGCGCGGTCGTCATCGAGTCCGATGCCGAGATGCGCGGGGAGTCGCTGCGCGAGAGCGTGCGGCTGCGTCCGCAGGTGCTGCGCCGGCTGGGCTGGCACTACGTGCGCGTGCACGCGTTCGACCTCTACAGCGATCCCGCCACCGTCGCCCGCCGCATCGCCACCGTGCTGGGGATCGACGAGGATGCGGTGCGCGCCGAGAACGACACGCAGCCCTTCGATCTCGATGGATGACGAGCGTCAGCGGATCGTGCGCGTCGCCGGATCGCGTCGCGCGAAGCTGACCCGCGTCGAGGGCACGACCTCGGAACCGCACACGAAGGATGAGCCCTCGGTGCCGCCGTCGGGGGAGCGGGGGCCGAACGACGAGCGCATGCTGCGCGAGGTGCCCCCGCACTACTGAGTCGCCGCACTGCTGAGCTGGGTCTGGGCGCACGAGAACGGCCCCCCCGAAGGGACGGGCCGTTCTCGCGTTCGCAGTGATCAGCGGACGCCGGCGTCGCGCCGCATGAGGTCGCGGATCTCGATGAGCAGCTCCTGCTCGGTGGGCAGGGTCTCCTCTTCGACGGCCGGGTTCTTGGCGGCCTTGCGCTCCTTGTACTTGTTCATCGGCACGACGAACACGACGTACACGACGAGCGCCACGGCGAGGAAGCTGATCACTGCCGAGATCAGCTCGCCGATCGGGAAGGTCACCGGGTCGCCGTAGATGTTGTCGACCGTGAATCCGAACTTGCCCGCCTCATCGGCTTTGAAAACCAGTGCGACGAGGGGGGTGATGATGCTCGACACGACAGCGCTCACGATGGCGGTGAACGCCGTGCCGATCACGACCGCGACCGCGAGGTCGATGACATTGCCCTTGGTGATGAATTCCTTGAATCCCTGGATCATGGACGTGCCCTTCGTTCCCTTCGGCCTCACTTCGAAGCCGTGGCCTTCGCGGGCGCCGGGGTGGCGCTCGTCGAGGATTCCGTCTTCGATGATGCCGAACCGGATGCCGGGGCACCAGCGCCTCCTCGAGAATCCGTGCGATAGAAGCCCGAGCCGTTGAAGGTCACTCCGACCGTCCCGTACTGCTTGCGCAGCGCCCCGCCGCACTCCGGGCAGAGGGTGAGGGAGTCCTCCGAGAAGGACTGCACGGCGTCGAAGCGGTGGTCGCACGCGGTGCACGCGTAGGCGTAGGTGGGCATGGAATGCTCCTGTCAGTTCCGCGCGGGCGACAGCATGATGGTCTGCGTCGGGGTGACGATGCCATCGACCGGCTGGTCGTGCACTTCGCGCGGCAGCGAATCGAGTACCTCGGAATCATAGATCACGGCGTACACGGGCGGGCGGCGCTCCATCGAACCGAGGGTCTTGTCGAAGTACCCGCGTCCCCAGCCGAGACGTGTGCCGTCGCGGTCGACGGCGGCGGCGGGGATGAGCATCAGATCGACGTCGTTGACGGCGATCGGCCCGAGCACCTCGCCGGTCGGCTCGGGCAGCCCGAACAGCCCCTCGCCGACCGACTCGGAGTCGTCGGCGACCGCCCAGTCGAGCAGGCCGTCGGCGCGGCTGATCGGAAGCAGCACCCGGATGCCGCGGCGCACGGCATCCCGCACGAAGGGCCTGGTGCCCGGCTCGGTCGTTGCGGAGAGGAAGCATGACACCGATCGTGCTCCGTGCGCGGCGAGAAGAGCATCGAGCTGCGCGGAGAGCCCCGCGGCCGCCTCGTCGCGCTGCGCCTGGGACAGGATCTGACGACGTTCACGCAGTTCGGCGCGCAGCGCGCGCTTCTGCTGTTCTGCTTCGCTCCGCATGCCCCCGATCATACGGGGGTGATTCCGGCATCCCACCGGTCGGCGGAGGGGCCCGCGACTAAGCTGAACCGCATGAGCACCATGAAGGCGGTCATCCCCGCCGCGGGCCTGGGGACGCGGTTCCTCCCGGCGACGAAGGCGATGCCGAAGGAGATGCTCCCGGTCGTCGACAAGCCGGCCATCCAGTACGTGGTGGAGGAGGCGGTCGCCGCCGGCATCCACGACATCCTCGTCATCATCGGTCGCAACAAGAACGCGATCTCGGATCACTTCGATTCGGTGCCCGAGCTCGAGGTGCGCCTGCAGGCGAAGGGCGACCACGGGCGCCTCGAGCGGGTGATGAAGTCCAGTGATCTCGCAGACATCCACTTCGTGCGGCAGGGTGAGCCGAAGGGGCTGGGGCACGCTGTGCTGCGGGCGCGCACGCACATTGGCGACAGCGCTTTCGCCGTGCTGCTCGGCGACGACTTGATCGATGAGCGCGACCCGCTGCTGACCGAGATGATCGCGACGCACGAGCGCACCGGCGCCGCCGTCATCGCCCTCATGGAGGTCGACCCTGCGCAGATCCATATGTACGGCGCCGCCGATGCGCGAGCCACTGATGTCGACGGCGTGGTCGAGGTGCACGGGCTGGTCGAGAAGCCCGCGTCGGAGGATGCTCCCTCGAACCTCGCCGTGATCGGTCGCTACGTGCTGCCGGCCGCCATCTTCGACATCCTCGAGCGCACCGAGCCCGGGAAGGGCGGTGAGATCCAGCTGACCGACGCGCTGCAGGAGCTCGCAGCCGACCGCGACGGCCCCGGTGTGGTCGGCGTCGTCTTCGGCGGACGCCGCTACGACACGGGCGATCGGGCCGACTACATCAAGGCGATCGTGCAGCTCGCCGCCGACCGCGACGACCTCGGCGAAGAGCTGCGGCCGTGGCTCAAGCGGTTCGCGGCCGGTCTCTGACCAGGGGAGAGACGGTGTCGAACGACATCCTGCCCGCGATGAGCTACGGACCCGTGGGCCTGCGACTCGTGAAGCCGCGCGACGCGAGGGTGCTGCAGCGCGAGCTGCTCGAGAACCGCTCCTGGCTGCAGCCGTGGGAGGCGACGATTCCGGGAGGCAGCGCGGGCTTCGATATGCGAGCGGCCATCCGCCGGCTGCTGCAGCAGTATCGCGACGGCGCGGGGTACCCGTTCGTGATGGAGTACGACGGTGAGGTCGCCGGGCAGCTCAACATCTGGGGTGTCGCGCGCGGCTCGCTCGCCTCGGCCACCATCGGGTACTGGGTGAGCGAGCGGTTCGCGGGGAGAGGCATCACTCCGACCGCGGTCGCGATGGCGACGGATGCCGCGTTCGGCCAACTCGGTCTGCATCGGATCGAGATATGCATCCGTCCCGAGAACCGCGCCAGCCTGCGGATCGTGCAGAAGCTCGGATTCCGCTACGAGGGGATGCGGCGCCGCTACATCCACATCGACGGGGACTGGCGCGACCACCACGCGTTCGCCCTCACGCAGGAGGAGGTGCCCCGCGGGGTGCTTTCCCGCTGGGTGAACGGTGACGTGCCCTTCGGAGCGGCGCTGCCTCCGCACGATGAACTGCAGAGCTGAACGGCGCGACACACGCGCGGGAATGAGCGGGCCTGAGGTCCGCCGCGCGCTACCGTGGTCAACATGGATGGGCCGGTGCTGAGCGGGGGCGTGATCGTCCTCGTCGCCGTGCTGCTCTGGGGGCTCTACTTCGTGCCCAGCTGGCGCGGGCGACACCAGTACTACGCGGCGGAGCGCAACGCGGTGCGGCTGAATCAGGCGCTGCGGGTTCTCGCCGAGACCAGCGAGACCCCCGACGAGGTGCGCCTCGAGCTGACCGCGCGCACCGCGCTCGCCCAGCAGCGACTCGCCAAGCGCGTGCAGGCCGAGAAGGAGAACGCCGAGCTCGAGCGCCTTCGCGAAGAGCTCGCCGCCACTCGTCGCGATCCCGTGGTGCGTCAGGCACGTGCGCGCCGCCGCACGCGACTCGCCGCGACGGCATCCCTCGTCGCCGCGCTGGTGATGCTCTCCGGCGGCGTCTGGCAGATCGTCGCGACCGGAGGGTGGATGCTCGCCGCCGGGGGAGTCGTTCTCGCGGCGCTCGCGACGGCGGCGCTGGTTCGCATGGCGCAGGTCGCCGGTC
>NZ_DAMDLU010000059.1:0-8990 GCF_032084865.1 Microbacterium sp.
GCGGGCCGCCGCGTCGGCTGCACCCGTGCCTGCTCTGTTCTTCTCGACCCACCCGTCGATGTTGCGCTGGGGGGCGACGCTCATGGCCAGGGCGCCCGCGGGGACGTCCTTGCGGACGACAGCACCGGCACCGGTCTTCGCACCGGCTCCCAGCCTAACGGGCGCGACGAGCACGGTGTGCGACCCGGTGTGCACCTCGTCGCCGACCACCGTGCGGTGCTTGTTGACGTCGTCGTAGTTCGCGGTGATCGTGCTGGCACCGAGGTTGACGCCGCGGCCGATGGTGGCATCGCCGACGTACGACAGGTGCGGCACCTTGCTGTTCTCGCCGATCTCGGCGTTCTTCGTCTCGACGTACGCGCCGATCTTGCCGCCCGCGCCGAGCACGGTGCCGGGACGGAGGAACGAGAACGGGCCGACGGTGGCCTTCGCACCGATCACCGCGAGGTTCGCGTCGGTGCGCTTGACCACCGCATCCTCCCCGACCTCGCAGTCCACCAGCGTGGTGTCGGGCCCGACGGTGGCGCCTTCCGCGATGACCGTGGCGCCCAGGATCTGGGTGTTCGGCAGGATCGTCACATCGGGCGACAGCTTGGCGTCGTCGTCGATCCACGTGGTGTCGGGGTCGACGATGGTGACGCCCTCGCGCTGCCAGCGACGCACGATCCGCTGGTTGAGCAGGCGACCGACGAGCGCGAGCTGCGCGCGGTCGTTGACGCCGTACGTCACGGTGACATCGGAGACGACCGATGCCGCCACGCGGTCGCCGTCCCGGCGCAGCAGCCCGGGCACGTCGGTCAGGTACATCTCGCCCTGCGCGTTGTCGAGCCCGATCTCGGGCAGGTAGCGGCGCAGCGTCTCGGAGCGGAATGCGTACATTCCGGCGTTGATCTCGCGAACCGATGCCTCGTCGTCACTGGCATCCTTCTGCTCGACGATACGGTCGACTCCGCCGTCGGCATCGCGGATCACCCGCCCGTATCCGGTCGGGTCGTCGACGACAGCGGTCATCAGCGTCGCCGGAGCGCCCGACGCGCGGTGCTCGTCGAGGAAGGACGCGAGGGTGTCGACGTCGGCGAGCGGGCAGTCGCCGGAGAGCACCAGCACGTCGCCGTCGAAATCGGCGGGCAGGGCGTCGACCGCCACCTGCACGGCACGGCCGGTGCCCGGCACGTCGTCCTGGTCGACGAACACGGCATCGGGGTAGTCGCCGGCGAGAGCGGTGACGACCTGCTCGCGCTCGTGCCTCACCACGACCTCGATGTGCGACGCGCCCAGCGAACGAGCAGTCGTCAGCACGTGACCGACCAGCGGTCGCCCGGCGATCTCGTGCAGCACCTTGGGTCGGCGGGACTTCATGCGGGTGCCCTGGCCCGCGGCGAGCACGATGATGGCGAGATTGTTCTGCGTCATGCTCCGCCGCCAGGATTCGAACCTGAACCTCACAGCTCCAAAGGCTGTCGTGCTGCCGTTACACCACGGCGGACCGCGGCCCTCCGCCTCGCGAGCGGCGACCGCGGGTCAATTCTGCCACGGCCGACCCGGCCCTCCGGTCCGGAGGGTGGCCGCGGGCAGGCGATAATGAGCCTATGCACGAGGCGGATGAGGTCGACAGGATCGTCGGCGCCTGGAACGCCCAGCGCCCCGACCTGGACTTCTCGCCTCTCGAGGTGCTCTCGCGCATGGACCGCCTCTCGCGTCATCTCGACCGGGCACGGCGCGAGGTGTTCCGCCGCAGCGACATCGAGCCGTGGGAGTGGGACGTGCTGTCGGCGCTGCGCCGCGCCGGCGCGCCGTTCCAGCTCTCGCCCAAGCAGCTGCTGCAGCAGACCCTGGTCTCGAGCGGCACGATGACCAACCGCATCGACCGTCTGGTGGGGCGTCGATTCGTGCGTCGCGAGTCGGACCCGCAGGACGGACGCAGCGTGCTGGTCACCCTGACCGACGAGGGACGGGTGCGGGTGGATGCCGCGATCACCCGCCTCGTCGACGCCGAGGCGGTGCTGCTGCAGGCACTGCCCCGCACCGACCGTGAGCGGCTCGCCGGACTGCTGCGCAAGCTCAGCCTGAGTTTCGACTCGTGACCATCCCGGTTCCGGGGCGAGGCCGCTGATGGCCATGCTCTCTCCCCTTCCCGTGCGCGACGGCGTCGGCGCCACGCGGCTGCATCTGCCGCTGACCGGGCCGTGGCCAACGATCGGCGCGTACATGGCCGAGCGCTTCTTCCACCTCGAGCCGGAGCGGCTGCTGTCGCGCTTCGATCGCGGTGAGATCGTCGCCCGCGACGGCTCGTCGCTCACTCGCGAGACTCCGCTGGGCGCGCACGAGTTCGTCTGGTACTACCGCGAGCCGCCGGTCGAGCGCGAGATCCCGTTCGAGATCGACGTGCTGCATCAGGACCGCGATCTGGTCGTGGCCGACAAGCCGCACTTCCTGCCGACGACCCCGGGCGGCAAGTACCTGCAGAACTCCGCCCTGGTGCGGCTGCGCAACCTGCTCGGCATCCCGGAGCTCACCCCGATCCACCGCCTCGATCGGGCGACCGCCGGTCTGCTGATGTTCTCCGTCCGCCCCGAGACCCGCGGCGCGTACCAGCTGCTGTTCGAGCGGCGGCAGGTCGAGAAGGTGTACGAGGCGGTGTCCGCCCGCCCGGCGGGATGGGATGCGGCATCCCCCGCTCTGGCCGGTCTGCCGTTCCCGATCGTGTACCGCAACCACATCGAGAAGCTGCGTGCGAACGTGTGCGTGCGGGTCGACGACGCGCGCGAGCCGAACTCCGAGACGCTCGTCGAGCTGATCGGCTTCGACGAGCGGGTCGTGCACACCCTGCTCCGCCCGCACTCCGGACGCATGCACCAGCTGCGCGTGCATCTGGCGTCGCTCGGGGCCGGCATCCTGAACGACGGCTTCTACCCGGTGCTGCTGCCTGAGGCGCCCGACGACTTCACCCGGCCGCTGCAGCTGCTCGCCCGCGAGCTGCGCTTCGACGATCCGCTCAGCGGGGCGCCCCGCGAGTTCGTCACCCGGCGGACCCTGCAGGACACTCCGCGCGGCTGAAGAGCGCTCAGCCGCGGTCAACCGGATCAGCGGCGCATGATCCGGCGCGCGAGCCAGGTGCCCAGCGTCTGCGCGAAGTGCACGAACACGACGATCAGCAGCACGGCGGCCCACATCACGACCGGCTCGAACTGGCGACGCCCGTAGGTGAGGGCGAAGTTGCCGAGACCGCCGGCGCCGATGTACCCGGCCATCGCCGTCATGTCGATGAGCGCCACGATGACGAAGGTGTAGCCCAGCACGAGCGGTCCCAGTGCCTCCGGGATGACCACGGTGAACAGGGTGCGCCAGGGCCCGGCTCCCATCGCGCGCGCGGCCTCGATGACCCCGGGCGAGACGCCGACCAGGTGCTGCTCGACGATGCGACCGATGGCGAACATCGACGCGACCACGAGGGCCACGATCGCGGCGTTGGTGCCGATGCCGCTTCCCACGACGAAGCGCGAGAACGGGATCAGCACCGTGATGAGAATCACGAACGGGATCGGCCGGAAGAAGTTGATGAACAGATTCAGCACGAACGACACCGCGCGGTTCTGCAGCATGCCGCCCGGCCTGGTGAGGTACAGGCCCATGCCGATCAGGCCACCGAGGATCCCGCCGAAGAGCAGGGTCAGCGACACCATGTACAGAGTCTCGACAGCTGCCTGCCAGAACTCCGGGGCGAGTTCGACGAGACGATCCATCAGCGCTCCTCCTCCCGCTCGATGTCGGTCACCTCGACCTGGCGGCCGATGCGGGCGAGTGCCTCGTCGATGCGCGTCTCGTCGCCGCGGATGGCGAGGGTCAGGTGGCCGAACGCCCGACCGCGGATGTCGTTGATGCCGCCGAACACGAGCTCGAACTCCAGCCCCGCGTCGGCCAGGTCGACGAAGAGCTGCGCCTGGGACGGCCCGCCGTCCCGGAACGAGAACGTCACGAGACGCCCGCTGTGCCGCTCGCGCAGCACGGCCCGCTCGGCCGGAGAGGGGACGCCTTTGACCACCGTCCCCACGAAGCGCTGCGAGGCCGGATGCCGGGGAGCCGAGAAGACCTCGAACACGTCGCCCTGCTCGATCACGCGACCGCGATCCATCACGGCGACCTTCGTCGCGATCGTCTGGATCACGTCCATCTCGTGGGTGATCACCACGATGGTCACCCCCTGCTCCTCGTTGACCCGCTTGAGCAGGGCGAGCACCTCGTGCGTGGTCTCGGGGTCGAGCGCGCTGGTGGCCTCGTCGGCGAGCAGGATCGCGGGGCGGGTCGCGAGCGCACGGGCGATCCCGACGCGCTGCTTCTGACCGCCGGAGAGCTGCTCGGGGTACGAGCGCGCCTTGTCGCTGAGGCCGACGAACGACAGCAGTTCGGTGACGCGCGTGTCGATGTCGGCCTTCGACCAGCCGGCGAGCTTCAGCGGGTACGCGATGTTGGCCCGCACGGTCTTCGCCGAGAACAGGTTGAACTGCTGGAAGATCATGCCGATGCCGGTGCGCACCGCTCGCAGCTCGCGCTCCGAGAGCGAGGTGACCTCGATGTCGTCGACCGTGATCCGCCCCTCGGTGGCGGGCTCCAGGGCGTTGATGAGACGCACGAGGGTGGACTTGCCGGCTCCCGAGTAGCCGATGATGCCGTAGACGTCCCCCTTCTCGATGTGCAGGGTGACGTCGTCGACCGCGGTGACCTGCTCCCCTGCGCGCTGCGGGGACGGGTATCGCTTCGACACGTTCTCGAGCGAGACGATGGGCATGGGTTCACTCCGGTTTCGGGTGGGTGGGGGTGTCGGGCGTCGGCCACCCGGACATGGAGAATCGGGCGACGCACATCGCGCCGCCCGATTCTCTCAGATCCGTGCGGATCAGCTGTTGCCGGCGACGTCCTTCTGCACGGTCTTCAGCGTCTTCGCCAGGTCCTCCTGGGAGAGCTGCACCGTCACGCCGGTTCCGCCGGACGACTCGGCGAGGCCCTTCTGCACGGCAGCGTCGGTCTGGAAGATCTCGATGAGCTTCAGGTAGGTCTCGTTGTCGGCGTCGTCTGCGCGGGAGGCGAAGATGTTCACGTAGGGAGCCGCGGCCGGGTCGGACGCGTCGTCGGTGAACAGCGCGTCGTCGAACTTCAGACCCGCCCCTTCGACGAAATCGTTGTTGATGATGGCCGCCGCGACGTCGGGCAGTGCCTCGGGGGTCAGCGCAGCCTCGAGAGCGGTCACCTTGACCTTGGACTTCGCCTCGTCGACGTCAGAGAGATCGGAGAAGGGAGAGCCGCCGTCCTTGAGCTCGATGAGGCCGGCCGACTGCAGCACGAGCAGTCCACGCGCCTGGTTCGACGCGTCGTCGGGGACGGCGACCGTCTCGCCCTCGGCGATCTCCTTCACGTCGTCGTACTTCGACGAGTACAGGCCGAGCGGATAGGTCTGCGTCGAGCCGATGGCCACGAGATCCTCACCCGCCGCCTCGTTGTACTGGGCGAGGTAGATCACGTGCTGGAACTGGTTGAGGTCGATCTCGCCCTCGGTCAGTGCCGGGTTGGGAAGCTCGTACGACCCGAAGTCGACCAGGTCGATCTCGATGCCCGCGGCCTTCGCCGCCTTCTCGAAAGCGGCCCACTGCGGGTCGCTCTTGCCGACCACGCCGATCTTGACGACGTCTGCGGCGCCCTCGGATCCGGCGTCGGCGGATGCGCAGCCGGTGAGACCGGTGACGAGGGCGACCGCTGCGGCTGCAGCGGTGAGGGTGGTGAAACGGCGGGACATTCTCGAGTTCTTCCTCTCGTGGGGGACTCCGAAAACGTATGCGGGATCGTGCGCCACCTCAGAATCGGCTCGTCACACAGCGTCACGCTGGGCGGTGGCCGCCATCGCGTCGAAGAAGTCGGCGACGGTGCGGCGCTGCTCGCGGCTGAGCTCGGCGATGACGTCGAAGCGGCGGGCGTGCTCGCGACCGACCGTCGCGCGCGCGGCATGGCGGGTCTCCTCGGTCACCTCGATGACCAGGCTGCGGCGGTCGTCCGGGTGGGCGCGCCGCACGACGTGACCGCCGCGCTCGAGGCGGTCGAGCAGCTTGGTCGTGGAGGCGGTGGAGATGCCGAGCTGGCCGGCCATCGCGCTGGGTGTCATCGGGAGCCTCTGGTTTCCCGCGGCGATGAGCATGCGCAGTGCCCGCATGTCGCTCTCGCTCAGGCGCATGTACCGCTGCGACGCCTCACTGTGCTCACGCTCGGCCTCGCGCCAGCGTCGCATGGCCTCGAGCACCTCGAGCACGCTCTCCAGCTCCCCCGGCGCGAGGTCGCCGGTGCGCACGAGCTCCTGTTCCGGATCGTTCAGGCGCGGGTCGTGCATGACCGGACCCGGCGCACCGGACGAGATGATCTTGGGCATGCGGTTGATTTTACGTCAGATGTGGATATATCCCGAGTTGAAAGCTAGCCTGTCTAGCGAATACACAGGAGGCCGAAGTGACCCACTCCCCCGAGCGCGTGATCCTTCTCGACGACGACGGAAACCCGAGCGGTGTCGCCCCGAAGGACGAGGTGCACCACCACGAGACCCCCTTGCACCTCGCCTTCTCGTGCCACGTGCGCGACGACGAGGGCCGGCTGCTGCTGACCCGGCGGGCGCTGACCAAGCGCGCCTGGCCCGGCACCTGGACGAATGCGTTCTGCGGTCACCCCGCGCCGTTCGAGGCGATTCCGGATGCCGTGCACCGCCGAGCGCAGGACGAGCTCGGTCTCGAGATCGCGGATCTGCAGCTCGAGCTGCCGGACTTCCGATACCGGGCCGTGGATGCCTCGGGTGTGGTGGAGAACGAGATCTGCCCTGTCTACACCGCCCGCGCGGTGGGCGAGCCGACCCTCAATCCGGACGAGGCGATGGATGCCCGCTGGGTCAGCCCGGAGGATCTCGCCGCCGCGCTCACCGCGGCACCGTGGGCGTTCAGCCCCTGGCTCGTGCTGCAGGCGCAGCAGCTCTCGGCGCCCGCCGGGTCGATACACGCCACCGCATGGCGGAGGGTCGCATGAGGCTGGAGACAGCGGTCGACCCGCGCCTGGACGAGATCATCGATCGGTTCTTCACCGACCGGATCGACCGAGCGGATGCGATGGGCGGCCGCTACGGCGATCTGTGGCGCAGGGCGGCGGACGCCACCCAGGGCGGGAAGCGTCTGCGGCCCCGGCTGCTGCTGCTCGCGCACGAGAGCCTGGGCGGTGTCGAGGAGCACTCGGCGCTGTGCGCGGCGGCGGCATTCGAGGTGCTGCACACCGCACTTCTCATGCACGACGACGTGCTCGACCGCGATCTGGTGCGCCGCGGCAAGCCGAACCTCGCCGGCCGATTCGCCGCCGCCGCGCTCGATGACGGGCACGCTCCGCACACCGCCACGGCGTGGGGTGAGGCGTCGGCTCTGCTCGCCGGCGACCTGCTGATCAGCGGCACGCACGTGCTCGTCGCAGAGGTCGGGCATCCGGTCGCCGCGACCCTGCACCGCGTGATCGATGACGCGCTGATCCTGACCGCCGCGGGAGAGCACGCCGACGTCGGCTACGCGAAGGGTGTCATGCACGCCGAGCAGGAGGACATCCTGCGGAT
The DNA here is from genome assembly GCF_032084865.1 of Microbacterium sp. GTDB lineage: Bacteria > Actinomycetota > Actinomycetes > Actinomycetales > Microbacteriaceae > Microbacterium. The sequence goes on from NZ_DAMDLU010000059.1 coordinate 7,622, forward strand.
GATCGAGCAGAAGACCGCCGCGTACTCGTTCGCCGCACCGCTGCGGGTGGGGGCGCTGCTCGCCGGCGCCACCGACCAGGTCGTGGAGGCGCTGGAGTGGATCGGATCGCGACTGGGGCTGCTCTACCAGCTGCGCGACGACGCCCTGGGGGTGTTCGGCGCCGAGAGCAGCACCGGCAAGAGCGTCATCGGCGACCTGCGTGAGGGCAAGCGCACGCTGCTCGTCGCGTTCGCCGAGGGCACCCCGGAGTGGGAGGCCGTGCGTCCCCTGTTCGGGCGCGCCCCGCTCGAGACGTCCGACGCCGACCGGCTGCGCGGCGCGCTGGTGGACTGCGGGGCGGTCGAGCGGATGCAGCGGGTCATCGACGGGGTGCTGCACGACGTGCTGCACGCGATCGCCATCGCTCCCCTGCCCACCGGGCTGCGCACCGAACTCGCGCAGATCGCCGAACGCTGCGCGGAGCGGCAGTCGTGAGGGCCGAGCGCGCGCTCGACCTGTACACCCGCACGGCGCATGCGGCTTCGGCGCACGTGATCAGCGGATACTCGACGTCGTTCGGCTACGCGAGCCGGCTGCTGCCACGCGACGTGCGCGGCGGGATCGCCGATGTCTACGCCCTCGTTCGCGTCGCGGACGAGATCGTGGACGGCCCGGCGTCGGAGGCGGGGCTGGGGCAGACCGAGGTGCTGGCCATCCTCGACGCGCTCGAGCAGGACACCCTGCGCGCGATCGACTGCGGGTTCAGCGCGAACCTCGTGGTGCACGCCTTCGCCGCCACGGCGCGGCGCACCGGAATCGACGCCGAGCTCGTGCAGCCGTTCTTCGAATCGATGCGGATGGATGCCACCGCGCACCCGCGCTTCGATCTCGAGCAGTACCGCCGCTACATCCACGGCTCCGCCGAGGTGGTGGGCTCGATGTGCCTGCGGGTGTTCGCTCTCGAGCATCCGGGATTCACGCTCGACGACCAGCTCGAAGAGGGCGCGCGTCGTCTGGGCGCGGCGTTCCAGAAGGTGAACTTCCTGCGCGATCTGGCGGATGACGCCGGGCGGCTGGGCCGCTCGTACATCCCTGGCCTCGACCCGCAGACCTTCACCGACCACGAGAAGGAGGTGGTGGTCGACGAGATCGCCGAGGACCTCGCCGTCGCACGCGAGGCGATCGCGCGGCTGCCGCGCGGCTCCCGCCGGGCGACGACGGCCGCCGCGGCGCTCTTCAGCCGGCTCAACGAACAGCTGCGCGCGACCCCGGCCGTCGAGCTGCGATCCACCCGGGTCTCGGTGCCGCTCGGACGCAAGCTGCGCATCCTGGCGAGCGCCGCAGCAGGAAGGAAGACCGCATGAGGCGCACCGTCGTCATCGGCGGGGG
>NZ_DAMDLU010000059.1:9013-17059 GCF_032084865.1 Microbacterium sp.
ATCTCGGGCCTCGCCACCGCCGCTCTGCTCGCCCGGGAGGGCGCATCCGTCACCCTCGTCGAGGCACGAGACGAGCTGGGCGGCCGAGCCGGCAGCTGGGAGTCGCGCGGCTTCCGCTTCGACACCGGCCCGTCGTGGTATCTGATGCCCGAGGTGTTCGATCACTTCTTCCGCCTGCTCGGCACCTCGTCGGACGAGCAGCTCGACCTCGTGCGACTCGACCCGGCCTACCGGGTGTACTTCGAAGACGACGCCGAGCCGTTCGACCTGCCGGCCGACGGCGCCAGGGACGCCCTCGTCGCCCTCGATCCGGATGCCGAGCAGCAGCTCGACCGCTACCTCGCGTCCGCCGCGGACACCTACGATCTCGCGACATCGACGTTCCTGTACAGCACCTACGAGTCGCTGCGCCCGCTGCTCACACCGCGCACCCTGCGCGGGCTGCCGACGCTGACGCGCCTGCTCGCAGAGCCGCTCGACCGACGCATCCGCCGGCACAGCCGCGAGCCGCGCGTGCAGCAGATCCTCGGGTACCCGGCAGTGTTCCTCGGCACGTCGCCCGCGAAGGCTCCGGGCATGTACCACCTGATGAGTCATCTCGACATCGGGCAGGGCGTGCTGTACCCGCGCGGCGGGTTCACCGCCGTGATCGCGGCCATCGCCCGTGTGGCGAGGGCGGAGGGGGTCGACATCCGCACCGGATGCCGTGCCGCGCGCATCACGGTCGAGGGCGGCGCCGCGACGGGTGTCGAGGTCGAGCTCGCCGACGGCACGCGCGAGCAGCTGCCCGCAGATGTGGTGGTGTCGACGGCTGACCTGCACGTCACCGAGCAGCAGCTGCTGGATCCCGAGCACCGCACGAGATCGGATGCCTGGTGGGACACACGCGACCCGGGCCCCGGCGCCGTGCTCGCGCTGCTCGGCGTGCGCGGCGAGCTGCCGCAGCTCGCGCACCACACGCTGCTGTTCACGAAGCAGTGGGAGGAGGGGTTCGACGCGATCTACGGCAGGGGGCGTCGCGGCGAGGGCAGACGGATCCCCGATCCGGCGTCGCTGTACGTCTGCCGCCCCAGTGCGACCGATGACGTCGCCCCCGAGGGGCACGAGAATCTGTTCGTGCTCATCCCGGTGCCCGCCGACACGTCGATCGGTGCCGGAGGCGTCGACGGCACCGGAAATGACCGGGTCGAGCGCGCGGCCGACGCGGCGATCGACCAGATCGCGGCCTGGTGCGGTGTGCCCGACCTGCGCGAGCGTATCGTCGTGCGCCGCACCATCGGCCCCGCCGACTTCGAACGCGATTTCGGCGCCTGGCGCGGCGGTGCTCTCGGCCCCGCGCACACCCTGCGGCAGAGTGCATTCCTGCGCGGGGCGAACATGTCGTCGAAGGTCGACGGGCTGCTGTACGCCGGCGCCACGACCATCCCGGGAATCGGCCTGCCGATGTGCCTGATCAGCGCCGAGCTGGTCGTCAAGCGTCTGCGCGGCGACGTCTCGGCCGGTCCGCTTCCGGAGCCTCTGGCGGCGACGCTGTGAGCGCCGCCTACCTGATCGCGCTGCTCGTGTCGCTCGCGGGCATGGTGCTGCTCGATGTGCGCCACCGGCTCTTCCTCGGCCGCGACCCGGGACGAGCGGTGATCGTGCTGCTGATCGGCACCGCGTTCTTCCTGCTCTGGGATCTGGCCGGGATCGGCCTCGGAATCTTCTTCCGCGATGACGGCGAGTTCGCCACCGGCATCCTGCTCGCGCCGGAGCTGCCGATCGAGGAGCCGATCTTCCTGCTGTTCCTGTGCGAGCTGACCATGGTGCTCGTCTGCGGCGCCGAGAAGGTGCTCGCGGCGCGACGGAAGGCGAGGGCATGAGCTACGTGCTGCTGTGCGCGGGGTTCCTCGCCCTGGCCGCGGTCGTCGCGCTCGTGGGGCGCCGTCGCGACCGGATGCCGTCTGCGCTGTCACTGCTCGTCGCGGCGGCCGCGCTGGTGCTGCTCACCGCCGTGTTCGACAACCTGATGATCGCCGTGGGACTGTTCGACTACTCGAGCGGGCACATCTCGGGCATCCGGATCGGCGAAGCCCCGCTCGAGGATTTCGCCTATCCGCTCGCCGCGGTCATCCTGCTGCCGGCGCTGTGGTCGCGGCTGCGGAGGGAGCGTGCCGATGATCGGTGATCTGCTGGCCGCATCGCGGCCGCTCAGCTGGATCAACACCGCCTACCCGTTCGCGGCCGCCTATCTGCTCGTGGCCGGGGGCGTCGACGCCCGCTGGGTGATAGGCACCCTGTTCTTCCTCGTGCCGTACAACCTGGCGATGTACGGCATCAACGACGTGTTCGACTACGCCTCCGACCTCGCGAACCCGCGCAAGGGCGGTGTCGAGGGGGCGCTGCTGTCGCCGCAGCGGCACCGCACCGTGCTCGTGACGTCGATCGCGCTGAGTGCGCCGTTCGTCGTCGCGCTGATCGTGCTCGGCTCACCCCTGTCGTGGCTGATCCTGACGATCAGCCTGTTCGCGGTCGTCGCGTACTCGGCGCCGCCGTTCCGCTTCAAAGAGGTGCCCGTGCTCGACTCGGTCACCTCGAGCATCCACTTCGTCAGTCCCGCGGTGTACGGCTTCGCCCTCGCCGGCGGCACGGTGACCCCCGGCCTCGTCGCCCTGCTGAGCGCGTTCTTCCTGTGGGGGGTCGCGAGCCACGCGTTCGGCGCCGTGCAGGACGTGGTGCCCGACCGCGAGGGCGGCATCTCGTCGATCGCCACCGCGCTGGGCGCCGCGCGCACCGTGCGCCTCGCGCTCGCCTGCTGGGCCGCTGCTGGAGTGCTCATGCTGTTCACCGGATTCCCCGGCGCGCTGGCAGCCGTGCTCGCCCTGCCGTACCTGTGGGCGGCAGCGCCCTATCGCTCGGTGTCGGATGCCGACTCGGGTGCGGCGAACCGCGGCTGGCGGCACTTCCTGTGGATCAACTACGCGTGCGGCTTCGTCGTCACGATGCTGCTCATCGTGTACGCGCTCGGCCGGTGACCGCAGCCGGGAGGGCGTTCCGGATGCCGTTCAGCCGAGCTCTTCGGTTCAGCCGAGCTCTTCGGTGAGCGCGAACCAGCGCAGCTCGAGCTCGTCGACCTCGTCCTGCTGGGATCGGACCCGCTGCATCCGCTCGCCGAGGCCGGTGTAGTCCGACTGGTCGTGATCGGCGAGGTCGTGCTTGGCCCGGTCGATCTGATCGTTCAGCTTCTGCATCCGTCGCTCGAGCGCCGCGATCTCCTTCTCGGCCGCGCGCCGCGCGGCGCCGTCCAGACCGGATGCCTTCGCCGGCACAGCCCGATCGACGGGAGCGCCCGAATGCGAACCCTCCCGATCCCGCCTCTCGAGATCGCGCAGCCGCAGGTACTCGTCGACACCGCCCGGGAGGTGGCGCAGATGCCCGCGCAGCACGGCGTACTGCTGGTCTGTGACCCGCTCGAGGAAGTACCGGTCGTGGCTGACGACCAGCAGGGTGCCCGGCCACGAGTCGAGGAGGTCCTCGATGGCGGCGAGCATGTCGGTGTCCATGTCGTTGGTGGGCTCATCGAGGATGAGCACGTTCGGCTGGTCGAGCAGCACGAGCAGCAGCTGCAGTCGGCGCTGCTGACCGCCGGAGAGGTCTTTCACCGGGGTCGACAGCTGCGCCGAGGTGAAGCCGAGCCGCTCGAGAAGCTGCCCGGGGGTGAGTTCTGCCGTCCGCGACTGGGTCCCTGATCCTGTCGAAGGGCCGAACGTGTACGAGGTGCGCAGGCCGTCGATGACGGTGCGCACCGGCTCGTTCCAGTGCTGTTCGAGCTCATCGACCTGCTGGGTGAGCGTGCGCACCTGCACGGTCTTGCCGCGCTTCACCCGCCCGCTGGTGGGGTCGACGGTGCCGGCGACCAGTCCCAGCAGGGTGGACTTGCCGGCGCCGTTCACCCCGAGGATGCCGGTGCGCTCGCCCGGCGCGATGCGCCATTCGACGTCTTTCAGCACGGTCTTCTCGCCGTAGGTCACCCCGGCATCCAGCAGGTCCACCACGTCCTTGCCCAGGCGCGAGACCGCCAGCGACTGCAGCGAGACGGTGTCGCGGATCGGCGGCACGTCGGCGATCAGGGCGTTCGCGGCGTCGATGCGGAACTTCGGCTTGCTCGTGCGGGCGGGCGCGCCGCGGCGCAGCCAGGCGAGCTCCTTGCGTGCGAGATTCTGCCGCTTCGCCTCTGACGCGGCGGCCATCCGGTCGCGCTCGACGCGCTGCAGGATGTAGGCGGCGTACCCGCCCTCGAACGGCTCGACGGAGCGACTGTGCACCTCCCACGTCGCGGTGCAGATCTCATCGAGGAACCAGCGGTCGTGCGTGACGACCAGCAGCGCGCCGGCGTTCTTCGGCCAGCGGCCCTTGAGGTGCGCCGCGAGCCAGGTGATGGCTTCGACGTCGAGGTGGTTGGTGGGCTCGTCGAGCGCGATGATGTCCCAGTCGCCGACGAGCAGCCGGGCCAGCGACACCCGGCGGCGCTGCCCGCCGCTCAGCGATGTGACCGGTGCGTCCCAGCCGAGATCGGCGACGAGACCGGCGATGACGTCACGCACCTTCGCATCCCCCGCCCACTCGTGCTCGGGTGTGTCGCCCACCACGGCACGGCCGACGGTGAGGTCGTCATCGAGGGTGTCGGCCTGGTCGAGCACGCCGATGCTCGTGCCGCCTCGCACGGTCACCCGCCCGGCATCCGGCTCTCGCCGGCCCGCGAGCATCGCGAGCAGACTCGACTTGCCGTCACCGTTACGGCCGACGATGCCGATGCGGTCGCCCTCGTCGACTCCGATCGTGACCGAATCGAAGACGACCTTGGTCGGATACTCCAGGTGCAGGGCCTCGGCCCCCAGTAGATGTGCCATCACCTCAAGGCTAGGCGGTGCCTGCTCCGCATTCGCCCATCGTCGGCGCGAGATCGCCGTCTAGATCGGCGCAGGCGGCTGCGGCGGCATCGCCGGTGCGCTCAGACGCTCGACGACCGGCATGTGCGCGGCAGGGTAGCGCGCCGTGCGGTGCTGCCAGACGAAGAGCGTGAGGGCGATGAAGCCGGTCAGCACCTTGTCGATGACGGATGTGAGGATGTTGGCCGAGAGCGCAGCGGCGAGCAGTGGCAGCCCCAGCGTCACGATCGATGCCGTGACCGAATCGGAGCCGTGCCCGCTGAGGCCGCCGAACAGGATCACGTTGAGACACGAGCCGACCACGGAGCACGCCGTCGCGGCGAGCATATTCAGGACGAAGAACCGTCCGATGTCATCACCCATCCGCAACCGCCGGACGCCGTATCCCCAGACGAGGGCGCCGGTGACGCTCACCAGCGCGTAAGGGGCCGCTCCGGGAGCGCCGACGGTGAAGCCGAGGAGGTTGCCCGCCGTCGCGACGAACGCGCCGTGCCACGGACCGAGGATGATCGAGGCGGCCGCTGTCCCGACCATGTCGAGGTAGATCGGCAGGTGAAGCGCCTGCACGACGATGATCCCGAGGAGATTCAATCCGGTGCAGCACAGCATGAGGAGCCACGTGCTCCCCCACCGCGGACTGCTCGCGCTCGCGACTCGGCGCGTCCCCGTCGGAACGGGAACGGTGATCGACGGCGGCCTGGGCGCCACACGCGCCCGAGGAGCCTGGTCGGTGGTGCGCCGCAGCCGTCGGGCACGCTCCACCCATCGCTGCGCCTCGTCCTCCCGCGCGCCGAGGGCGGTGACGATGTCGTGCAGCAGCACGGGATCGATGCGGGTTCGACCGGCGCGGAACGCGTCGTAGACAGTGCTGCGCGGCGGGAAGGCGGCCGCGTCGGCGACCCCGCGGTCTATCCGCTGCTCGCCGATCCGCCGTCCGATCTCGGCGTACGAGATCGGTGTGGCCTCTTTGAGCGCGAGGAGGTCGGCGGCGATGCGGTCGAAGGAGTCGGGGACGTCTCCGGACGCGGCCAGCTCGCTCACTGATCCCTCCTCGGTGCCGCAGAGCCTGCGGCACTCAGCATATCCGCGACGCGACGGCGACCGCGGCTCAGCGGATGCGGCCGCGACGACGCACGACGCTCTGCAGCGTGTCACGCACCGGTGCGCCGAGGACGAGACCGAGGGATGCGCCGGATGCCAGCGCCAGGCCCACCGCGCCCGCCTGCATCAGTTCCGCGAACGCGATGATGAGCAGGATCGGGTCGTCCTGCGCCTCCACGATTCCCAGCAGACCGCGGTACACGACCGACCCGGGCACCATCGGGACGATCGCGGCGGTCGTCACCGCGATCGACGGGACGTGCAGGCGGTGGGCGATGAGCGTGCCCACGAAACTGGCGATCAGCGCGCCCGCCGCGCTGGCGATCGGCACGCCGAACCCTCCGGCCGTGCCGGCGCTGAACCCGCCCCACGCGATCGCGCCGAGCACCGCCGAGACGAGGATGGTGCGCGACGTCGCGCCGTTCCACACCGCGACGGTGACCGCGATCAGCACGACTCCCACCACCTGCATCGAACCCGGGCCGAGCGACGGCGGGTCGGTCGAGAGCGTGAAGCCGATCCCCAGTCGCTGCGCGAGCGACACGCCGCCCACGATGCCGACGACGACGCCGAGGGTGAGCAGCGCCAGATCGAGGATGCGGCCGCCCGCGGTGAGCGCGAAGCCGTCGATCGCATCCTGCGCGGCTGCCACCACAGACATCCCGGCGAGCATGAGCACGATTCCGGCCGCCACGATCACGGCGATGCCGACCTGGTCGAAGGGCGCCACGCCCTGACTGCGCAGCGTGTTCGCGGCGGCGGCGAACGCCGTGACCACGAGCGCGCCCGCCGCCTGCGAGAAGAAGAAGGGCACGTGCATCCGCGCCATCCAGCGCTGGGTCAGCGCCGCACCGCACGCGGCGAGGAACGCGATGAGCGTCGTGATCCACGAGGCGCCGTAGAGCAGGCAGACGCCGACGGCCAGCAGCCCCTGCGCGAGAACGATCACGGTCGGCCGATAGCGGAACGGCAGGCGCCGGATGGCGTGAAACCGCACCCGCGCCTCCGGCAGGGCCAGCCCCGCCTCGATGTCGGACACCAGGGCCTGCAGCTGCTGCAGCTTCGCGTGGTCGGGAACGGGTGCGCGCACCACGCGGATCGCCGTGAAGGGCGGGTCCGACTCGCCGCCCTGATACGACACGGCGATCGAGTTGAAGGTGATGTCGACGTGCACAGGGCGGATGCCGAGCGCCGCAGACACGCGCGTCGCCGAGAGCACCACCTCGTTCGCGGACGCACCCACGGCGATGAGGGCTTCGGCGATGCGCATCGCGAGCTCGATCACCCGCCGGGCGTACATCTCGTCGACGGAGAGGATCGCCTGGGTCTCGGGGCGGGACGCGGCGTCGACGCGGATCGCGTCGACCAGACGCACACGCCATTTCTTCTGTGCAGCCATCACTCCATCCTCACAGAGGCAGCGCGCTCGGCGCACGCGGACGGGCCGCACGGGGATCGTCCCGTGGGCGGACCAGGCACCTCAGGCGACGACGCGGGTGCCGGGCACCGGCCCGTGCACGTGCAGTGCCCGACGGCCGGAGCCGCGCAGCTGATCCTGCACCGAGCGGGCGTGCTCGGGGCTCTCGCACAGCAGCGCGATCGTCGGTCCGGAGCCGGAGACGAGGCCGCCGAGGGCGCCGAAGCGGATGCCGTCGATGAGCGTCGCGCCGAGATCGGGACGGTCGATGACCGCGGCCGCCTCGAGGTCGTTCATCATGGCCGCGGCCAGGTCGTGGGCATCCCCTGCCCGCAGTGCCTGCAGCACGGGAAACGGCACGTCGAGCGACATCGGCGGGTCATCGGCCACGGCTCCCTCCTGGGCGCGCAGCAGGTCGAGCCGGCCGTACACCTCCGGGGTCGACAGGCCCTGCGCGCTCAGCACGAGCACCCAGTCGAAGCGCCCGCGGGCGAGGGCGGGTGTCAGCTCGTCGCCGCGCCCTGCGCCGACGGCGGTGCCCCCGTGCAGCGCGAACGGCACATCGGCGCCGAGACGCGCCGCCAGGTCGTGCAGGCGGTG
>NZ_DAMDLU010000060.1:0-16653 GCF_032084865.1 Microbacterium sp.
GTGGCCATCACGGTCTGGACGTTGTGCTGGGCGAAGACCCGCTCGACCGCCACCGCGGCGGGCCGGTGCTCTTCGATCGCCGCGCGGATGCCGGCCGCCACGGCCGCCAGACGCATCGACCGGTCGGCATCGACCGGCGTGCGGACCACGCCGACGTGGACGAGCGACGCCCGGCGCGAACGGTCGACATCGACGATCCCGATACCGCAGCGGGTGAGGCCGGGATCGATGCCGAGGACGCGCAGAGAGCTCACTCCCCCAGGCTAGGAGCATGCGAAAGGCCCCGGGCGCAGGCGCGCCCGGGGCCTTATCACTGCCTGCATCGCTCAGCTCCCCATCCTGGGCTTCTGAGCCAGATCCTGGGTTCCTGGGCCTGCCGAAGGACTACTCCTCGTCGTCGTTCTCGAGCTCGGCCTGCACCTCGGGTGTCAGGTCGAAGTTCGCGAACACGTTCTGCACGTCGTCGCTGTCCTCGAGCGCGTCGATGAGGCGGAACACCTTGCGGGCCGTGTCGGCGTCGATCTCGACCTTGAGGTTCGGCACGAACTCGACGTCGGCCGAGTCGTAGTCGATGCCCGCCTCCTGCAGCCCGGTGCGCACCGCGACCAGGTCGGTCGCCTCGGCGATCACCTGGAAGCCCTCGGCATGCGGCTCGACCTCTTCGGCGCCGGCCTCGAGGGCCGCCATCATCACGTCGTCCTCGGTGGTGCCTTCTCCGCCTACGACGATGACGCCCTTGCGGGTGAAGTTGTAGGCGACCGAGCCGGGGTCGGCGAGAGTGCCGCCGTTGCGGGTGAGAGCGGTGCGCACCTCGGCGGCGGCGCGGTTCTTGTTGTCGGTCAGGCACTCGATCATCAGGGCGACGCCGTTGGGGCCGTAGCCCTCGTACATGATCGAGGTGTACTCGACGGCCTCCCCGCCGATGCCCGCGCCGCGCTTGACCGCGCGGTCGATGTTGTCCTTCGGGACCGACATCTTCTTCGCCTTGAGCACCGCGTCGAAGAGCGTCGGATTGCCGGCCTGGTCGGGTCCGCCGAGCTTCGCGGCGACCTCGATGTTCTTGATGAGCTTCGCCCACGACTTGGCACGGCGCGAGTCGATGATCGCCTTCTTGTGCTTGGTCGTGGCCCACTTGGAATGCCCGGACATGTCTCTCCGCTCGTCGTCTGCGCCCGGAGTCGCCTCCAGGGCGTCGTCCATTCTATCGAACGGCCGCGCATACGCTCCGAGATGCTCTTGTCGTGCGCCCCGCAGGGTGCGAAACTTTGCGCCATGGACGAGCGGGAACGCGCTCTCGGCGCAGCGCATCGACTCGCGACGGAGTTTCTGGGCACGCTCGATGAGCGCCCGGTCTGGCCTCGTGCCGATCTGGAGGAGATGCTCGGCGCCTTCGGCGGTGCGCTGCCCGAGCACGGCGCGGATCCGACATCCGTGGTCGAGGCCATGGCACGGCTCGCGGATCCTGGTCTGGTGGCGATACCCGGCGGGAGGTTCTTCGGTTTCGTGATCGGCGGAACCCATCCGGCCGCACTCGCCGCGGACTGGCTGGTGTCGGCGTGGGATCAGAACTCGGGTTCGTCGAAGCTGACGCCGACGACCGTCGCGATGGAACGAGCGGCAGGACAGTGGATGCTGGAGCTGCTCGGCCTCCCGGATGGCGCGAGCGTGGGATTCGTCACCGGTGGACAGGTCGCGAACTTCACATGCCTGAACGCCGCCCGCACCGCCGTGCTGGCGCGGGCAGGATGGGACCTCGCGACGCGGGGAATGAGGTCGTCCCCTTCCCTGCGGGTCGTGGTGGGGGCGGATCGTCACGGATCCATCGATCGCGCGTTGCGTTTTCTCGGCTTCGGCACCGACGAGATCACCGTCGTCGACGCCGACGATCAGGGACGCATGCGCGTGGAAGCGCTCGAGACAGCGCTCACCGACGGGGATGGTCCGCTGATCGTGTGCCTGCAGGCCGGTGAAGTGCACACCGGCGCGTTCGATGACTTCGAGGCGCTCGTCCCGGTGGCGAAGCGGCACGACGCGTGGGTGCACGTCGATGGCGCGTTCGGACTGTGGGCGGCGGCGTCTCCATCATTGCGGCGTCTGACAGCCGGGATGGCGCAGGCGGATTCCTGGGCGACCGATGCGCACAAGACGCTCAACGTGCCGTACGACTGCGGCATGGCGATCGTGCGCGATCCGGCCGACTCGATCGCCGCGTTCCGCACCGGCGGCGACTACCTGATCTATTCGGGTCTCGATCCCTGGGATGTCACCCCTGAGCTGTCCCGTCGTGCACGCGGGGTTCCTGCGTGGGCGGTGCTGCGCAGCCTCGGCAGCTCGGGCGTTGCGGAGCTGGTCGACCGCCTGCACACCAATGCCGTCGCGATGGCCGTAGGGCTCGCCGACATCCCCGGCCTGGAGGTGCTCAACGACGTCGTCTACACGCAGGTCATGTTCCGGTTGGAGTCGGATGCCGCCACGCGCGCGCTCGGCGAGGAGATCCTCGCCGAGGGGACAGCGGCCGTGACCGGTGCCGAGTGGCGCGGACGGGCAGCCCTGCGCTGCTCGATGTCGTCGTGGGCGACGACATCCGCCGACATCGCGCTCACCGTCGACGCCTTCCGGCGTCTGATCTTCGAGGTGCATTCGCACACCCGGGGCTGAACGGCTCAGCGCCGCGCGGCGACGCGCTGCAGGAAGCGCTCGTGAAACCTCGGCTCGCCGGAGATCTCGGGATGGAAGCTGATCCCGAGCAGGTTGCCCTGCTCGACGGCGACGACGGTGCCGTCGTCGAGCGACGCCAGCGCCGTGGCATCCGGGCCCACCGTCTCGACCACCGGACCGCGGATGAATGCGGCTTGCACGGGCTCGCCGCCGAGGGCCGGGATGACAAGCGGACCCTCGAACGAGTCGACCTGCCGGCCGAAGGCGTTGCGGCGCACGGTGACGTCGAGACCGCCGAAGGTCTGCTGCCCGTCGATCGCGTCGACGAGGCGGTCGGCGAGCATGATCAGTCCCGCGCACGTGCCGAGCATCGGCATCCCGTCGCGGATGGCCGCACGGATCGGCGCGGCGAGCCCGAACATGCGGGTGAGCTTGTCGATCACGCTCGATTCGCCACCGGGGATGACGAGCCCGTCGACGGCGGAGAACTCCTCCGGTCGGCGCACGCGCACGACCTCCGCGCCGAGGTGCTCGAGCAGAGTGACGTGCTCGCGCACGTCCCCCTGCAGCGCGAGCACCCCGACGCGTGGCATCGTCACCAGCCGCGCTCGGCGAGGCGGTGCGGCGCCGGAAGGTCGGAGACGTTGATGCCGACCATGGCCTCGCCGAGGCCGCGCGACGCCTCGGCGATCACCTTCGGGTCGTCGTAGAACGCGGTCGCCTTGACGATCGCCTTCGCGCGGGCGACGGGGTCGCCCGATTTGAAGATGCCCGACCCGACGAACACGCCGTCGGCGCCGAGCTGCATCATCATCGCGGCATCGGACGGGGTGGCGACACCACCGGCGACGAAGAGCACGACGGGCAGCTTTCCCGTCTCGGCGATCTCGGCGACCAGCTCGTACGGAGCCTGCAGCTCCTTCGCGGCGACGTACAGCTCGTCCTTCGACAGGGCGCCGAGTGCGGCGATCTCACCGCGGATCTTGCGGATGTGCTTCATCGCCTCGGAGACGTCGCCGGTGCCGGCCTCGCCCTTCGAGCGGATCATCGCCGCCCCCTCGGTGATGCGCCGCAGCGCCTCGCCCAGGTGGGTGGCGCCGCAGACGAACGGCACGGTGAACGGCCACTTGTCGATGTGGTTCACGTAGTCGGCGGGCGAGAGCACCTCGGACTCGTCGATGTAGTCGACGCCGAGCTCCTGCAGCACCTGCGCCTCGACGAAGTGGCCGATGCGGGCCTTCGCCATGACGGGGATCGAGACGGCGTCGATGATGCTGTCGATCATGTCGGGGTCGCTCATTCGCGACACGCCGCCTTGCGCCCGGATGTCGGCGGGCACGCGCTCGAGGGCCATGACGGCGACGGCACCGGCGTCTTCGGCGATCTTCGCCTGCTCGGCGGTGACGACATCCATGATGACGCCGCCCTTCAGCATCTCGGCGAGACCGCGCTTGACGCGCTGCGATCCGGTGGTGGGGTTCTGGTCGGTCGATGCCATGATCACTCCTCGTTGTGACAATCCGCACTTTGGCCTATGCCAAACGATAGCACCATACAATCAGGGGAATGGACGCCATGATCACCGGAACCTCCGCCGCCGAGATCGCCGACAGCGTGCGGGGGCTGCGCGAACGCGGAGCGCTGCGGCCCGGCGATCCGCTGCCCCCGGTGCGCGAGCTCGCGACGACGCTGGGCGTGAACCGCAACACGGCCGTGGCCGCGTACCGCCAGCTCGCGCAGGCGGGTCTCGTCGTCTCGCGAGGACGGGCGGGCACGGTGATCGCCGGGGGTGCGCCCGTCGCGCAGGAGGGTGTCGCCGACACGGTGCTGCGCGACGTGGCATCCGGAAACCCCGACCCCGCGCTCATCCCCGATCCGACGCCCGCGCTGGGACGGATCGTCGGGCGGCCCGTGCTGTACGGCGAGCCGGTGATCGACGCCGAGCTCGAGCAGTGGACGCGGGAATGGATGCTCGCCGACCTCCCCCGCGACGATCTGCACGTCGTCGTCACCAGCGGCGCCGTGGATGCGGTCGAGCGACTGCTCGCGCAGGCGCTCATGCGGGACGACGCCGTGGCGCTGGAGGATCCGTGCTTCCTCTCCAGCATCCACACCGTCCGTCTCGGCGGCTACCGTGCCGTGCCGGTCGCGGTCGACGAGGAGGGCATGACGGTCGACGGACTGCGCGCCGCACTCCATGCGGGCGTGCGTGCCGTGATCAGCACCCCCCGAGCGCAGAACCCGACCGGGGTCAGCCTCTCCCCCGAACGCGCTGCGGCCCTGCGCGAGGTGCTCGCCGATCACCCCTACGTGCTCATCATCGAAGACGATCACTTCTCGCTGCTCTCGCCGCACCCGTACGCCTCGCTGATCTCGGCGACGCATCGCCGATACGCGCTGATCCGCTCGGTGTCGAAATTCCTGGGGCCCGACATGTGCCTGGCGCTGGCCGGCACCGACCCTACCACCGCCGAGCGCCTGGCGATGCGGCTCAGCCCGGGCACGACGTGGGTGAGCCACCTGCTGCAGCGGCTCACGCACGCCCAGCTCACCGATGCCGACGCGCGTGCGCAGATCTCGCGAGCGGCCGCCCACTACGCCGCGCGCAACCTGGCGTTCACCCGGGCGCTGGCAGCCCGAGGCATCCCGACCGTGTCGAACGACGGTCTCAGCCTGTGGGTTCGGCTCGACACGACCGCCCGCGTCGCCGCCGAGCGGCTGATGCGACGCGGCTGGCTCGCCCGCCCCGGCGACGAGTTCCTGCTCGACGAGACCGCGGGTCCGTCGCGGCATCTGCGCCTCACCGTGCACGACCTGACGGATGCCGACGCGGCCCGCCTCGTCGACGACCTGGCCGCGGCCGTAGTGAGAGGATGACAGGATGAAGATCCTCTCGATCCAGTCGGCCGTCGCGCACGGACACGTCGGAAACTCGGCCGCCGTCTTCCCGCTGCAGCGCCTCGGGGTCGACGTCCTGCCGGTGTACACGGTGAACTTCTCGAACCACACCGGCTACGGCGCGTGGCGCGGACCGATGATCGACCCGGCTGACGTGCGCGAGGTCATCACCGGCATCGAGGAGCGCGGCGTGTTCGACCGGATCGACGCGGTGCTCAGCGGCTATCAGGGCGGCGAGGGCATCGCCGACGTCATCATCGACGCCGTCGCCCGGGTGAAGGCCGCCAATCCGGATGCCGTGTACGCCTGCGACCCCGTGATGGGGAACGCGAAGTCGGGATGCTTCGTCGCCCCGGCGATCCCCGTGCTGCTGCGTGACAGGGTCGTGCCGGTCGCCGACATCATCACTCCGAACCAGTTCGAACTCGGCTTCCTCACCGGCACCGAGCCGTCGGACCTCTCCTCCACGCTCGCCTCGGTCGACGCGGCGATGGCGATGGGTCCGTCGACCGTGCTCGTGACCTCGGTCGAGCGCCCCGATCGCGAGGAGGGCACGATCGAGATGCTCGCCGCCGATGACACGGGTGCCTGGCTGGTCGCGACCCCGCATCTGCCGCTGAAGGCGAACGGATCGGGAGACGTGACCGCGGCCCTGTTCACCGCGCACCACACGTCGACGGGCGACATCAGGGTCGCCCTCGAGCGCACGGTGTCGAGCGTGTTCGACCTGCTGCAGAACACTCTCGATGCGGGCGACCGCGAACTGCGTCTCGTCGAGTCGCAGGAGGCCTACGCGAACCCGCGCATGCAGTTCACCGCACGCCGCGTGCGCTGACCCTGAGCCCCCTGAGCCCTAGCCCTCCTGGGCCCCTGAGCCTGCCGAACAGCCGGGCCAGGCGTTCGCGACCGCCTCGCGGATCTCGTCGAGCAGCTGTGGCAGCGCCTTGGTCTTCGCGATGATCGGGAAGAAGTTGGCATCCGTCGCCCACCGCGGCACGATGTGCTGGTGCAGGTGCGCGGCGACGCCGGCACCGGCGACCTCGCCCTGGTTCATGCCCAGGTTGAAGCCGTCGCAGTGCGCGACCTCACGCAGCACGCGCATGCCGGTCTGCGTGAGCGCGCCGATCTCGGCGACCTCCTCCGGCGTGGCCTGATCGTAGGTGCCGATGTGGCGGTACGGGCACACGAGCAGGTGCCCGGAGTTGTACGGGAAGAGATTGAGCACGACGAACGCGGTCTCGCCGCGCGCGACGATCAGGCGCTCCTCGTCCGGATGCTTCGGAGCCTCGCAGAACGGGCACGCGTCGCGCAGCGGCTGCGGCCCCGCCTGGATGTACGCCATCCGGTGCGGGGTCCACAGCCGCTGGAACTCGTCGGGCACTCCGGCCAGACGACTGCCGTCCTCGAGTTCGGTCAAGCCAGATCCTCCGAGGTCATGACGCGCGCGTGGTCGGCGATCGCCGCGCGGATGCGGGACACGGCATCCGCGATGGGCACACCGTTCTCCTGCGACCCGTCGCGGAAGCGGAACGAGACCGTGCCGGCGGCACGATCCTGCTCGCCGGCGATGAGGATCACCGGAACCTTCGCCGTGGTGTGGTTGCGGATCTTCTTCTGCATCCGGTCGTCGGAGTGGTCGACGTCGGCACGCACACCGGCCTCCCGCAGCTGGCCGATCACGCCGTCGAGATACTCCGCGTACTGATCCGCGACCGGCACGCCCATGACCTGGACGGGCGCCAGCCACAGCGGGAAGTCGCCGGCGTAGTGCTCCAGCAGGATCGCGAAGAACCGCTCGACCGATCCGAGCAGCGCGCGGTGGATCATCACCGGACGGTGCTTCTGCCCGTCGGGGCCGGTGTACTCGAGCTCGAACCGCTCGGGCTGGTTGAAGTCGAGCTGGATGGTCGACATCTGCCAGGTGCGGCCGATCGCGTCACGCGCCTGCACCGAGATCTTCGGGCCGTAGAACGCCGCACCGCCCGGGTCGGCGACCAGTTCGAGGCCGGATTCGAGAGCGACCTCGCGCAGGGTGTCGATCGCGGTCGTCCACTGCTCGGGCTCGCCGAGGAACTTGTCGTTGCCCTCTTCGTTGGTCGACAGTTCGAGGTAGAAGTCGTTGAGACCGTAGTCGCGCAGCAGCGCGAGCACGAGGTTCAGGTTCGTCGCGAGCTCGTCGCGCACCTGATCCTGCGTGACGTAGATGTGCGCGTCGTCCTGCGTGAGCCCGCGCACTCGGGTGAGGCCCGAGAGCGTGCCGCTCTTCTCGTAGCGGTACACGGTGCCGAACTCCGCCATCCTCAGCGGCAGCTCGCGGTAGCTGCGTCCGCGCGCCCGGAAGATGAGGTTGTGGAACGGGCAGTTCATCGGCTTCAGGTAGTAGTCCTGGCCCTGGCGGGTGATGTTGCCCTCGTCGTCCCGCGCCTCGTCGAGGTGCATCGGGGGGAACATGCCCTCGGCGTAGGTCTGCAGATGACCGGAGGTCATGAACAGATCCTTCTTGGTGATGTGCGGGCTGTTCACCACCTCGTAGCCGTTGCGCAGCAGGTGCCGGCGGAGGTTCTCCTCGATCTCGTAGCGGATGATGCCGCCCTTGGGGTGGAACACCGCCAGTCCCGAGCCGATCTCGTCGGGGAACGAGAACAGGTCCATCTCGACACCCAGCTTGCGGTGGTCTCGGCGCTCGGCCTCGGCCAGACGCTCCTGATAGGCGCGCAGCTCGTCCTTCGTCGGCCACGCGGTGCCGTAGATGCGCTGCAGCTGCGGGTTCTTCTCACTGCCGCGCCAGTAGGCGGCGGCGACGCGGGTCAGGTCCCAGCCGTTGCCGATCATGCGCGTGCTGGGCACGTGCGGACCGCGGCAGAGGTCCTTCCAGGCGACCTCGCCGTCCTTGGTGACGTTGTCGTAGATCGTCAGCTCGCCGGCGCCGATCTCAGCGGATGCCCCTTCGGCGGCATCCGCGCCCGAACCGGGGCCTCCGGCGAGATCGATGAGCTCGAGCTTGAACGGCTCGTGCGCCAACTCGGCGCGCGCCTCGTCCTCCGTGACGACCCGGCGGGTGAAGCGCTGACCTTCGCGGATGATGCGCTGCATCTCCTTCGAGATCGCCTTGAGATCCTCGGGTGTGAAGGGCTCGTCGACGCCGAAGTCGTAGTAGAAGCCGTCCGTGATGGGCGGGCCGATGCCGAGGTTCGACTGCGGGCGGATGCGCTGCACGGCCTGCGCCAGCACATGCGCGGTGGAGTGACGCAGGATGGCGAGCCCTTCGGGGCTGTCGACGGTGACCGGCTCGACGACGTCGTCGTGGCCGACGGTCGCGGCGAGATCCTTCAAGTCGCCGTTCACCTGCATGGCGATGACGGAACGATCGGTGAACAGGGCGAAGCCGTCGCGCTCGTCGGCACGGGGCTGGGCGATGTCTGACACGGGTTTCTCCAGATAGGCGATGGAAGACGACGAC
This sequence comes from Microbacterium sp., assembly GCF_032084865.1. Classification (GTDB taxonomy): domain Bacteria; phylum Actinomycetota; class Actinomycetes; order Actinomycetales; family Microbacteriaceae; genus Microbacterium. The sequence continues at coordinate 9,017 of NZ_DAMDLU010000060.1, forward strand.
TCAGCTGCAGGCGCGAATGCGCCCTGCCCGCTCAGGCGTCCGTAGTTCGCGCGACGACACCGGTGACAGAGGTCACGAGAGAGGTCGACGCGGATTCCATGTCTCGAAGTCTACGCCGCCGGATCCTGGCATCCCGCATCCGCCGTGCGGACACGCGAAAGCCCCGGCGCGAGAGCATCTGCTCTGCACACCGGGGCCCGGGCGCCGATCGCCTACCCGTTGACGATCGACACGGGTCGGAGGTCACACGCTCGTGTTACGACCCGAGACCGCCCTGATGAGCCACGCGATGACCGCGAGCGCAAGAAGGACCAGTCCGACCCACAGCAGGAAGTTCAGGGACTGCACCAGTCCACCCGTGATTGCAAGGATGATCGCGATCACCGCGACGATGATGAGAAGAGGGTTCATGACCGCTCCTTTCTGTTCTGAGGCTCACGCGAGCCTCGATACGACGACAGTACGGCTGCGCGGCGCCGTCACCGTAGGGGGTTGACTCGGCGACTCGAACCGTGCGACAGATGCCGTCCGTCCGCGACGTCTGGAATGCTGTGCGCATGAACTCCCCCTCGATCGTCTGGTTCCGCGACGACCTGCGCCTGGCAGACAACCCCGCGCTGCGAGCGGCGATCGACCGCGGCGAGCCGATCATCGCCGTGTACGTCCTCGATGAGGAGTCGCCCGGATTCCGGATGCTCGGGGGCGCCGCCCGCTGGTGGCTGCACCACTCGCTCGCCTCGCTGCGGGATCGGGTGATCGAGCGCGGCGGAGCGTTCGTGCTGCGCCGCGGCGCCGCAGCACCGGTGATCGCCGAGCTGGTCGCGCAGACCGACGCCGGGGCGGTGTTCTGGAACCGCCGCTACGGCGGTCCGCAGCGCGACGTCGATACACAGATCAAGACGGATCTGCGCGAGCGCGGCATCGAGGTGCGCTCGTTCGCGGCATCCCTGCTCTTCGAGCCGTGGACCGTGCGCACCGGAAGCGGAACCCACTTCTCGGTGTTCACACCGTTCTGGCGCGCCTGCCTGGCCCTTCCCGCGCCGCGTGCTCCCCTGCCGGAACCGCGAGAGCTCGACGGGCCCGCCCGGATCCCCGCATCCGACGACCTCGATGACTGGTCGCTGCTGCCGACGGCACCGGACTGGGCGGGCGGGCTGCGCGAGACGTGGGAGCCGGGCGAGCCCGCCGCGCGTGCGCGACTGCACGAGTTCCTCCGCGAGGACCTCGCGCAGTACGACACCACCCGCGACGAGCCGGCGGCCGGCATCACCTCGCTGCTGTCGCCGCGTCTTCGCTGGGGTGAGCTGAGCCCGTTCACCGTCTGGCGCGCGGCGACCGAGCATGAGGGCGCGGGACGCTTTCTCTCCGAGATCGGCTGGCGGGAGTTCGCCTGGCACACGCTGTTCCACTTCCCGCACCTGGCGACCCGCAACCTGCGCGCCGAGTTCGACGCGTTCCCCTGGCCGCGACTCAAGCCGACCCGCCTTGCGGCCTGGCAGCGCGGCGAGACGGGTATCCCGCTGGTGGATGCCGGGATGCGCGAGCTCTGGCACACCGGGTTCATGCACAACCGCGTGCGGATGGTGACGGCGTCGTTCCTCATCAAGAACCTGCTCATCGACTGGCGGCGCGGCGAGGAGTGGTTCTGGGACACGCTGGTCGACGCCGACGATGCCTCCAACCCGTTCAACTGGCAGTGGGTCGCAGGTTCGGGCGCGGACGCCGCCCCGTACTTCCGCGTCTTCAACCCGGAACTGCAGGCGAAGAAGTTCGATCGCGATGGACTGTACGTCCGCGAGTGGGCTCGGGACGCCCCCGCCGAGCCGATCGTCGATCTCGGCGAGACGCGCAAGTCTGCGCTCGCCGCGTACGAGCAGATGCGCCGGTCTCGCTGACGCGACCACGCCGCGTGGCTACATGAGATCCGCGGGGAGGTCGTCGAACCCGGCGGGCTGCGGGATGTCGAGTGGATCCTGACGGCGCGGCAGAACAGCGATCCGCACGCGGCTTACAGGCGACAGCAGAACAGAGACCTCTGCACCCTCGGCGGTGCGGAAGTCCACGAATCGGCTGGTGGCGGCCGCCTGTTCGATGCGGCTCTTCAGATCGCCGATGTCCTGGTCGCGCCCCAGGGGGATGCTGTCGTCGTCGTCGATCACGATGATCGCCTGCTGCCTCTGCCCTGTGGTCATGTCAGCGACCGTAATCATGTACTGCGACATGGAAGAGGGGGTTGCGCTGGCCGCATCGACCCGCAACACGCGCGGCGCGCTCAGCCCTGAAACGAGAAAACCCCCGGACTCAGCCGGGGGTTTCTGTCTGTGCGCGATACTGGGATCGAACCAGTGACCTCTTCCGTGTCAGGGAAGCGCGCTACCGCTGCGCCAATCGCGCCCGTTGGGGCTATTCAGTTTTCCCGTGAGGTGGCGACGGGATTCGAACCCGTGTAAACGGCTTTGCAGGCCGGTGCCTAGCCTCTCGGCCACGCCACCGCGAGGTGGATTCGAACCCACATGCTGAAACCCCCTGAAGGGGGCTCCTGCACTCGAGCGGATGACGAGACTCGAACTCGCGACCCTCACCTTGGCAAGGTGATGCGCTACCAACTGCGCTACATCCGCATATTCTGTTGTCGTTTCCGGCGTCCCGGGCACTTGAAATACATTAGCCCAGGATCCGCGCATCACCAAACCGCTCCGCGTCGCCGGGCGTGTCCGCGTTCGTCGCCCGAGCCGCCACGCCCGGCCCGTCGCACGGTGTCGGGACGCGTGCACCGATCGGGTATGCTTTCTGACTGTGCCACCGTGCACGACAGAACTCCACAAGGGCGATTGGCGCAGTTGGTAGCGCGCTTCCTTCACACGGAAGAGGTCATCGGTTCGAGTCCGGTATCGCCCACCATCCACAAGCCCCGTCAGACGCCTGGCGGGGCTTCGTCGTTCGCGCCCTGGGCCACCACACGCCCCGGCTTCTAGCACAGACCCCAGCGAATAGCGCCCCCGTTCACACATCCGCGTGCGATGCTCAGGCTGGGGGCATGCTTCATCGGATCACGGACGACGCTCCCCTTCTGCTCGTGCACGGCTACGACCTCGGCTCCCGAATCTGGTCACGGGTCCGCGATGGTGCGCGCGGTGCGCCGATGCGGCTGCTCGGCCATCGGGCGGTGTTCGTGCGCGGCGCGGAGGGTGTGAACCTGTTCTACGACGACACCCGCATCGCCCGTCACGGTGCCATGCCGCGCTTCGTCCAGGAGACGCTGTTCGGGCACGGCTCGGTGCACAGCCTCGACGGCGCGGATCACCGCCACCGCAAGGCCACCTTCGTCGACGTCGCGTACGAAGACGAGCAGGTCCGGCGCCTGACGCCCGAGCTCGAGCGCGAATGGCAACGCGAGCTCGACGAGTGGATCGCCGGCGGTGACCGCACGGCGTACGACGCCGCGGTCGGAGCCTTCGGGCGCGCCGGGATGCAGTGGGCCGGCCTTCCCGGCTCCGACGAGGCGCGCACGAGGTGGGCGGCGCGGCTCGCCCAGATCGTCGACGGCTTCGGTCGCCCGCTCTCCCCCGCCTTCGCTGAGACTATGTTCAACCGCGTCTGGTCCGATCGGCGTGCCGCCCGGCTGATCCACGACGTGCGCGCGGGACGCCTCACACCGCCGGAGGGCACGGCGCTGCACGAGTGGGCCTGGCACCGCGGGCCGGACGGACGGCTTCTCCCTGAGCGCCTGGCGGGCGTCGAGCTGCAGAACAGCATCCGTCCGCTCATCGCTGTCGCCCGCTTCGTCGCCTACGCAGCCAAGCGGCTGCTCGAGAACCCCGACTGGCGCCTGCGCATCCACGCCGAGACCGCACGCAGCGAACAGCTCGTGGGCGGGCAGCTCGCCGTGGCGTTCGCGCAGGAGATCCGTCGCACGTCGCCGTTCGTGCCGATGCTGCCCGGGCGCGCGATCACCGACATCGACTTCGACGGCCAGCAGGTTCCGGCCGGTGGTCGGGTGGTCATCGACATCCTCGGCACCGACCTCGACGACGCCTCCTGGGACGAGGCGGGCGAGTTCCGCCCGGAGCGCTTCGTCCACCGACCCGACTACGAGGCGATCCCCGCATTCATCCCGCACGGCGGCGCCGATGTCGCCACCGGCCACCGCTGCCCTGGCGAGAAGCTGGCGATCGCCGGGCTCTCCGCCGCGATCGCCGCTCTCAGCGACTCGCGGGTGCAGATCTCGCCGGAAGGGCTCGACGTCGATCGACGTCGGCTGCCCACCATGCCCGCCTCGGGCGGATGCGTACACGCGGCAGCAGCACAGCAGTCAGCGGACGGACACGAGCACGACGAGCAGAGGAGCACCTCATGAAGGCACTGACCTGGCACGGCAAGCGCGATGTCCGCATCGAGCAGGTGCCGGACCCGAGCATCCTCGAACCGACCGACGCGATCATCCGCGTCACCTCCACCGCGATCTGCGGCTCGGACCTGCACCTCTACGAGCTGCTCGGGCCCTTCATCGACCGAGGCGACATCCTCGGCCACGAGACGATGGGCGAGGTGGTCGAGGTCGGCTCCGAGATCCGCAGCCTGGTGCCGGGCGACCGTGTGGTCATCCCGTTCAACATCTCGTGCGGAACCTGCTGGTTCTGCCAGCGCGGTCTGCAGTCGCAGTGCGAGACCACGCAGGTGCGCGAGTACGGCAGCGGCGCCGCGCTGTTCGGATACACGAAGCTGTACGGACAGGTGCCCGGTGGACAGGCCGAGTATCTGCGCGTGCCGCTGGCCGACTACAACCATGTCAAGGTCGGCGACGAGCTGCCCGACGACCGCTACCTGTTCCTCAGCGACATCCTGCCCACCGCATGGCAGGGCGTCGAGTACGCCCACATCCCCGCCGACGGCACCGTCGCCGTGCTGGGGCTGGGTCCGGTCGGGCAGTTCGCGGCTCGCATCGCCCGCTCGCGCGGACACCGTGTGCTGGCCGTCGACCCGGTTCCCGAACGTCGGGCCATGGCGGTTCGTCATGACATCGAGGTGTTCGACCTCGATGACGACACCGTCGCGCACCTGCGGGACCTCACGGCAGGCCGCGGTCCCGACTCGGTGATCGACGCGGTCGGGCTCGAGGCGCACGGCAACCCGGCGATATCCGTCATGCAGCAGGCCGTCGGGCTGCTGCCCGACCCGCTGTCGCGGCCGATGCTCGAGCACGCCGGTGTCGACCGGCTCGCTGCGCTGCACGCCGCCATCGACCTGGTACGTCGCGGCGGCACGGTATCGCTGAGCGGTGTGTACGCCGGCGACGCCGACATCCTGCCGATGAAGACGATGTTCGACAAGCAGATCAGCCTGCGGATGGGCCAGTGCAACGTGAAGCGCTGGACCGACGAGATCCTGCCTCTCGTCGAAGACCATGCCGATCCATTGGGCGTCATGGATCTCGTCACGCACCGTGCCCCGCTCGACGACGCGCCCGACCTGTACCGCACCTTCCAGCGCAAGGAGGACGGCTGCATCAAGGTCGTGCTGAGCCCCGGCGCCTCGCAGCCGGCGCACGCGCCCGCCGGCGACGGCGCCCTATGATCGGCTTCACCGGCACGCGAACGCTGCCGCAGGCTGAACGGTGGCGCACATGAACGACTCACGCATCGTCATATCCGGAGCTAGCGGTCTGATCGGCGGGGAGCTCACGCGATCGCTCCGCGCGGACGGCATCCGCGTGGTGCATCTCGTACGGCGGCCAGCCCGCAGCGGCGACGAGGTCGAGTGGCTCACCGACGGCCCGCTCGATCCCGACGTGCTGGCGGGCGCGACCGCGGTCGTGAACCTCAACGGCGCGAGCATCGGCCGGCTGCCGTGGGGGGCGCGCTACCGGCGGACCCTCCGACAATCGCGCCTGCAGCCCACCTCGGTTCTCGCCGATGCGCTGCTCGCCATGAACAGCGATGCTCCGGCCCTGCTGTCAGCGTCTGCTGTCGGCTATTACGGCGACCAGCCCGGCGTCCGTCTCGATGAGACGGCCGCGCCCGGCGAGACCTTCCTCGCCGAGCTCTGCGTGGAATGGGAGCGGGAGGCCATGCGGGCGGCTGCGGTCACGCGCGTCGCGCTGCTGCGCACCGCGCCGATCCTGCATCCGGATGCCGTGCTGAAACCCATGATCCCCCTCACCCGCTTCGGGCTCGGCGGCCCACTCGGCTCCGGCCGTCAGGTGTGGCCGTGGATCTCCCTGGACGACGAGGTTCGAGCGATCCGCCACGTCATCGACTCCGACGTCCACGGCCCCGTGAACCTCACCGGGCCGCATCGCGCGACCGCCGGCGGGATCGGACGCACCCTGGCTTCCCTGCTGCATCGGCCCTACCTCATCCCGGCGCCCGCCTGGGCGCTGCGCCTCGGACTCGGGCGCGCCGCCGCGGACTCGCTGCTGCTGGCGGATGCAGACGCCGTGCCCGATGCGCTGTCCCGCAGCGGGTTCGCATTCCGGCATCCCACCGCGCCGGACGCTCTCGCCGCCGCGCTCGACTGAACGGCCACCGGCGTCGACGGCGGTTCTCATGACACCGCGGGGTTCTCGTGACACGACTGCGGGGCGACAGCAGAAGACACGTACGTGCCTTGCCGTCGCCCCACAGGGGTGTCAGCGAAGGGTGCTCAGGCCCGAGCCCGTGCCACAGCTGCGCGAGCGGGCTGTGGCTCCGAGAAGATCACCACGATGATCACCGTGATGCCGACGACCACGTGAGGCACCCACGCGTTCGGCGACGCGGAGATGAAGCCGAACAGCCACGGCGACAGCGCCAGGAACAGGCTGGCGACCACGTCGAAGACGAGGTGCACGGGCATCGGGATGAGCTTGATCGGACCCCACTCGTAGCTGGTGAAGAGGCTGTAGACGATGAGCCCGATGCCCAGGACGATCGGGATCACGACGGCGGGACCACCCATCCCGACGAAGCCGAAGAGCCAGGGAGCGACGATGAGCGCAGCTCCCACCAGGTAGTCGAGCACGCCGTGGACTTTCGTGGGGATGAAGCGCATGATTCCTCCTTGATCGGTCGAGCCGCGGTCAGCGACTCGCCGGGGGTTCGTCTCCCCCGTCCCGATCGGATTGGATGACGGGCACACGGCGTGCCGCTCCGCGTCTCGCGGTCAGGCGCGTGCCCACCCGTAGCGGCCGATGAGAGCCTGCACCACGCGGCCATACCGACCCGCGTCGAGGACGGCGGCCTCACGACGCATCCCGTCGTCGTGCACGCTGTACAGCTGCTCGATGTCGACCCAGGACTCGCGCCCCTGCGAATCCCAGCCACCCGAGCCGACCGGGATGAAGTCGCGGTCGCGATCATGTCGGGTGCTCGTCATCCGCACCGCGTACACCCGATCCGCGCTCTGCCGGCCGATCACCAGCACCGGGCGATCCTTTCCTCGTCCGTCGTTCTCCTCGTACGGCACCCATGTCCAGATGATCTCCCCGGAATCCGGCAGGCCGTTTCGCGACGGCGAGTAGCCGACGCTCACGTCGCGGACGCGCTCGGGATCGATCCGGACGGTCTCGGATCCGGGCGTCCGTCCCGCGTCGGCCATCGTGTGCTGCGGGACGCCCGCACCGTCGCGGCGGAGCGTGGCACGCGCACGGGGGCGGGCCT
>NZ_DAMDLU010000061.1:0-1476 GCF_032084865.1 Microbacterium sp.
CGGCGTGCCGTACGGCGCACCCGGCTGCGGTGACGCGGGGGCCTGCCACCGCGCCTGGTCGGAGCCGAAGTGCGAGGGCACGTGCTGACCCGGCGTCGACGACGGCGGGGTCTGAGCCGAGGCCTCGGGGTTCGAGGGCTGGTCGGGGGTGCTGTTGTCGTTCATCTTCTGCTCCTTCTCCAATGCCCTATCAGAGTGACAACCGAGTCTGTGCGTTTCGTATGCCGCCGATGACATTCACCTATGGTCTTAGCCTGTTCTGCATGGATGTCATACCAGGAGCATGGCGCCGCACTGCCGCGGGGGCCGGTCTGCTCTCCCCCGACGGACGGGTCGCCCCCACCATCTTCGCCGAGATGTCGGCCGCCGCGGTGAGAACCGGGTCGGTGAACCTCGGTCAGGGATTCCCCGACGAAGACGGTCCGCCGCAGGTGCTGGAGGCGGCGAGGGATGCCATCGCGCACGGCGCGAATCAGTATCCGCCCGGCTGTGGCATCCCGGATCTGCTCGCCGCCGTCAGCGAGCATCAGCGCCGCTTCTACGGACTCGAGGTCGATCCCGACACCGAGATCCTCGTGACCGCGGGCGCGACCGAGGCGCTGACCGCCACCCTGCTCGCACTCATCGACGGCCCCGACGACGAGGTCGTCGTCTTCGAGCCGTACTACGACTCGTACGCGGCCGCCGTGGCGCTGGCGGGTGCGCGGCTGCGCACCGTCGCGCTGCGCCGCCCCGACTTCCAGCCCGACCTCGACGAACTGGGCGCGGTGGTGAACGACCGCACCCGGATGATCCTCGTCAACGATCCGCACAATCCCACCGGTGCGGTGTTCACGCCCGAGGTGCGGGCCGAGGTCGTGCGCCTGGCCGCGCAGCACGACGCGGTGATCGTCACCGACGAGGTGTACGAGCATCTGTCGTTCCACGCGCCTCACGTGCCGATCGCCACGCTGCCCGGCGCCGCCGAGCGCACCCTCACGATCTCATCAGCGGGCAAGACGTTCTCGACCACGGGGTGGAAGATCGGCTGGGTGCACGGCCCGGCCGCTCTCATCACGGCCGTGCTGACCGTCAAGCAGTTCCTCACGTACGTGAACGGATCCGCATTCCAGCCCGCGATCGCGGTGGGGCTGCGCCTGCCCGACGCCTACTTCGACGAGGCGGCGGCCACGATGCTGCGCAAGCACGAGCTGCTCGGCGCCGCGCTGCGCACCGCCGGCTTCGACGTGTTCTCCCCGCAGGGCGGCTACTTCACCGTCGCGGATGCCACTGCGCTGGGCGGCTCGGACGCCGCCGCGTTCTGCCGCGCCCTGCCGGAGCGGGTGGGGGTTGCGGCGATCCCGATCAGCGCGTTCGTCGCGCCGGGAAGCCACGGGCACTATGCGGGTCTGGTGCGCTTCGCCGCCTGCAAGCGCGTCGACGTGATCGAGGAGGCCGGCCGCCGGCTGTCCGCCCTGCGCTGACGCCGCGGTCACA
>NZ_DAMDLU010000061.1:1486-15792 GCF_032084865.1 Microbacterium sp.
CATTCCGGGGGCCGACACTCCAGATGTCGGACGCTTCACGCGGATCGGTCCGACATCTGGAGTGTCGGCCCCCGTTTTGTACGCGATCGACAGCGCGCCGCCCCCCGTTTCGCACGCGATCGGGGGCGCGGCGGGAGGGCGTTCAGCGGGGCACGACGCGGTAGCGGCGCAGCCGCAGTGACGGGTTCGTCTCTCGGGTGCGGGCGATCAGGCCGGGGTCGAGGGATGCCATGGCCATGCCCTCCCCCGCGCTGACGCCGGCGACGACGACGCCCTGCGGGTCGATCACCTGCGAGAAGCCGACGCCGATCGGAGCCGGATGGTCGGCCGCGATCACGTACGCGGTGTTCTCGATGGCCCGAGCGGTGAGCAGCGTGTTCCAGTGGTGCTCCTTGAGGGGGCCGCGCACCCACTCGGCCGGGACGATCAGGGCGTCCGCTCCGGCATCCACCAGAGTCCTCGCCACCTCCGGGAAGCGCAGGTCGTAGCAGGTCATCAGCCCGAACCGCAGGCCGCAGGCCTCGAACACGGCCGCGTCACCGAGCTCTCCCGGCTCAATCCAGTCCGACTCCCGCTGCCCGAACGCGTCGTACAGGTGCTGTTTGCGATAGGTCGCCTGCACCCCGGCATCCGACACCGCGACGACGGTGTTGTGCACCCGACCGGCGTCGGCTTTCTCGACCATCCCGGCGACGACGACCAGGTCGTGCTCGGCGGCGAGCGCGCGCATCGTCTCGACGAACCTGCCGTCGAGGCGCTCGGCGTTACGCGCGAGGGCATCGTCCATCTCGGGCGTGAAGTAGTTCGCGTACTCCGGCAGCACGACAACATCCGCACCGCGTTCCGCCGCTGCGGCGACCAGCACGGCGATCCGCTCGCGGTTGCGCTCGGGTGAGGCATCCGGAGCGAACTGGCACACGGCGACGAGAGGAGCGGCTGCGTTCATGCTGCCATCCTCCCTCACTCCCGCGGTGCGAGCGCGCGAGTCTCGGGTGCGGTGAAGGCCGTGCGCCCACCACGGCGCTCGCGCGAGAACGCGCTGAGCTCGGCTTCGACGCGGCGCGTGTACGGCAGGAAGAACAGGGCGACGGCGCCGACCAGGGCGAAGACGATCGGCACGACGGCTGTCGCGATCCGGATGCCCAGCTGTGCACTCTCGGACTGCACCTCTGCACCCTGGTCGTAGCCGAACGCGCTGATCAGCCAGAGGAACAGCGCCGTCTGGCTGCCGATCAAGGGCGCCGACATCAGAGCGCGCAGCGCGGCGAACGAGCCCGTCTTGCGCGTGCCGGTGATCCGCTCGTTCTCGTCGACCAGCGCCGCCTCCAGCGGCGCCCCGGCGGTCATCATGATGTGCCGCCCGCTCATCAGCACGATGTAGCACAGCAGCGCGTGCCACCACTGCGTGGCGAAGAACAGCGCAGCAAGCCCGAGCACGTACGGCACCAGCCCGATGAACAGGCTCGTCCGGCTGCCGATGCGCTTGATCGCGCGGGCGAACAGCGGCAGCAGCAGAAGCACCACGGCCATGGACCCCACGTCGGTGATGGTCGCCTCGGTGCCCGAGCTGCGGATCACGTGATCCATGAAGTACAGGAAGGCGGTGAAGTACATCCCCATCGGCGCGAGCGCTGTCGTGCCCCACGCGAACCACGCCCAGAACGCGCGCATGCGCAGGATCGAACGGGCGTCGGCGACGAGCTGACGCCAGGTGACGATCTGCTCGCCCGCATCGCCCCGCTCGTACAGCTCGGGCGGATCCTTGAGCCGCAGCACCGGGATGAGGTAGAGCAGCGCGTTCAGGGCGACCACGCCCATCAGGATCGTGGCCATCGTCGTGTGCTCGGTGACCGTGTCGCCGACCAGCAGCTGGGTCGCGACGATCGTGGCGAACGCGGAGGTGACGTTTCCGATCCAGGTCTTGCCGACCTCGATGTCGATGCGGTCCTCGCGCGTCGGCGCGGCGAGATAGACGTAGCTCGTGGTGGCGATGAGGTAGAACGTCGACGCGACGTCGAACAGGAACAGCTCGATGAGGAACACCCAGAGCAGCGTCGTCTGCGACCACGACGGGTCGCTCCACGCCATGGCGACGAGACCGAGCAGCATGAACGGCACCGTCGTGCGCATCACCCGCAGGAACTTGCCCCGACCCGGCTTGTAGCGCATCTTGTCGAGGATGACGCCGAAGACGGGGTCGTTGATGACGTTCCAGATGTTGAAGGCCAGGTACACCCAGCCGACGTACGCGGGATCGAGGCCGATGACGTCGGTGTAGAACTTCACGTACACGTTGTGGATGACCACGTTCGACATCCACGTCGCCGGCAGGGGCGTCGACAGCAGCGCCTTCTGACGGAACGTGAGGGCCATCGCGCTACCCCACCGTCAGTTCGAACTCGCCCGTCCGCGCGGGCACCGTGATCCAGGCGCCGTCGCGTTCGGCACGCACCGGATGCCCGTCGCACGTCGCCCGCGGCTCTCCGTCGGGCGCGAAGAACACCGAGGGGGCACCGGTGTCGGCGCCCTGCCACCGGGCATGCAGCGCGCCGCCGTCGACCCGCCATCGCAGCCCGTCGCCGGCGAACGCGACCGGACGCGGCCTGGTCAGGGCTCGGGCCGCCTCGGAGCCCGCGAATCCCTCCTGCCAGCACCAGTACGTCCACGACCAGCCGCGCCGGTCGAAGAGATCCTGCAAGGCGGTGGCATGACCCGCCACGCCGGCGCCCAGATCGAGCGCTCCCCATTCGCCGACGATCACGGGCACCCCGAGCCGTTCGGCGGTCTCGGCGTGCCGGGCGAAGATGGTCGCCGCTCGAGTGTCGCTCGACAGGGAGATCGCCGGGGTGTCGACGGTGAGGTCGTACCCGTGCGGCGAATACACCTCTCCCGAATCGCCGAGCGGCGGCTGCCCCGACGGGATGCCCAGGTTGGCGAAGTAGCCGTGCTCGCGCAGGATCAGGGTGTGCGGGTCGACGGCGCGCACAGCCCGAGTGACGCGCTCCATGAGCGGCGCGACGCTCTGCTGCTCGAATTCGGCGACGAGCGGATGCACGGCATCGCCGATCGCGCGATGCACCGCCTCGTCATCGAGGCGCGCGAGCTGGCGCAGCTTCGTCTCCGGGTCGGCGAAATCGGCCAGCAGCTGCTCGGGATGCTGGCCTGTCGCCTGCGCGAATGCGCCGATGACCGCGCCGAAGATCTCAGGAGCGGCGCTGCCCGGCGCCGGCTCGTTGAGCAGGTCGTACCCGGCGACGGCGGGATGCGATCCCAGGCGTGCGGCCACGTGCGCCCACATGGCCGCGAAGCGCTCCTGCAGCCCGACGCCGCCCGGCCCCGGGTCGTTGCGCCAGAACGCGTCCAGAGCCTCGTGCACGGCGCCGCTCGTCAGATACGCGTCGCTCCACAGCTCGGTCGGCTCGAACGGCTGGTCGGTGAGCGTGGCCCAGTGCGGCGCGCCGTCGCTGAACCGCTGCGAGTAGAGATCCTGATGCGCGTCGAGCACCGCGAGCATCCCCGCCTCGTCGATCAGATCGAGCTGCTCTGCGATCCAGTCGAGGTAGTCGTCGTCGTACTCCCCCGGGCGCGGCTCGACAGCCGCCCAGATCACGCCGAGCCGCACGAGGGTGAATCCGCGCGCCGCGAGATCCGCGATGTCCTCTGCCGTCCAGCTGCCCGTGAACCCCCGCGCGACGAGGTCGCCGTGCTCGCTGCTGCCGCCCTTCGCGACGAGGTTGATGCCGTGCAGCACACGGTGACGCCCGTGGGCGTCGCGCAGTCGGGGTCCGTCGCTGCGCAGCGGCGGGATGCCCGGCCGGGGCGTGAACCCCTCGGCGATGTCGCGGCGGACGGGAAGGCTGATCTCGTCGGGCATGTCGCTCTCCGGCGGACCGCATCGTCCGCGTGCTCATGTCAAGAGTGGGACACATGTCCCACTCCTCGGAGGCTAGCCTGTCCGCTGCGCGCGGACAAGGGCCGACATGCAGAAGGCCCGAGGGCCGGGATCCGCTCACGACGTCGATGCGTCTGCTCAGGCAGGCACCCTCACGGGCAGGGCGCCCGGGCGGACGATCACCCGAACCCGAGTGACATGGCCGAAGCTGTCGCCGTCGAGTTCGATGAGACGAGGGGCATCGAATCTGGCTTCGAACCGGCGGCCCTGGACGTACGCCAGCGAGTGGTGGTCGGGCGTCTGCTGCAGCAGTCTGCGGCTGAGCGGAGATCGGCGGGCGAGCCCCTGCAGGGTGAGGCGGTTTCCGATCCGCACCCACCCGAATCGTCCCGCCGGCCGCATCATCACGACATCCAGCATCCCGTCGTCGATGATCGCAGCGGGGATCAGGAGCAAGTTTCCGGTGAGGGTGCCGCAGTTGCCGACGATCACCGTGTGCGCCCGAGTCGACCTCACCCGCCCGCCGTCGATCCGATAGTCGAGATGGAAGAGCTTGTTCGCGACCACCGAGCGGGCGATCGGTGCCACATAGGCGAACCAGCCCAGGTGCTTCTTCGCGACAGCGCTCGTGCTCTGCGCCATCTCGGCATCCAGTCCGATACCGGCCATGACCAGAAAGACGCGCGTGCGACGGCTCCCGCTCTCGTCGTCGAGCTCCGCGACCCCGACATCCACCAATCGGTCGACACCGGAGAACGCGACGGCGACGCAGGCCGCGAGGTCGTTGAGTGGCGCACCGATATCACGGGCGAGAAGATTGCCTGTCCCGAAGGGAACCAACGCGATCGGAATGCCCGTGCCCTGCATCACCTCGGCGACGGTTCGCACCGTGCCATCACCGCCCGCGACGATCACCACCGAAGGTTCGCAGGCGAGAGCACTTTCGGCGGCGGCCCGACCCGAGTCATCGCTGCCGGTCTCGTACCACTGCGTCTGCGCCCAGCCGTGCGCGGCCTCGTGCTCGATGATCGCAGCGCGAAGCCGATCGGGCGGGGCCTTCACGGGGTGGTAGACGACGGCGGCGTGCTGTCGCCCGGTCGCCGATGCTGTGGGCCGGTTCACTGCGATGCAGAGGTGATGTATCGGCGCTGCTCGACCAGAGGGCAGGTGAACACGTCACGCTCTCCGAGTCCGACGCGGTTGATGTATCGCACGACGATCGCGTACGACGTGAGCAGTCCGGTCTGCACGTACGGCACGTCGTGGCTCCGACAGTAGGCGGCGATGATGGGCGCCGCCTTGCGCAGATGGGGGCGCGGCATCGACGGGAACAGGTGATGCTCGATCTGGTAGTTCAGCCCGCCCATCGCCGTATCGAGCAGACGCCCGCCGTGGATGTTGCGGCTCATCATCGCCTGCCTCCGCAGGAAGTCGAGGCTTCCGTCACGGGGGACGATCGGCATGCCCTTGTGGTTCGGGGCGAAGGACATGCCCATGTAGAACCCGAAGAGGCCGAGCTGAACGGCGAGGAACACGAACGCGATGCCCGGTGACAGCACGAGGAACACGAGCAGCGGGAAGCCCACCAGGCGCACCAGGAGGAAGACGATCTCGACTGCTCGTCTGTTCAACGGTCCCCGTGTGACCACCCGGCGCACCCCCGATGCATGCAGCGAGACGCCTTCGAAGAACAGGATCGGGAAGAAGAGGATTCCCTGGTGCGACCGCAGCCACGACATGGCCCGCGAACGGGGCGCAGCCCGCTCCGGGGCGACGACGATCACCGGCAGCTCGATGTCCGGATCGGATCCCAGCTTGTTCGGGTTGGCGTGGTGACGGGTGTGCTTGTGCTGCCACCACCCGTAGCTCATCCCCACGAGCAGGTCGCCGAGGACAAGGCTCACCCAGTCGTTCCACTTGCCAGAGACGAAGATCTGCCGATGGGCCGAATCGTGGCCGAGAAAGGCGATCTGGGTGAACATCACCGCGAGGAACGCCGCTGTGAACAGCTGCCACCAGGTGTCACCGATCCACACGAACGCCAGCAGAGCAGCGGCGAGCACGAGCGGCAGCCCGATCAGTTTCGACCAGTAGTATCCGTACCGTCGTCGCAGCAGCCCGTGATCCCGAATCGTCTTCGCCAGCGCCGTGAACTCGCTGGCGCCCCGATTGCCCGACCGCGCCGTCGAGCGCGGTGCGGTCGAACGGATCTCGCTCATGATGCGCCTCGCATCCTGCAGCCGCGGACGTGGTCAGCGTCCGTGACCGCCCTCGTCGGTCCAGTTGTCGAGGCCCGCGCGGTCGTCGAGCGCTGTCGATCGCCGATCCGCGTCGGAGGCGAGGCCCTCGGAGGTGTGGAACGCCACCGACTCCGCCAGAGCAGCGACAGCCGCTGCTCTGTCCTGCTCACCCGAGGCCGCCTGCTGGAAGCGCACCGCCGCCGCGTCTCGCTCGGTACGGAGGCTCGCACTGATCTCCGCGAGCCGGTCGGCGAGTACGCCACCGAGACCGTCGCGGAGCTCTTCCAGGTTCGTGTTCGCGATCTCCAGGCGACGATCCGAGATCGAGACCTCGACGGTCGGGTATCCGGCCTTCGCCAGAAAGTCCCGGGTCTGGCTGCTCAGGATCTCGGTGATCTCGTCCTTGTCGGGACGGCGTGTGAAGACCGCCTCCACCGTGTATCGATCGGGGGCATGATCGGTCATCAGCGCAGCAGGCAGCGAACCCACCAGCACCGATCCCAGGCCCAGCGTCGCGGTGGCTGCACCGCTTGTTCGTGTCTGTGTCTCCATGACCTGACGTTACGCCTTCAACATGTGCGCCTCACAGGTTCGCCAGAAGTCGCGCGAGTCGGACCACCGGCGTGATCCGTAGATGTCGACCGGTCTGTCGCAGACCAAAAGGTCGAGGCCCCGAGATCGCTATGATCTCGGGGCCTCTCTTGTTGCGGGGGCAGGATTTGAACCTACGACCTCCGGGTTATGAGCCCGGCGAGCTACCGAACTGCTCCACCCCGCGGCACATCAGAAAGCCTAACACGGCTTCAGAGAGAGGGCCAATCGAGGGGTGCGCCCCGGGTGTGTCACGGCGCGTCTGGGCCTTGAGGCGCGTGCTCGAGCTCGCAATCCGGGCCCGGAAAGATCAGCGACTCGCCGCCATCGTCGAAGCGCACCAGGTACGGCGGCCCGCCGTCCTCGCCCCGCGCCTCGAGCACCTCACCGCGACGCTCGGCACTGTCGACGTGCGCGCCGTGGATCACGATCCTCGAACCTGCTGCTGCTCGCATCGCGATCGCCCTCCTCGAAGAGAATCCGATGCTCCCATTGTGCGTGCGGAATCGTCGCGGCGCCAGAGGGCGGGAACGCAGAAGGAGGGCACCCGACGGGATGCCCTCCTTCTGCTGCCGGCTCTACTTCTTCGCGGCCTCGTCCTCAAGAGCGAGCAGCTTCTCGATGGCGGCGGTGAGCTTCTTGTCCTCGGCGGCGAACCTCTCGAGGTCACCGGACTTCAGCGCGGCCTCACGGGCCGACAGCGCGGCACGTGCCTCTTCGAGCGCGGTCAGCGTCTCGCCGGTGGGCGGGGTGCTGCCCGTGTCGGGCTCGGTGGGCGCATTCGGATCCGCAGGCGTCTCGGGGGTCGTGGGCTCCACGTCGCCGTCACCGCCCGCAGCTCCCGCGTCGCCGCCGAAGAGCACGTCGAGCGCTTCGGTCAGCGTGTCCTCGAAGGCCACCCGGTCACCGAACGCGACGAGCACCTTGCGCAGGTTCGGCAGCTTGGTCCCCTCGGACGACTGCACGAAGACCGGCTGCACGTACAGCAGTCCGCCGCCCACCGGAAGGGTCAGCAGGTTGCCGTACTTCACGTCCGACTTGCCGAGCGTCAGCACGTTCAGCTTGTTGGCGATCTCGGTGTCGGAGTCGAAGGTGTTCTGCACCTGACCGGGGCCGGGAACCGTGGTGTTGGTGTCGATCTCGAGCAGGCGCAGCTTGCCGTAGTCGTCGGATTTCTCGCCCTTCTTGCTTCCGGCATCCGAATCGACGGCGAGGTAGCCCATCAGCACCTCACGGCTCTCACCCTGCTGAGCGGCGGGGATGAAGGTCGAGAACATCGAGAAGCGCGGCTCTTCCTGGCCCGGCATCTTCATCGAGAGGTAGTACGGCGGCTGCAGGCGGTCCTTGGCGCGCGGGTCGTCCGGTGTCTGCCAGCGGTTGTCCTCCTGCGCGAACGATCGCGCGTCGTCGATGTGGTACACCCCGAGCACGTCGCGCTGCACCTTGAACAGGTCGGTCGGGTAGCGCACGTGGCTCATCAGGTCGCCCGACATCTCGCTGATCGGCTCGACGGTCGACGGGTACACCTTCTGCCACGCCTTGAGGATCGGGTCCTCGTCGTCCCACGCGTACAGCTTCACCGAGCCGTCGTACGCGTCGACCGTCGCCTTGACCGAGTTGCGGATGTAGTTGATGTTGTCGAACGCGACCACGGATGCCGGGGTGCGGGAGTCCGCGATGGCATCGCGCAGGCTCACCGTCTTCGAGTACGGGTAGCTGGCGCTCGTGGTGAAGCCGTCGACGATCCAGACGATGCGACCGTCGACGACGCTCGGGTACGGGTCGTTGTCGAGGGTCAAGTAGGGCGCGACCTTCTCGACGCGCTTCTTCGGGTCGCGGTCGTACAGGATCTGCGACTCGGAGTTCACGAGGTTCGAGAACAGGATCTGCTCGGACTGGAACTTCATCGCGTACAGCAGCTTCACGAACGTGTTGCCGATGCGCGGGCCGCCGTCGCCGTTGAACGTCGTCTTCGTGTCGCTCGCGCCGTCCTCACCGCGCGGGTAATCGATCTCGACCGGGTCGGTTCCCTTGGGCGCGCCGACGATCGAGTACTCGGGCGACGACTCGCCGAAGTACACGCGCGGTTCGAACTTCTCGGTCTCGGTGAGGAAGCCGGAGGTGGGGATACCCTGCTCGAGGAAGACGGGCTCGCCGTCGCTGGTGCGCTGGTTGCCCGCGAGCGCGACGAGGCCGTAACCGTGTGTGTACACCGCGGCGCGGTTGTTCCAGCTGTCGCCGCCGCCGAGCTTGGTCAGATCGAGGTCGCGCACCGAGACGACGGTGTCCTGCGACTTGCCGTCGATCTGGTAGCGGTCGACGTCGAGCTCGGGAGCGAACTGGTAGTACGAGCGGTACTGCTGCAGCTGGCGCACGGTCGGGCTGATGATCGACGGGTCCATGATGCGCACGGAGGCCGTGGTGTCGGCGTCCTCGCGCAGCTGCCCCGGCTCGGTGTCGGTCGTCGCGGCGAACGGGGTGACCTCCATGTCGGCGACGCCGTACGCCTCCTTGGTGCTCTCGATGCTGCGATCGTAGAACTCGGCCTGATAGGCGTTCTCGTTGGGCTTCACCTGGAAGGTGGTCACGACCCACGGGTACCCCATGCCGACGACGAGCGACGCGACCACGAACAGCGCGGTGGCGGCCAGCGGGAACCGCCAGCGGCCGATCACGGCGGTCACGAGGAAGAGCACCGCGACGACCGCCGCGATGATCGACAGGATCGCGAGACCCGGGATGGTCGCGTTGACACCGGTGTACGCGGCACCCGTGATGCGGCCTTCCGGCTGCACGAGGGTGAGATAGCGGTCGAGCCAGAGGCTCACGGCCTGGACGGCGAGGTAGAGCCCGGCGAGCACGGCCAGCTGGATGCGCGCCGGCTTCGAGATGCGCAGCTCACGCTGCCCGATGCGCACCGAGCCGTACAGGTACGACACGAGAGCGGTGATCACGAGGCAGAGCAGCAGCACGGCCGACGCGAAGGCCAGAAGAGCCGAGTAGAACGGCATCGCGAAGAGGTAGAAGCCGGTGTCGACGCCGAACTGCGGGTCGAGGGTGTCGGTGGTCACCCCGTTCGCCCACAGCCACACGGTCTTCCAGTTGCCCGCGGCGGCGAAGCCGGCGAACACGCCGAAGAACACCGGCATGCCCCACATCGCGAGGCGGCGCAGCGGCTCGATGACCTCCTGGTAGCGGTCGAGCTGCGAGCTGAGGCGCACGTAGACGGGGCGCAGCCGGTACGCCAGCTGGATGCACAGGAAGATCGGCAGCGCCATGCCGAGGAAGCCCACCGCGAACATCGTGGCGGTGGCGATCCACTGGGTGGTCAGCACCGACGCGAAGTCGAGCTGGTCGAACCAGAGGAACTCGGTGTAGAGCGAGGAGAACACGAAGAACGCCGCGATGATGGCAGCGATGATCGCCACCGAGATCGCGAGTATCCGTCGTGATGTGCTGGGCGTGGCCGGCTGCGGCGCTGAGGTCGAGGTCACTGTTCCATCCTAGGCAGGCCACCTATGACGCGGCCCCGGATGCGCGCACGGTTCGCCCCGCGCGGCTCAGCGCTTCGCGGTGCAGACCGGAAGCGCCGACGTGTCGCCGCCCTCGGCGACCACCCCGAGGATGTCGAGCGACTCCTCCAGTGTCCCGGTGCGGAACACCTTCAGTCCGTCGGGGATGTGGCCCACGACCTCGTCGCAGTTGCCCTCCGGCGCGAGGAAGACGGTCGCACCCGCATCCCGCGCCCCGTACAGCTTCTGCCGGATGCCGCCGATCGGCCCGACGGTGCCCGCGGCGTCGATGGTGCCGGTGCCGGCGACGTCCTCGCCGCCGTTGAGCTCGCCGGGGGTGAGCGTGTCGATGATCCCGAGGGCGAACATCATGCCGGCGCTGGGGCCCCCCACGTTGTCGAGCTGCAGCCGCACGTCGACGGGGAAGTCGTAGTCGGTGGTGAGGGAGATCCCGATCAGCCACACCTCCTTGCCTTCGGCGTCGGTGGACTTCTCGGGCGTGACCGCGACGGTCTTCTCCTTGCCGTCGCGCTCGACCGTGAGGGTGACCTCTGCTCCCTCGGCCTGCTGGGTGGCATCCCGCAATCCGGTGGCCGAGTCGATCGCCTCGCCGTCGAGCGCCAGGACCAGATCGTCGGCGCGCAGCTCTCCGTCCGCCGGGCTGTCGGCGACGGTCTCGACGACACGCACCTTCGCACCGACGTCGTAGCCGAGCTCGGTGAGCGCCGCCGCGGTGGCCTCGTGCTGCGAATCGACCATCAGAGCGGCGTTCTGCTCGTCGCGTTCGTTCGAGCTCACACCCTGCGGGAATACCGTGTCGATCGGCACGACCGCGCGTGTCGGGTCGGTCCACGCCATGGCGAGCTCGAACCAGGTGGGTGTGCGCTCGCGGTTGCCGATCACCTGCACGGTCGTGAGATCGAGCGTGCCGCCGGTCGGGTAGGTCTTGGCGCCGTCGATCTCGATCAGCGGCACCTTGTCGCCGTCAGAGCTGCGAGCGGTGCCGAGGGTGTCGTACACCGGCCCCGGCCGCTGGATGACGTACGGCGTCGGCACGAAGGTGAGCGCGACCAGCGCGACCAGCGAGATGCTCAACGCCACGATGCCGGTGACCGTGCCGTTGCTGCGGCGTGATGACACGGAACCTCCGGGGCGTTCGCGAGCGGCGTACAGCGATCCGGGCGCATCGGGTACGAGCACAGGATCGTGTGACTAGCGTAGAGCGCACACGCTACGGGCATGCTGAGAGGGCTATCGCATGGCAGATGACGATCGGGATCCGTCCGACTTCGAGGAGATGCTCCGTCGCATGATGTCGGGTGGGCAGGTAGACCCGGAGGCGCTGCGCGACGCCCTGTCGGGAATGGGCGGGATGTCGATCGACCCGGCCCAGATGTCCGGGTTCATGTCGCAGCTGCAGGGCATGTTCGGCGGCGATCCGTGGCAGAGCGCCAGGCAGAGTGCGCTGCACATCGCGAACCGTGACGGTCTCGGCATCGCCGACGGCTCGCGCGCGTCGCTCGCGGATGCCTTCGGGCTGGCGAACCTGTGGCTCGGCGAGGCGACGACGATCTCGGAGCTCGCCTCGGCGCCACAGGCGATGACCCGCGGCGAATGGATCGAGAAGACCCTGCCGGTCTGGAAGGAGATCGCCGACCCCGTGTCGACGTCGATCGCGGATGCCCTCACCGGCGCCCTCGAGACGCAGGTTCCGCCCGAGATGCAGAGCATGGTGCAGGGTGCAGGGCAGCTGATGCGGGGCCTGGGCGCGTCGCTGTTCGCCGCCCAGTTCGGTCAGGTGCTCGGTCGGCTCTCGCTCGAGGTCGTCTCGGGCGGCGACGTCGGCATCCCCGTGCTCCCCGCCGGAACAGCCGCCGTGATCCCGCAGAACATCGCTGATTTCGGTGCGGGCCTCGAGATCCCGGAAGACCAGATCGCGCTGTACCTCGCGGTGCGCGAGCTCGCCTACGCCCGGCTGTACCGCCACGCGAAGTGGCTGCACCTGCACGTGCTCTCGCAGATCACCGACTTCGCCCGTGGGGTGACGGTCGACGTCGAGGTGCTCGACGACCTGGCATCCCGGCTCGACCCGACCAACCCCGAAGAGCTGCGCGCGGCGATCGAGGGCGGTGCGCTTCTTCCGGCGCAGACCGAGGCGCAGCGCGAGGCGCTCGCCCGCCTCGAGAACCTGATCGCCACGATCGACGGCTGGGTCGACGTGGTCACCGAGGAGGCGACCTCTCGCCTGCCCGACGGCCCGCGGCTGGCCGAGGCGGCCCGTCGGCGCCGTGCGGTCGGCGGCCCCGCCGAAGACGCCCTGGGTGCGCTCGTCGGGCTCAAGCTGCGCCCCCGGCGCCTGCGCGAGGCGTCGGCGATGTGGCGGTCGGTGACGGATGCCGTCGGCATCGCCCAGCGGGATGCCCTGTGGGACTACCCCGACATCATGCCGCTCGCCTCGGACATCGACGACCCGTCGGCGCTCATCGCGCGCCTGGAGGCCCTGCAGCGCGGGGAGACGCCGGTGGCGGACGAGCTCGACGAGGCTCTCGCGCGCCTGCTCGACGGCGAGGACTTCGGCAAGGACTCCCCCGAGGGCGACCGACCCGAGGGTGATCGTCCCGAGGGCGACCGACCCGTCTGACGTCGCGTCATTGGTGGGAGATCGGGAGCTGCGGGACTGATCCTGCACAGTCGCCGAAGTGCCCGATCCGTCCACAGATCGTCGTTCTCCGCCCCGCAGACGGCTCGCATCGACGCACAATCAGGGCATGAGCCCGATGACGCCGACGACGTTGACCCGTCTGGACCCGCGTTATCCGCTGCTCTGGCGCGATGAGGACACGGTGCAGTTCGGCCTGGAGGACGTCGTGCGCCTCGATGTCGCAGGCTCCTGGGTCGAGCCGCTGCTGAATCGGCTGCGCGCGGGCATCCGGATCAGCTCCTTCGATGTGATCGCGCACGGCGTCGGCGCACCGCGTCGCGACGCACGGCGGATGCTGGCGACCCTGCGTCCGCTGCTCGTCGAGGACGCACTGCCGGCGCCGCCGTTCTGGGCCGACGGCATCAACCTCGCCGACGGGCGGGGGCAGGAACGGCTCCGCCAGTCTCTGATCGACGAGGGACTCGACGAGGCCGACCCCCGCTCCCCCGGCGCGGTGGCCGTGGTCATGGTCGGCGGAGCCGCGGCCGCCCTGCAGCTCGCCTCATACCTGCGCGACGACCTGCCGCACCTTCCGATCGGCTTCGAGCAGGACGCCGCGGTGATCGGACCCCTCGTCGTGCCGGGGCACACACCGTGCCTGTCGTGTCGCGACGCGCACGAGCGCGACCGGGACGAGGCGTGGCCGCGCCTGCATGCGCAGCTCGTGGGCACGACCACGCAGGTGACCTCGGCGCGCATCGCCCACGCCGCGTCACTCGCGGCACGCATCCTGCGCACCCCGACACCCTCGGCAGGGCTGACGGTGCGGGTCAGCCCCGACGGGCGGCACGCCTGGCGGTCGGTGCGACATCACGCAGAATGCCCGTGCCGCGAGCTGTCGTTCCGATCTCCGCCAGGAAGCGTGACGCAGACCGCTCCCCCCGCCCCGCTGACCGCGCCCACGACACCGCCAGCGTTCGCGCGGCTCGCGTGATGCCGACGTAGGCGAGACGGCGCTCCTCGTCGATGTTCTCGAACGTCGTCGCGTACGAGATCGGCAGAGAGCCCTCCGCCCACCCCGCCAGCAGCACGTGCGGCCATTCGAGGCCCTTCGCCGCGTGCAGGGTCGACAGGGTGACGGTCTGCAGGGTCGGCTCGTGCTGATCCTTCGCCCGCGCCATCAGATCGTCTGCGAAGACGCGCAGCGTCGTGCCGGGCTGTGCCTCCTCGGCCAGACGCAGGATCGCGCGACGTGCCTCCCACCCGTCCCGCTGCGCACCGCCGGCCTGCGGCGGCTCGTCGGTGAGGCCGAGGCCGCGCAGCACGTCGCGCACGGTCGGCAGGAAACCGGCATCCGTCGGCGCGACCGCGGCACCCCGCAGCGCGAGCACCGCCTGGCGGACCTCGGGCATGTCGAAGAAGCGCGTGCC
>NZ_DAMDLU010000062.1:0-15738 GCF_032084865.1 Microbacterium sp.
CGCGCCGGCGGGCACGTCGGGCCGGGCGGCCTCCGGATGCCGGGGCCGCGCCGTATCCGACGAGATTGGGCTGCGCCTTCTCCTCCTCCGCCCCGGCCGCGGCGGGAGCCGCCGAGGTCGCGGACTCGTCACCGGCGACGTCGAAGGCGATCAGCGGGGCGCCGACCGCCACGGTGTCTCCCGCGTCGGCGTGCAGCACGGCGACGGTGCCCTCGTACGGAGAGGGCAGTTCGACGATGGCCTTGGCCGTCTCGACCTCGGCGAGCGTCTGATTCAGCGCGACGGCGTCGCCCGGCTGCACGAGCCATTGCACGACCTCGGCTTCGGTCAGTCCTTCGCCCAGGTCGGGCAGGCGGAACTCGGCGTTCACCGCTCGTCTCCCTTCGCGTCCACGGCACTCAAGGTGTGCGGACGATCGAGTACTCGGTCGACGGCGTCGAGGATGCGGTCGAGGTCGGGAAGGTGGAACTTCTCGAGCTTCGCGGGGGGATACGGGATGTCGTGCCCGGTGACGCGCACGGGCGCCGCCTCGAGGTACTCGAAGCAGTACTCGGTGATGCTCGCGATGACCTCTGCGGCCACACCCGCCTCGCGGGACGCCTCGTGCGCGACCACCACCCGCCCGGTGCGCCGCACCGAGGCGGAGACTGTCTCGTAGTCGACGGGCGAGAGCGAGCGCAGGTCGATGACCTCGAGCGAGA
Source organism: Microbacterium sp. (assembly GCF_032084865.1). Taxonomy (GTDB): domain Bacteria; phylum Actinomycetota; class Actinomycetes; order Actinomycetales; family Microbacteriaceae; genus Microbacterium. Next base: position 702 of record NZ_DAMDLU010000062.1, read on the forward strand.
CGCCCTCGTCCTCGGCCGCGGCGGCCGCGTCGAGTGCAGTGCCAACCATCGCGCCGTAGGTGATGATGGTGGCATCGGTCCCCTGGCGCACCACCCGGGCGAGACCCATCGGAGGCGCGTCGGCGAGCGGCGCCGCGAGGTCGACCTCACCCTTGTGGTGGTACAGGCGCTTCGGCTCGAAGAACAGCACCGGGTCGTCGCAGGCGATGGCCTGCCGCAGGCAGCGGTACGCGTCCTGCGGGTCGGAGACCGCGATCACGCGCAGTCCGGCGGTGTGCACGAAGTAGGCCTCGGGCGATTCGGAGTGGTGCTCGGCCGCACCGATGCCGCCCGCCCAGGGCACGCGGATCGTGATCGGCATCTTCACCCGGCCCTGGGTGCGGTAGTGCAGCTTCGCGACCTGCGAGACGATCTGGTCGAAGGCAGGGTAGATGAATCCGTCGAACTGGATCTCCACCACCGGACGGTAGCCCCGGAACGCGAGCCCGACCGCGGTGCCGACGATGCCGGATTCGGCGAGCGGCGTGTCGATCACCCGCTTCGCCCCGAATTCGTCCTTGAGCCCGTCGGTGATGCGGAACACGCCACCGAGGGTGCCGATGTCCTCACCCATCAGCACGACCTTCTCGTCGTCGAGCATCGCCTGGCGCAGCCCCGCGTTGAGGGCCTTGCCCATCGTCATCTGCGTCATCTCAGGCCTCCTCGAACGAAGCGAGGTAGCCGGCGTACTCGTCGCGTTGGCGCTCGAGGCCGGAGTGCGGCTCGGCGTACACGCGATCGAACACGGCGAGGGCCGGGCGGGTCTGCATGCCGATGCATGCGGCGCGCATCTCGCGGGCGCTGTCGTCGGCGGCCGTCTGCACGGAGTCGAGGTGCTCGTCGGTCAGCTCGCCGGCCGCACGGAGATGCGCCTCCAGGCGCGCGATCGGATCGCGATCGCGCCACAGGGCGAGCTCGGCGTCGTCACGGTAGCGCTTCGGGTCGTCAGCCGTGGTGTGCGGCCCCATGCGGTAGGTCACTGCTTCGAGGTAGGCGGGCCCCTTGCCTGTGCGCGCGTGATCGAGCGCCCAGCGCATCGCCGCCATGCAGGCGAGCACGTCATTGCCGTCGACGCGCAGGCTCGGGATGCCGAACCCCGGCGCGCGGCCGGCCAGCGGGTACTGCGACTGCAGTCCGACCGGCTCGGAGATCGCCCAGTGGTTGTTCTGGCAGACGAAGACGACGGGTGCGCGGTAAGACGAGGCGAAGATCATCGCCTCGTTGACGTCGCCCTGACTGGTGGCGCCGTCGCCGAAGTAGGTGACGGCGACCTCGTCGGCTCCGTCGTGCAGGATGCCCATGCCGTAGCCGACGGCGTGCAGGGTCTGCGCGCCGATGATGATCTGCAGCGGAGCGATGCCGAGCCGAGCGGGGTCGTAGGCCGCGCCCTCCTCACCGCGCCACATGCGCACGTAGTCGCCGGGCTCGGCGCCGCGGGTGTACATCACGCCGGTCTCGCGGTAGCTGGGGAAGACGAAGTCCTTCGGCGCGAGGGCACGGCCGGTGCCGATCTGCGCGGCCTCCTGGCCGTTGCACGGCGCCCACAGGCCGAGCTGACCCTGGCGCTGCAGTGCCACGCCCTCGGAGTCGATGCGCCGCAGCACCACCATGTCGCGGTGCAGCTCGCGCATCGCCTGGTAGTCGATGTCGGCGATCCAGCGGTCGAGTTCAGGGTTCGACACGCGCGTGCCGTCGGGCGCGATGATGCGCTCGGTGAGTTCGAGATCGTTTTGAGTGTCGACGATCGGGCTGGTGTTCGGTGACATCGGCGTCCTCCTGACGTGGCGGCCTTCGTGGGGCATGCACGGTTTCCCGACGGCTGCGTCGGGCTTAGTCGAATGCTACGTCGGGCTGACACGTCGCTCAAGCATGTGTGCGTTTGCTGAGCATGTTGCACAATTCCCCCAAGTGCAGCCCTGCTATCGTGTGGCGTTATGCCCGTCCTGGATCGCACAGACCTCGAACTGCTCACCGCCCTCGCGGAGGACCCGCGCACGACCGTGGTGAAGCTGGCCGACCGGCTTCGCCTGTCGCGCAACACGATCCAGGCCCGGATGGCCCGGCTCGAGCAGACGGGCGTCTTCGAATCGTACGAGCGCTCGTTCTCGACCGAGGTGCTCGGATTCCCGCTGCAGGCGTTCATCAGCATCGGCGTGCGGCAGACCGAGCTGCCGCGCATCATCGCCGAGCTGTCACGGGTTCCCGAGATCGTGCAGGCGCACGGGCTGAGCGGATCGATCGACCTGCTCGCCAGGGTCGCGTGCCGGGACGCTCGTCACCTGTTCGACACCGACGCCAGGATCCTGTCGATCGACGGCGTCGAGCGCACCGAGACCTCGCTCGCGATGGGCGAGGTGATCCCGTTCCGGGTGGCCGGGCTCATCGGCCTCGCACGACGGGAAGTCTGAGGAAGCGCCGGATCGCTCCGGCCGCCTCGGCCGGCGTCTCGTAGTGGATGAGGTGCCCGACGTCGGCGATCTCGACCAGCTCGGCGCGAGGGAACATCGTCGCGAGGCGCCGCTCGGCCTCGATCGGCGTGATGTCGTCACGTTGAGCCGCGATCAGAAGAGTCGGCACGTCGATCACGCCGGCGAACGCCCGCACGTCATGTGAAGCGCTGGTCACGAAGGCGTCGTGCAGCACGTCACGATCGGCGAAGCGCGAGAAGTAGGTGTCGTGCTGGTCGTGGATGAACCTGCGCAGCGCCGGGTCACGGGTCTTGGCCATCGCCATGCTCATGACGCGCACCGTAAGCGGATGCCGCAGCAGGGCCGTCCCCCAGCGTTCGGGCAGACGCGCACCGAGGGCGTAGTACAGCACGGCGATCCGGGTGAGCAGGCCCTTCGGCCCCTCGAGCGCGGGGGCGCCGATCGGGTTGATCAGGATGAGCCGCGGCGTCTCGAGTCCGCTCGCGACGGCGGCCGCCGCGACGATCGAGCCGAACGAGTGCCCGAGGATGATCGCTCCAGGCGCGACGGTGCGCGCGAACTCGCAGAGCCAGCCGGTGTAGAGCCCGAGGTCGTGCTCGCGATCCGGTATCGGCGGCGTCTCGCCGAAGCCCGGCAGGTCGGGCGAGATGATCCGGATGCCCGGCAGGTACGCCACGACCGGCTCGAGCCCGTGATGCTCGCCGCGGAATCCGTGCACGGTGATGATCGTCGGCGCGTCGTCTGCCGCCTCGCCGTACACCCAGTACGCCGTCGTCGACCCCTGCACCCGCACCTCTCGGCGTTCGACCGGGATCTCGGCGAGGCGAGCGGCATACGGAGAGGTCGCGGGCATGCCGCCGAGTCTACGGGACGGAATGTCGGTGGCCGTCCATATGTTCGAATCAGGGAAGGAGACAGCATGACATCGCTGACTGAGATACATCCCGCTCTGCTGTGGGAGACTCCGGCGCTGCGCACGCGGGCCGAGCACCTCGACAGGGCAGGCGACCACCTGTGGCGCGTGGTCGACGCCCGCGGCCGCATCCGTGGACATCTGCGCGTGATCGCCGACCCCCTGGGCATCCGTTACCGCGCGGAGCGCCTGCACCTGGCATCCGGATCCTTCCGCCTGATCGGCGAGTTCTGGGACGCCGACGATGCGGTCGCCGCGCTGCGGAACTGACGAGGTGCCCCCTGCAGGATTCGAACCTGCGACCAACGGATTAGAAAGCCGATGCTCTTCCTCTGAGCTAAGGAGGCGTACCGGCTCCAGATTACCGTGTCGGCCCCCGTCGCTAGGATCGAAGTATGGTTTCTGCTGCTGAGAACGACCGGCTCGTGTGGATCGACTGCGAGATGACGGGCCTCGACCTCTCGGTCGACGAACTCGTCGAGATCGCCGTCGTGGTCACCGATTTCGAGCTGAACCTGCTCGACCCCGGCTTCCAGATCGTCATCAAGCCGAGCGACGCCGCACTCGCGAACATGAACGACTTCGTCACCGAGATGCACCGCACCTCGGGCCTGATCGACGAGATCCCGAACGGCGTCAGCCTCGCCGATGCCGAGGAGCAGACGCTCGCCTACATCAAGCGCTTCGTCCCCCTCGAGCGCAAGGCTCCGCTGGCCGGCAACACGATCGGCACCGACCGGATGTTCCTCGCCACGTACATGCAGAGCGTCGACCAGTACCTGCACTACCGCAACGTCGACGTCTCGAGCATCAAAGAGCTCGCGCGTCGCTGGTACCCCCGCGTGTTCTTCCAGGCTCCGGAGAAGAACGGCGGCCACCGGGCCCTGGCCGACATCCTCGAGTCGATCCGCGAGCTGCGCTATTACCGCTCCGCGGTGTTCGCCGACGCCCCCGGACCCTCCTCCGAGCAGGCGCGCGACATCGCCGACCGCACGGTGTCAGAGTTCACTCTGAACATGTAATACACTTGTCGAGTCGCCCGCTCCGGCAGGCACATGGTGGGTATAGCTCAGCTGGTAGAGCACCGCGTTGTGGTCGCGGGGGTCGCGGGTTCAAGCCCCGTTACTCACCCCAAGAGAAGCCCCCGGGTTCGTCATGAACCCGGGGGCTTCGTCGTGTCAGCCGCGCGTATGCAGCGGCATCGTCGTGATGCAGGTCGGGTCGTCAGCGTTCACGGTGGAGATCACAGCCCTGGCCTCGCTGTCGCCGATCACGGTGACGACCTCGGCGGTGATGCCGCGCGGAAGCCAGACGCCGATGAAGCCATTGTCGAACGTGCGCGTCTGCTCGTCTACGTACGTGTGCCCCGTGGCAAGATCCGCGATGCTCAGCTGCAGCTCGGTGTTGCGCAGCTCGCCGACACACGAGCTCGGCGCGTGGAAGGTGCAGTCGTGCGTCTGCGAGCGGTACGGAGCGAAGGAGATGTAGGTCATGCCGTCCGGCATCGGCATCTCGACCTGCGACCCGTCGGCGCCGGCCAGCACGACGCGGTCCGTGCGGATCGAAGCCGTCACCGCATCATCCCGCTCGCTGACCAGCGCACGATCGAGCCGGTCGACGAGCGCGCGCACGTCGGTGCGGGAGAGCTCTTCCAGGCTCGGCCCGGTGGAGGGTGCCGACGTGCCGCGGCCCGCCGAGTCCGTCGTCTGACCGGCGGGTGCGCAGCCGGCGAGCAGCAGGGCGCCCGTGAGGGTGAGAACGACGGCCGGGGTGATCATTCGGGTGCGCATGGCGAAGCGTGTTCCTCATCGTCTCGGGGGCGAGAAGTCGGCGCTGACGGCGCCGCACGGGACGACGGGCCATCTTCTTCTCCGGTCGAGACGGTACTCATCGAGCCTATGAGTTCTCGACGGAGACGCCCCGTCCCGGGGTGCGCCCCGGCTAGCATCGAAGCATGTCCTCCTCCCTCGACTCCGACGCGCAGGCTCTGCCCGACGGTGGTCTGAGCATGACCCTCGAGCAGTTCGAGGCGCTCGTCGTCGAGGAACTCGACAAGCTGCCCGACGACATGGTCGACGGCCTCGACAACGTCGTCTTCGTCGTCGAGGACGAACCGGATGACGGCAGCGACCTCTTCGGCCTGTACGAGGGCTTCGCGCTCACCGAGCGCGGCCAGTACGGGATGGGCGAGCTGCCGGATCGGATCATCGTGTACCGCCACGCGCACCTCGCGGCCTGCGCCGATGAGGACGAGCTGCGGGACGAGATCCACACCACACTCGTCCATGAGATCGCGCACTTCTACGGCATCGACGACGAGCAGCTGCACGAGCTGGGGTGGGCATGAGCATCCCGGCGACCACTCCCCTGCTCGACGAGCAGCTCACGGTCGCGCCGCTCGTGCCCTGGCAGCTGGTGGTCTGGGACGACCCCGTCAATCTCATGAGCTACGTCGTGCGCGTGTTCCGCCGCTACTTCGGATACCCCGAGGAGCAGGCCACTGCCCTCATGCTGGCGGTGCACAACGAAGGGCATGCCGTTGTCGCCACGGGTCCGAGGGAGACCATGGAGGTGCACGCCCAGTCGATGCACGACTTCGGGCTGTGGGCCACCATCCGAAGGGTTCCGCAGTGAGTCTGTCGATCTCGATCGCCTGGATCGAAGGACGCAATCTGCTGCACCTGATCGACGAGTTCCTCGAGCTCGTCGCAGGGCCGCGCACGGACGCCGATCCCGCGCTGGCACGACTGGCTCCGGTCGCCTACCCGGATGACGGCGCCGCGGCAGCGGAATTCCGCCGCAGCACCCGGGACGAGCTGTTCGACCGCCGTCGCAAGGACGCCCTCGTCATGCGCGAGGGTCTCATCGATTTCGACACCGACGACGACGATCTCGATGTGCTCGCCGCGCACGACGTCGGCATCCCCGCAGCGCACGTCGACGCGTGGCTGCGCACTCTCGCCGCGATCAGGCTGGTCGTCGCGTCGCGCCTCGGCGTCGACCACGATGACCGTCACGACCCGCACGACGCGCGTTTCCACGTGTACGACTGGCTCGGGTACCGGCTGGACGACCTGATCCAGCGCGCCGACGATGCGGACGCCGCTACGGCGTAGCCACCTGCACGTGCGCGAGTCTCTGCGGCTCGTGCCGCGCGATGTGCGCGTCCTCCTGCGCCGCCCACATGTCCCAGTGGCTGCGGAAGCCGTCGCCGTCGCGCTCGAGAGCGCGTCGCCGTCTCGAATCGCGTGGTCCATCGACCCAGACGGTGAGATCGGCGAGCGGGGCCGTTGTCGGTGTGAGCGCACCACAGCCTTCGACGATCAGCCCGAGAGACGGGTCGACCGCGTGGGCCTCGGCCTCTTCCTCCAGCTCCCAGTCCCAGCGCCGCCAGATGCCGATCAGACCGCGCCCGTGCGGACGCAGCACCTGTTCCCGGGCGATCTGCGCACCGCGCTCGAGCCCGTCCCATCCGGGGTAGACCGAATCGAGCGCGAGCATCTGCACGGGCGTGCTCAGCGGCCACGCTCGCGCGACGCGGGCGGCCAGGCTGCTCTTGCCGGCGCCGCTGCGACCGTCGATGATCACGACCGGGTTCGACGCCGACACGGCGGTGACCGCATCGCAGATGCGCGCGGTCGCCGCGCTGAGCTGCTCTCCGAAGTGATCGGGGGCGGAGGCTGTCGACATGACACCACGCTATCGAACCGGCCGGTGGGTCACTCGCGGCCGAACGGCCGCGGCTCGACCCCGTCACTGCCGCGCCGATCCGTCGTACCCACGTGACGTGCCCTGGTGATCATGCCGATCCCGAATCGGGCCCGTGCGTCGTCGAGCGTGCCCTCGAGGCGCCGCTGGTCCTCGTCGTCATCCCACAGCGCCATCGCCGACGTCCCTGCGGGACGCAGCTTCTCAGCCCGCACCCCGACCAGCCGCACGGGATCCCTGCGCTCGATCTGGGCGAACAGAGCGATCGCCGTCTCTCCGATGCGCTGTCCCACGTCGGTCGGCTCAGCCAGCGACACGGTGCGGCTCAGCGTGGTGAAATCAGCGAAGCGGATCTTGATCGCCACGGCTCCCGCATGCCACCCCGAGGTGCGCAGGCGCGCCCCGACACGGTCGGCCAGGCGCAGCAGCTCCGAGCGGAGCAGGTCGGCATCGTCGATGTCGCGGTCGAAGGTCTCTTCGTGACCGACGCTCTTCTCCACCCGCTCCGTCTCGACGGCACGGGCGTCGAGACCGCGGGCCAGATCCTGCATCCGCTGCCCGAGCGCGGGGCCTACGGCGCGCTCCAGGGCTTCAGGCGCCGCCTCCCGCACGTCGCGGATCAGACGGATGCCCCGGCGCTGCAGTGCTTCGGCGGCCTTCGGTCCGACGCCCCACATGGCGCCGACCGGTCGGGGATCGAGGAACTCCTGCGTTCGCGCGGCGGGCACCACGAGCATCCCGTCAGGTTTGGAGACGGTCGACGCCATCTTCGCGACGTGCTTCGTGGCGGCGACTCCGACACTGCAGGTGATGCCGACCTCGTCGCGCACCCGTCGTCGGATCAGCGCCGCGATCTCACCAGGACTCCCCCACAGCCGGCGCACTCCGCGCACGTCGAGGAACGCCTCGTCGATCGAGAGCTGCTCGACGAGCGGGGTGATGCTCTGGAAGATCTCCATCACCTGGGCCGAGACAGCCTGGTAGCGGGTGAAGTTCGGCGGCACGACGCGGGCCGTCGGGCACAGCCTCAGCGCCTGTCCGACCGGCATCGCGCTGCGAACCCCGAAGCGGCGCGCCTCGTAGGACGCGCTGGAGACCACCGAGCGCCCGTCGCGGCCGCCGATGATCAGCGGCAGGCCACGCAGCGACGGGTCGTAAAGCACCTCGACCGCCGCGTAGAAGGCATCCATGTCGACATGCAGGATGCCCGTGCCGGTGTCGTCCGCGCCCTCCGGCGAGACGATGCGGCCCGATCCGTCACCGCGTCCCATGCATCCATCCTGACCGGTGCCACCGACATCGCGTCGGTGGCACCCGGTGGTCACTGCGCGGCGCGCTCGAGGATCAGCTCGCGCACGCGCGCGGCGTCGGCCTGACCCTTCATGGCCTTCATGACGGCGCCGATGACGGCGCCCGCGGCCTGCACCTTGCCGTCCTTGATCTTCGCCAGCACGTCGGGCTGCGCGGCGAACGCATCATCGATCGCGGCGATCAGCGCACCGTCGTCCGAGACGACGGCCAGCCCGCGCGAGTCGACGACCTGCTGCGGCGTTCCCTCACCGGCGATGACGCCCTCGAGCACCTGACGGGCGAGCTTGTCGGTCAGAGTCCCGGCATCCACCAGGCCCTGCAGAGCTGCGACGTCGGCGGGTGAGACGAGGCCGGCGGCCTCGCGCTCCTGCGCGTTGGCGATGCGGGTGATCTCCCCCGTCCACCACTTGCGCGCGGCCGCCGGCGCGGCACCGGCCGCGATCGTGGCCTCGACCTCGTCGATCAGCCCGCCGTTGCGCACGTCCTGGAACTCGAGGTCGGTGAAGCCCCAGTCGGCCTTCAGACGACGGCGACGCGCGACGGGCTGCTCGGGCAGGACCGACCGGAGTTCCTCGACGAGCTCGCGCGAGGGCTGCACGGGCAGCAGATCGGGTTCCGGGAAATAGCGGTAGTCGTCGGCGTCGGACTTCGGGCGGCCCGGCGATGTCGTGCCGGTGTCCTCGTGCCAGTGACGGGTCTCCTGGATGATCGTGCCGCCGTCGGCGAGGATCGCGGCCTGACGCTGGATCTCGTATCGCACTGCGCGCTCGACCGAACGCATCGAGTTGACGTTCTTCGTCTCGGTGCGGGTGCCAAGCTTCTCCTGGCCGCGGGGGCGCAGCGACACGTTCGCGTCGCAGCGCAGGTTGCCGCGCTCGAGACGCGCCTCCGAGATGCCGAGGCCGCGCACGATGTCGCGGATCGCGGCGATGTACGCCTTGGCGTACTCGGGCGCTCGATGCTCGGCGCCGAAGATCGGCTTGGTGACGATCTCGACCAGTGGCACACCCGCACGGTTGTAGTCGACCAGCGAGTACTCGGCACCCTGGATGCGACCGGTGGCCCCGCCCATGTGGGTGAGCTTGCCGGCGTCCTCCTCCATGTGCGCACGCTCGACCGGGATGGTCACCAGGGTGCCGTCCTCGAGTTCCACCTCGACCGATCCCTCGAACGCGATCGGCTCGTCGTACTGAGAGATCTGGTAGTTCTTGCCGAGGTCCGGGTAGAAGTAGTTCTTCCGCGCGAAGCGGCTGGACTCGGCGATCGAGCAGCCGAGCGCGAGACCCAGGCTGATCGACGAGCGCACGGCCGTCGCGTTGACCACGGGCAGCGAACCCGGCAGGCCGAGGTCGACCGGGGCGATCAGCGTGTTCGGCTCGGCACCGTGGAACTCGTCGTTCGCCGGGTTCGGGGCATCCGAGAACATCTTCGTGCGGGTGTTCAGCTCGACGTGCACCTCGAATCCGAGCACGGGCTCGAACATCTCGAGAGCCTTGTCGAAGTCCATGAGCTTGGCGGTGGCCATCAGCGGGTTCCTTCTTCCTTGGCTCCCTGAGCCTGTTCCCTGGGTCCCTGAGCCTGTTCCCTGGGTCCCTGAGCCTGCCGAAGGGCAGGCGCCTTCGACAGCAGCGGCTCCCCCCACGAGTCGAGGAGCGCGGCTTCGAGAGCCGCGCCGACGCGGTACAGACGGGCATCCTCGTGCGCAGGCGCGAGGAACTGGATGCCGACGGGCAGACCGTCTTCGGCTGCCACACCCGACGGGATCGAGATGCCGGGCACGCCGGCCAGGTTCGCCGGGATCGTCGTCAGGTCGTTCAGGTACATCTGCAGCGGATCGTCGATCTTCTCGCCGATCTTGAACGCGGTCGTCGGCGCCGAGGGCGTCGCGATGACGTCGACCTGCGCGAAGGCCCGGTCGAAGTCCTGCTGGATGAGCGTGCGCACCTTCTGCGCGCTGCCGTAGTACGCGTCGTAGTAGCCGGCAGACAGGGCGTAGGTGCCGAGGATGATGCGGCGCTTGACCTCGGGGCCGAAGCCGGCCTCGCGGGTCGCCGACATGACGTCCTCCACCGTCGGGTTGCCGTCGGGGGTGACCCGAAGGCCGAAGCGCACCGAGTCGAACTTCGCGAGGTTGCTCGACGCCTCCGCGGGCAGGATCAGGTAGTACGCGGCGACACCGTATTCGAAGTGCGGAGCGGAGATCTCGACGATCTCGGCGCCCTGCGCCTCCATCAGGGCCAGCGACTCGCGGAAGGATGCGGCGACGCCGGCCTGGAAGCCGGAGTCGGGCAGCTCGGTGATGACGCCGACCTTCAGCCCCTTGAGCACCTGACCCGACGCGCCCTCGCGGGCCGCGGCGGCGAACGACGGCCATTCCTGCGGAAGCGAGGTGGAGTCCTTCGGGTCGTGACCGCCGATCACATCGTGCAGCAGCCCGGCGTCGAGCACGGTGCGGGTCACCGGACCGACCTGGTCGAGGCTGGATGCCAGCGCGATCGCGCCGTAGCGGCTGACGCCGCCGTAGGTCGGCTTGATGCCGACGGTGCCGGTGACGTGCGCGGGCTGGCGGATCGATCCGCCGGTGTCGGAGCCGAGCGCGAGCGGGGCCTCGAATGCCGCGACGGCCGCGGCGGAGCCGCCACCCGAACCGCCGGGGATGCGGTCGAGATCCCACGGGTTGCGGGTCGGGCCGTAGGCGGAGAACTCCGTCGACGAGCCCATCGCGAACTCGTCCATGTTCGTCTTGCCCAGCGGCACGAGGCCGGCGGCGCGCGAGCGCGCCACGACGGTGGCGTCGAACGGCGACATGTAGCCCTCGAGGATCTTCGAGCCGCTCGTGGAGGGCATGTCGGCGGTGACGAGCACGTCCTTGACCGCGAGCGGCACACCGGCGATCGGGCCGAGCTGCTCGCCCGCGGCACGGCGCGCGTCGACCTGGGCGGCCGCCGCGAGGGCGTGCTCGTTGACGTGCAGGAAGGCGTGCACGTCGCCGTCGACCGCGGAGATGCGGTCGAGGTGGGCCTGCGTCGCCTCGACGCTGGAGATCTCGCCGGCGGAGATCTTCTCGCCGAGCTCGGCGGCGGTCAGCCGGATGATGTCGCTCACTGCTCTTCTCCCAGGATCGCGGTCACACGGAAGCGGCCGTCTGCGGCATCCGGGGCGTTCTTCAGCGTCTGCTCGAGCGTGAGCGTCTCGCCGACCTCGTCGGGACGGAAGACGTTGCTCATCGCGATCGGGTGGCTGGTGGCGACGACGTCGGGCGTGGCCACCTCCGACACCTTCGCGATGTTGTCGACGATGGCATCGAGCTGACCGGTCAGCTGAGTCACCTCGTCGTCGGAGAGCTGGATGCGCGCGAGCACGCCGAGATGGCGTACGAGATCAGGGGTGATTTCAGACACCACCCCAGTCTACGAGAGCGCGACGTGCGCACACGTAAGCTGGAGCGCGTGACCGAGTTCGCTCCCCCTCGCCCATGGACCGCAAGCTATGCCGAAGGTGTCCCGCAGGACCTGCCCGAGGTGACCGGCTCGCTGATCGACATCGTCGAGGCCTCGGTGCGCGACTACCCGGACGCCCCGGCGCTGCAGTTCTTCGGGCGCGAGACGACCTACCGCGAGATGCAGGATGCCATCGAGCGGGCGGCCGCCGGCCTGCGCGACCTCGGTGTCGGCCCGGGCGACCCGGTGGCGATCGTGCTGCCGAACTGCCCGCAGCACATCATCGCGTTCTACGCCGTGCTCCGCCTCGGCGCCGTCGTGATCGAGCACAACCCGCTCTACACGCCGCGTGAGCTGCGCAAGCAGTTCGAAGACCACGGTGCCAGGCACGCGATCGTCTGGAGCAAGGTCGTCGAGACCGTGCAGGAGTTCCCCGTCGATCTGGCGGTCACGAGCCTGGTCTCGGTCGACGTGACGACGGCGATGCCGCGCAGGATGCAGCTGATGCTGAAGCTGCCGATCGCGAAGGCCCGTGAGTCGCGTGCGGCGCTGACCGCGAAGGTGCGCGGTGCGATCAGCTGGGATTCGCTCGTGGCATCCGCTCCGCTTCCCGCATCGCACCCGCGTCCCGGAACCGACGACCTCGCGATCATCCAGTACACCTCCGGCACCACGGGCACGCCCAAGGGTGCGGTCCTCACCCACCGCAACCTGCTCGCGAACGCGGCGCAGGCTCAGGCGTGGGTGCCGTCGATCACGCGCGGCGACGGCTGCGTCGTCTACGCCGTGCTGCCGATGTTCCACGCCTACGGGCTCACGCTGTGTCTGACCTTCGCGATGTCGATGGGCGCGCGGCTCGTGCTGTTCCCGAAGTTCGAGCCCGATCTCGTGCTGCAGGTGACGAAGAAGCATCCGGCCACCTTCCTGCCGCTCGTGCCGCCGATCGCCGAGCGACTGCTGGCCGCCGCGAAGGAGAAGGGCGTGTCGCTCGCCGGCACCGAGATCGCGATCTCTGGCGCGATGGCGCTGTCGCACGACCTCGTGGTGCCGTTCGAGGACGCGAGCGGCGGCTACCTCGTCGAAGGCTACGGGCTGAGCGAGTGCTCCCCCGTGCTGATGGCCAACCCCGTCGCCGACAATCGGGTGGCCGGCACCGTCGGCCTGCCGCTTCCCGGTACCGAGTGCCGCGTCGTAGACCCCGAGAATCCGACCGCCGACGTGCCGGCCGGCTCGGCCGGCGAGCTGATCGTGCGCGGCCCCCAGGTGTTCTCCGGCTACTACGGCAAGCCCGAGGCGACCGAGGCGGTGTTCGTCGACGGCTGGTTCCGCACCGGCGACATCGTCACGATCGACGAGGCGGGCTTCGTGCGCATCGTCGACCGCATCAAGGAGCTCATCATCACGGGCGGCTTCAACGTGGCGCCCACCGAGGTCGAGGGCGCCCTGCGCCAGCATCCGGATGTCGTCGACGCGGCCGTCGTGGGACTGCCGAGCGACCGCTCCGGCGAAGAGGTCGTCGCCGCGATCGTCGTGGAGGACGGCAAGGACGTCGATGTCGAGGCCATCCGCGCGTTCGCGCGCAGCATCCTCACGCCGTACAAGGTGCCGCGTCGCATCTTCGTCGTCGACGAGCTGCCGAAGTCGCTGATCGGCAAGGTGCTGCGCCGGCAGGTGAAGGAGCGCCTGCTGGCGTTGACCTCGGGCAGCTGAACGGCCAGCACTCTCCCATCCGCACCCACTATCGTTGACAGGTGACTGCCGACGACATCGCCCCTGCCCCCGACGCGCCCGAGACCCCCGACGAGGCCGCGACGTCTCCCGGATTCGAGGAGCTGGGCATCACCGGCTCGCTGCTCAAGGCGATCAAGGACCTCGGCTACGAGACGCCCTCGCCGATCCAGGCGGCGACGATCCCCCTGCTGCTGCAGGGACGCGACGTGCTGGGAACGGCGCAGACCGGCACCGGCAAGACCGCGGCTTTCGCGCTGCCCGTGCTCGAGAACCTCGACCTCGGTCAGAAGACGCCGCAGGTGCTCGTGCTCGCCCCCACCCGCGAACTCGCGCTGCAGGTGTGCGAGGCGTTCGAGGCGTACTCGGCCCGCATGAAGGACGTGCGCGTGCTTCCCGTGTACGGCGGGCAGGCGTACGGCGTGCAGCTGTCCGCGCTGCGCCGTGGCGTGCACATCGTCGTCGGCACGCCGGGCCGCATCATGGACCACCAGGCGAAGGGCACGCTCGACCTCTCTGAGCTGAAGTACCTCGTGCTGGATGAGGCCGACGAGATGCTGAAGATGGGCTTCGCCGAGGATGTCGAGCAGATCCTCGCACAGACCCCCGAGGACAAGCAGGTCGCGCTGTTCTCGGCGACGATGCCCGCGACGATCCGCCGCCTCGCTCAGCAGTATCTGAACGAGCCCGAAGAGGTCGCCATCAAGGGCAAGACGACCACCAACCAGAACATCACTCAGCGCTACCTCGTCGTCTCGTACGCCCAGAAGGTGGATGCCCTCACCCGCATCCTCGAGATCGAGAACTTCGACGGGATGATCGTCTTCGTCCGCACGAAGAACGAGACCGAGACCCTCGCCGAGAAGCTCCGCGCCCGCGGCTACTCCGCGGCCGCGATCAACGGTGACGTGCCGCAGGTCCAGCGCGAGCGCAGCGTGAATCAGCTCAAGGACGGCAAGCTCGACATCCTCGTCGCCACCGACGTCGCCGCCCGCGGCCTCGACGTCGAGCGCATCAGCCACGTCGTGAACTTCGACATCCCCACCGACACCGAGTCGTACGTGCACCGGATCGGGCGCACGGGCCGTGCAGGCCGAACCGGTGATGCGATCAGCTTCATCACGCCGCGCGAGCGCTACCTGCTGAAGCACATCGAGAAGGCGACCCGCCAGCAGCCGACGCAGATGCAGCTGCCGACCACGGAGGACGTCAACTCGACGCGCCTCGCGCGCTTCGACGACGCGATCACCGCAGCCCTCGGAGAGACCCGCCGCATCGAGGCGTTCCGCGACATCATCGCCCACTACGTGCGCAACAACGATGTGCCCGAGGCGGACGTCGCCGCGGCGCTGGCCGTGGTCGCCCAGGGCGAGACGCCGCTGCTGCTCGACCCCGAGAACGACGAGCTGTCGCGGGCGATCGAGCGTGACAACCGTCCGCCGCGCGAGCGACAGGACCGCTCGTCCGAC
>NZ_DAMDLU010000063.1:0-15444 GCF_032084865.1 Microbacterium sp.
GTGCCGGGGCCGACGGCGCCGGCGGGGCGTACCGCGCGTGGCCGGCGAGCAGCGTCGGGAACCGGCCTGAGGGCTGCGCGGGCGAGGGTCGTCCTCCAAAGCTCATGGGCAAAGCCTAGAGGCCGCCTCTGCCGCGGTCCGCATCGCGACGGGTAGCGTAGAGGCATGCGTTTCGCCCATCTGAGCGCTCGTGATTCCGAGGCTCTGCAGCTCGCCGTCATCGACGGCGCGGAGGCCACCCTCGTCAGCGACCTCCTCTCCCCCGCTCCCTCGACCCTGCAGCAGCTGATCGAGGGCGGTGACGAGCTGCTCGAGCGGCTGCGCGCCGCGCACGCCTCCGGCACCGCACAGCGGCATCCGGTGGCGGATCTACGCTTCGGCCCCGCCGTCGTCGCGCCCCCGGTGATCCTGGCGGTGGGTCTGAACTACGCCGCGCACTCGAGCGAACTGGGGCTCAAGACCGACACCGCGCCGACCGTCTTCACCCTGTGGCCCAACTCGCTCGGGGCGCACGACGACACCGCCACCTGGCCGCGCGAGCTGAGCGAATCCGTCGACTACGAAGCGGAACTCGGTGTGATCATCGGCCGCGCCGCGAAGGACGTCACCGCTGACGAGGCGCTCGACACGGTGTGGGGGTACACGGTCGTCAACGACATCACGGCGCGCGACATCCAGTTCGCTGAGGCACAGTGGTCCCGCTGCAAGTCGTTCGACGGCTTCACCCCGACCGGTCCGGTGGTCGTCACGGCTGACGAGATCGCCGACCCGCAGGACCTGCACATCTGGGCCGTCGTCGACGGGCAGACGGTGCAGGACGCCAGCACCGGGCAGATGGTGCGCAGCGTCGCCACCCTGATCGCACACCTCTCATCGTCGGCGACCCTGCTGCCGGGAACCCTGATCTCCACCGGCAGCCCGGGTGGCGCCGGCTACTCGCGCGATCCGCAGATCTTCCTGCGCGACGGGTCGACGGTCACGGTGGGTATCGACGGCATCGGGGAGCTCACGACGCACTGCCGCACGCTCGGCTGATCGGCGTCCGTTCAGACGACAGAAGAGGCGGATGCCCCGGGGCATCCGCCTCTTTCGTCTCTGCGCCTACGCCTCCGGGAGGTCTTCCGCGGCGATCACGGGGATCGCCGCGGTCACTGTCTCCAGCCCCGACAGGCGCGCCGGCGAGATCTGCTTCATGACCTCGTCACGCGACATGAGCCCCGCCTCGACGACGAGATCGGCCACGTTGCGGTTGGTGAGCAGCGCGGTCTTGGCCAGCGCCGCGGAGGCCGCGTAGCCGATGAACGGGGTCAGCGCGGTGACGACGCCGACCGAGGCGCCGACCATCGCGCCGAGGCGCTCGCGGTTCGCGGTGATCCCGTCGACGCAGTTGACCCGCAGCGTCCACATCGCCTGACGCATCCACGTGATCGACTGGAAGATCGAGTGCGCGATGACCGGTTCGAAGGCGTTGAGCTGCAGCTGGCCGCCCTCGACCGCCATCGTCACCGTGACATCCGCGCCGGCGACCGCGAAAGCGACCTGGTTGACGGCCTCGGGGATGACGGGGTTGACCTTGCCCGGCATGATGCTGGAGCCGGCCTGCATGGCCGGCAGATTGATCTCGCCGATGCCCGCCTGCGGACCCGACGAGAGCAGACGCAGGTCGTTGCAGATCTTCGAGAGCTTGATCGCGTTGCGCTTCAGCGACGACGAGAACGACATGAAGGCGCCGGTGTCGCTGGTGGCCTCGACGAGGTCGGTCGCCGTGCTGAGGTCGAGTCCGCTGATCTCGCGCAGGTGCTTCAGAACCGTAGGCGCGTAGTCGGGGTGGGTCGTGATGCCGGTGCCGATGGCGGTGGCGCCCATGTTGATCTCGGTCAGCAGCGAGGCGTTCTCGGTGAGGCGGCTGTGGTCCTCGCCGAGAGTCGTCGCGAAGCCGTGGAACTCCTGACCGAGAGTCATCGGCACGGCGTCCTGCAGCTGAGTGCGTCCGACCTTGAGCACGTCGTGGAACTCGTTCGCCTTGCCGAGGAACGACTTGCGCAGCAGGTCGAGCTCGTCGAGAAGTGAGACGAGGTTCAGCGAGAGGCCGATCTTGACGGCGGTCGGGTAGACGTCGTTGGTGGACTGGCTGCGGTTGGTGTGATCGATAGGCGAGAGGAAGGCGTAGTCGCCCTTCTCACGGCCCGCCATCTCGAGCGCGATGTTCGTGATGACCTCATTGGCGTTCATGTTGGTCGAGGTGCCGGCCCCGCCCTGGATGACGCCGACGATGAACTGGTCGTGGAACTCGCCGTCGATGACGCGCTGCGAGGCCGCGTCGATCAGGTCGGCCTTCTCGGCGTCGAGGACCCCGATCTCCTTGTTGGCTCGCGCGCTGGCCTGCTTGACCATCGCGAGGCCGCGCACCAGGTCGGGGTACACCGAGATCGGGCGCTTGGTGATGGGGAAGTTCTGCTCGGCGCGCAGCGTGTGGACGCCGTAGTAGGCGTCGCCCGGGATCTCGATGCTGCCGATCGAATCGGTCTCTGTGCGGTCAACAACAGGCTCAGACGAGGCCATGTCACATCCTTGTGGGTAGTGGCGATCAGGGATTCGGGGGATGCCTTCAGTCTACGACGCTTCAGCGCGAGGGCTTGCGGGAGAACGCCTCGAGTCGCTGTTGCGGGGTGAGGGATGCCATGCGCTCGGCCCACTCGCGCGTGAAGTGCTCTCCGGCGGGCGCATCGACGACCGGCACCACGGTGTGCGTGATCGTGTCGGGGTAGACGTGCACGAGCTGGAACGACTGCGCGGCATCCATCCCGTTGACCTCGACGGCGGGACGGGCGACGTTCATCGTGTAGCAGGTGGCCGAGGCCACGCTCACCGGGATCCCCGCGAACAGTCCGTGCGAGGAGTGGTGCAGATGGCCGGCCAGGATGGCGCGCACGTCACTCCCCCGCAGCACGTCGGCGAGTTCGTCCTGGTGACGCAGCTCAAGGATGCCGAACAGCGGGATGTGGCTGGGCAGCGGCGGGTGGTGCATCGCCAGGATCGTGCCGTGCGGTGCATCCTCGCTCAGCACGTCGCGCAGCCAGTCGAGCTGGGTCGTGTCGAGGTCGCCGTGGTGCCAGCCGGGAACGCTCGTGTCCAGAGCGATCAGTCTTAGCCCGCCGAGGTCCCAGACCCCGGTGACCGGCTGCTCGGTGGGCTCGAGATCGAGCAGGTGCTGCCGCAGCGCCGGGCGCTCGTCGTGGTTGCCCGCCACCCAGGCGACCGGGCAGTCCAGGTCGGCCGCGAGCGGTTCCACCGCGCCCCGGAGGCGGCGGTACGCGTCTGGCTCCCCCAGATCGGCGAGATCGCCGGTGACGACGATCGCCGCAGGAACGGTGCCCGTGGCTCGGATGGCGTCGAGCGTGCGTTCGAGGGTGCCCTCGACGTCGAACCGGCCTCCCAGCCGGGCTCCGCCCGCGAGCAGGTGCGGATCGCTGATGTGCACGATGACGTGCGACGCCGGCGCATGGCTGCCGAACGCGAACGAGGCTGACATGACTCCCAGCCTAGAACCGCCCTCTCAGGCGGATGACTGTCAGTGTCCGACGACGATGATCAGGATGCCGCCGACGACCGCCGCGCCGCACACAAGGAAGCAGCCGATCGCGGCTGCGAACGCGAGCATCTTCTGGCCCTCGCTCAGCGGGCTCTTGCGAGCGGCCTTGGCCGCCTGCTTCGCCGCGTGCCTGATCTCCTTCTCGGTGAGCACGGTGATGGCATCCGTGAACTCCGCCGGCGAGACCACCGGAACCCGCCCGGCGCGCACGAGCATCCGCAGGCCCAGCGCGTAGAACAGCACGATCGTCCCGGCACCCAGCAGGGCCGCGATGAACACGCTGATGAAGGCGCCCCAGTCGATGCTCATCGTGCGTCCTCCTGCTCATCCACGGCGATGTCCCACTCGGCGAGCTTGGCGCGCACCTTGCGGCTGGCGATCGCGCTCTCCCACTCCTGCGCGGCCTTCTCGGCGGTGGCGAACTTCAGCGCGGCCTTCTCGGCGGCGCGCTTCGCCGTCTTGATCTCGGCCGGCGACGCGCCCGCCTTCTTCAGCTTCTTCGCGCGACGCGCGGCGCGTTCCGCCTCGTCGGCCTTCCGCTCGGCGCGTTCGAGAGCGCGCACGAGCTCCATGCGGCTGGCGCGGCGGGTGGGAGCAGGCACCTCGGGGTGGTCGACCGCGTGGCCGGACTCGGCCACATCGCTCATGGCGTTCGCGGAGGTGACGGCGTTGCGACGCGAGTACAGGAACAGACCCACGATGATCACCAGCGCCAGCACCGCGTCGATCGCGACGCCCCAGTTGCCGAACCAGATCACCAGAAGGGCGGCGAGGGCGCCGACGCCGCCCGCCGCGGGAAGCGTGAGCAGCCAGCCGATCGCGATCCGGCCGGCAGTCGCCCAGCGCACGGAGGCCCCCCGTCGGCCGAGGCCCGAGCCGATGACCGAACCCGAGGCGACCTGCGTCGTCGAGAGCGCGAACCCGAGGGCGCTGGAGGCGAGGATGGTCGCCGCTGTGGAGCTCTCGGCGGCGAAGCCCTGCGCGGGCTTGACTTCGGTGAGGCCCTTACCGAGAGTGCGGATGATCCGCCAGCCGCCGAGGTAGGTGCCCAGGGCGATGGTGAACGCACAGGCGACGATCACCCAGAACTCGGGGTTGTGGTAGTCCGAGCTGTTGGGATCACCCGTCTGCCACCCGATCGTGATCAGGGCCAGGGTGATCACGCCCATCGTCTTCTGCGCATCGTTGGTTCCGTGCGACAGCGCCACCAGCGAGGAGGTGAAGATCTGGCCCCAGCGGAACCCGGAGCGGCCGTCCGGCTTGCCGTCGTACCGGCGCGTGACGCCGTAGGCGACCTTCGTCGCGATGAACGCGATGATGCCGGCGGTGAGCGGGGCGATCAGGGCCGGGAGGATGATCTTCGACAGCACCATCCCGAAATCGATGCCCGTGGCGCCGACGCCGACCAGTGTCGCGCCGATGAGACCACCGAACAGCGCGTGCGAGGAGCTGGAGGGAAGACCCAGCAGCCACGTCAGCATGTTCCAGGTGATCGCGCCGATGAGCCCCGCGAAGATGAGCGGCAGGAAGATCTGCGCCCCCATCTGGCTGATCGCGTCTTCGCGGATGATGCCGCCGGAGACGGTCTTCGCGACCTCGGTCGAGAGGAAGGCGCCGACGAGGTTGAGCGCCGCAGCGAGAAGCACCGCCGTCTTCGGCTTCAGCGCGCCGGTGGCGATGGGGGTGGCCATCGCGTTGGCGGTGTCGTGGAATCCGTTGGTGAAGTCGAAGAAGAGCGCCAGCGCGATGACCAGCACGACGATGAGGGCTGCGGTTTCCACCGGTCTCTTTCGTTGGGACTGCCAGGGAGGGGCCGAGAGATCGGCTTGTGACGAACGAAGAGTTCACCGTGGGTTTGCCCTCCGTTAGAGGACCCGCATGAATCCTCCCACCCTGCTCGGTCGCGGTCAACTCGCCGGGTAGCGTGGCAGGGTGACCGATTCTCGCATCCAGCCGCCCGCACCGGCCCGCCGCATCACCACGCGCTCCCACCACGGCGACCAGTTCGACGACGCCTACGAGTGGCTCCGCGCCAAAGACGATCCGGAGGTCATCGCGCACCTGGAGGCGGAGAACGCCTACACAGAGGCGCGAACCGCTCACCTCGCGGGGCTCCGCGAGACGCTGTTCGAGGAGGTCCGTTCACGGGTGCAGGAGACCGACCTGTCGGTGCCCACCCGACGCGGCGACTGGTGGTTCTACAGCCGCACCGAGGAGGGCGCTCAGTACGGCATCCACTGCCGCACCGCCGCGCACGGCGACGACTGGACTCCCCCGGTGCTCGAGCCGGGCGTGCCGGTGCCGGGCGAGGAGGTGCTGCTCGACGGGAACGTCGAGGCTGCGGGGCTCGAGTTCTTCTCGCTCGGCGCTTTCGACGCGTCTGATGACGGCACGCGACTGCTCTGGTCTGTGGATGCCGAGGGCTCGGAGCTGTACACCGTGCACGTGCGCGACCTGGTATCCGGGGAGATGCTCGACGACGTGATCCCGAACACCGGACAGGCGTTCTTCACACCCGACGGTGCGTCGATCCTCTACACGACACGCGACGAGGCGTGGCGGCCCGACACTCTGTGGCTGCACCGCATCGGGACCCCGCTCGACGCCGACGTGAAGCTGTTCCACGAGCCGGATGAGCGTTTCTGGATGGGTGCCGGCATCACCCGCAGCCGGCGGTACCTGATGATCGGACTCGGCTCGAAGATCACCAGCGAGGAGCTGCTCATCGACCTCGCCGACCTGAGCTCCGACCCGCTGAACGTCGAGCCGCAGGTCGTGTGGCCGCGCCGGGACGGCGTGGAGTACTCCGTCGATCACGCGGTGGTCGACGGCGAGGACCGGCTGCTGATCCTGCACAACGACGACGCCCTCGACTTCGAGCTCGTCTCGGTGGCGGCATCCGACCCTCGGGGTGAGCGGCAGGTGCTTCTTGCGCACCGCCAGGGACGACGGATCATCGATGTCGACTGCTTCCGGGACTTCGCGACCGTCGAGTACCGCAGCGACGGACTGGTGCGCTCAGCGATCATGGATCCCGCGACGGGCGCGCTCGACGACGTCGACTTCGACGAGCCGCTGTTCGACGCCTACTTCAGCGGCAACCCCGAATGGCATGCGCCGTTCCTGCGGATGACGTACACCTCGTTCATCACGCCGTCGCAGGTGCTCGACCTCGACATCGCGACCGGCGAGAAGCACCTGCGCAAGCAGATGGCGGTGCTCGGCGGGTACGACCCCGCCGACTACGGACAGCAGCGGGTGTGGGCCACGGCCGCCGACGGCGCCCAGGTGCCGATCTCGCTGGTGTGGAAGCGCTCGTTCGGCGATCCCGGTGCTGAGCCGCGCGCGCTGCACCTGTACGGCTACGGCTCGTACGAGCACTCGATCGATCCCGGCTTCTCGACCATGCGCCTGTCGATGCTCGACCGCGGTGTGATCTTCGCGGTCGCGCACGTGCGCGGCGGCGGCGAGATGGGCCGCCACTGGTACGAGCAGGGCAAGGAGCTGCACAAGCGCAACACGTTCACCGACTTCGTCGCGTGCGCGCAGCACCTCATCGGCACCGGTGTGACCGCCCCCGAGCGGCTCGTCGCCGAGGGCGGCAGCGCGGGCGGCCTGCTCATGGGCGCCGTCGCCAACCTCGCCCCTGAGCTGTTCTCCGGGATCCTCGCCGGGGTGCCCTTCGTCGACGCGCTCACCTCGATCCTCGACCCCTCGCTGCCGCTCACCGTGGTCGAGTGGGACGAGTGGGGCGACCCGCTGCACGATGCCGAGGTGTACGCGTACATGAAGTCGTACACGCCGTACGAGAACATCCGCGACGGTGCGGACTACCCGCGGATCCTGGCGATGACATCGCTCAACGACACCCGCGTGCTGTACGTCGAGCCGGCGAAGTGGGTCGCGGCGCTGCGGTACGCCGGGGCACGGGACGTGATGATGAAGTGCGAGATGTCCGCCGGACACGGCGGCGTCAGCGGACGCTACAACGCCTGGCGCGAGCGCGCGTTCGAGCTCGCCTGGATGCTGGACGTCCTCGGCCTGGCCGAGTGACCCGGTATCCCGGGCCACCAGCGGCGATCCGATATCAGCCGAACAGCGCGGCCGCTTCGTCGTAGCGGCTGCGCGGCACGGTGTTCAGCTCGCCCAGCGCCTCGTCGAAGGGCACCCGCACGATCTCGGTGCCGCGCATCGCGACCATCTGGCCCCACGCGCCCTCGACCAGGGCGTCGGCGGCGTGCAGGCCGAGGCGCGTCGCGAGGACCCGGTCGAAACCTGACGGCGATCCGCCGCGCTGGATGTGGCCCAGCACGGTGGAGCGCGTCTCGATGCCGGTGATCCGCTCGATCTCCGGAGCGAGGATCTCGCTGATGCCGCCCAGGCGCGGGCGGTTGAAGGCATCGAGGCCCTTGTCGCTGTACGCCTCGTCCATGCCTTTGAGGGTGAACCCCTCCGAGACGACGACGAGCGGCGCGCGGCCGCGGGCGGCGGCGCTGCTGACCAGAGAGCAGATCTCGTCCATGGACATGGGCACTTCCGGGATGCAGATGACGTGCGCGCCCGCCGCCATCCCGGCGTGCAGGGCGATCCAGCCCACGTGCCGTCCCATGACCTCGGCGACCATGCAGCGCTGATGCGAGTCGCCCGTCGTGCGCAGCCGGTCCATCGCGTCGGTGGCGATGTTCACCGCGGTGTCGAAGCCGAACGAGTAGTCGGTCGCACGGAGGTCGTTGTCGATCGTCTTGGGCACGCCGAGCACGTTGATGCCGTCCTTCGCCAGACGGTCCGCCGCCGCGAGCGTGCCCTCGCCGCCGATCGCCACGATTCCGTCGATCCGGTGCCCGTACAGGGTCTTGGCGATGTTCTCGGCTCCCCCGCGCGCGCCCTCGTAGGGGTTGGTGCGGCTCGTGCCGAGAATCGTGCCGCCGACCTTCGACAGTCCCTTCACCTCGTGGCGGGTGAGCGGGAAGAAGTCCCCGTCGACGGCGCCTCGCCAGCCGTCGCGGATGCCGACGAACTCGAGGTCGTAGGCGGTGGTGCCCTTGAGCACGATTCCGCGGATGACCGCGTTGAGTCCGGGGCAGTCGCCGCCGCTGGTCAGGATGCCGATCTTCATGCTGCCGCCTTCGTGCGTCGGGGGGAAAGGGTGAAGAGGCGACACTGCCCGTTGTCGACCCTAGCGCCCCTCGGACTCGAAAAGCCATTCCACGTGCGCGAAAACGAACGATCTTGCCGAGAGCATCTCCGTGTTGCGATGTTCTTGGCCGAACCGCGCCGGTATACGCGAGAGCGGACGCCAAGAATGCAGATTCTTAACGCCCGCGTTCGGGTGCGCATCACTGCGCGCCGAGAGCCTCCCGCAGCAGGTGCATCAGCGCAGCCATCTGCACCGACTCGCCCGGTTCATCGGCGACGGCTTCACCGTCGAGTGCGCGGGCGGCGAGACCCTGCTTCTGATCGATGAGCTCGGCGATCTTCGTGTCGAGGGTGTGCGCGGCGATGATGCGCCACGCGGTGACCGGCTCGTCCTGACCGATGCGGTGCACGCGGTCGATCGCCTGCGTCTGCTCGGCCGCCGTCCAGCTCAGCTCGGCCAGCACGACGTTCGACGCGACCTGCAGGTTCACGCCGACCCCCGCTGCGGTGAGCGAGCACACCGCCACGCCCACCTGCGGGTCGGTGTTGAACGCGTCGATCGCCTGCTGGCGAGCGGCGGTCGTCTGGTCGCCGCGGATCGACACCGACGTGATCCCGGCTGCGGCGAAGTGCGCCTCGGCCTGATCCATCACGTCGACGTGCTTCGCGAAGAACACCACCTTCTCGACCGACCGCTGCAGCTGAGCGGCGTAGTCGGCGGCGAGCAGGGCCTTGGCCTGGCCGATCTTGCGCACCATGGTGAAGACGTTGTCACCGCCCGCACCGGCGGCCCTCGACTCCTCGAGCTCGTTGTGGGCGACGAGACGCACGATGTCGTCATCGATCCCCTTCGACAGGCCCGGTGACCCACCGGCCGATGCACCGTGCGCAGCCGAGCGCGCTTCGACGATACGGCGGTACTTGGCCGCCATCCGCTCGCCCAGCTCCCGCTCCGCCGCCCGGATGCCGCGGCCGAACTCATCGTCGAGCTGCACCGGCAGATCCGCGATGAGCTTGTCGGGCAGGTCGGCGGCGACGTCCTTCTTCTTCCGCCGCACGATGCCCATCGAGATGACCGCCTCGCGGGCCTCGGCGTAGAAGGACTTGTCCGCCGGCGTCAGCCCGGTCGCATCCAGCTTCTCCATCAGCTCCGGCTCGGGCTTCTCGCCGTTCGTCCAGCCGAGGAAGCGCCAGATCGCGTCGAAGTCCTCGACGTCGTTGATCAGCGGGGTGCCCGTCAGGGCCAGCATCAGCGGGTTGCGCACGTGGTCGCGGATGCGTCCCGCAAGGGCCAGCACGTTCTGCGATCGCTGCGACGACAGGTTCTTGATGAAGTGCGCCTCATCGACGACCATGCCCTGCAGGCCGATCGAGCCGAGCCACGACAGGTGCCGGTCGAGGATCTCGTAGTTGACGATGAACACGTCGGCGAACGCGTCGATGTCGGCGCCGTCACCCTGGATCACTGCGGCGCGGCGCTGCGGCGTCCATCGCTCGACCTCACGCGCCCAGTTCATCTTGACCACGTTGGGCACGACGACGAGCAGAGGGTAGGCGTTCGCGACCGAGGCGGCGAGCACCGACTGCGCGGTCTTGCCCAGGCCGGGCTCGTCAGCGAGCAGGAAGCTGCGGTGACCGGAGCGCACCGCCTCGACGAAGCGCGACTGGTGCACCATGACCTCGCGCCCCTTGGGCGAGATGTGGTCGTATTCGGGCATCGGGGGCAGCTCCATCGTGGCCGGTCCCCCGCCGGCTCCCGACTCGAATGCCTTGTACAGCGGACCCATCAGCTCCCACCCGTCGAGCCGGCGGCGGGGCACTGCGGCGCGCCGGGGGGTCAGGTCGGGCGCGAGGAACGGCGACGCCAGCAGGCGCGACTCGACCGAGGGCGGGGTGACCTGCTTCTCCGCGAGAGCGGCCGGTACCACCGGGGTCTGCACGATCGGTGCGATGTCGGTGATCACGAGCTCTTCGGGGGCGAGCTCGGCGCCCGACTCGAGCAGCCAGTCACGACGCATCCGCTTCGCGACGGGCGAGGTGGCCTGATCCGCCTCGAGCAGCTGGATCAGCGACGTGTCGCGCGCGGCCGTCTTGGCGAGGATCGTGGCCACGCCGTCGAGCCGCTTGAGCAGCTCGGCCCGTGCGGCGTCGGTCAGCTCGCCGTCGGCTTTCACCCTGGCGCGCTCCTCGCGAACCAGGAATGCGATCACCTGGAACTTCACGCGGTTGGTCGGGCCCAGCTTGGCCCGCTGCGCCTTCGCCTCGATCTCGCGCACCTTGCGCGCGAGGATCGGGATCAGCGGGGCCTCTTCGTCTCGACGGGACGTCTTCTTTCGCCGCGGGGCGGCGGTCGCCGTGCTCGGCATGCTCCTCCTGAGCGTGAGTACCGGTCATCCGGCGAGGCCGGACGATGCTCTCCGTGAGCGGCTCCGATGAGGCGACCGCGAGAATGCGGAGTGCGAGGGGTGGGTGCGGACCTTGTCAGAAACGCCGATGCCAGAACCCTCGACGACAGTCTACGCCATGCCTGAGGTCATCCCCAGAGCCGAGCGACCATGTCGTCGGCGTACCCGGCCATCTCGACATTGATCCACTTCGTCGAGAGCCATGCGTTGGCCCGGAAGACATGGATCTCTCCGATCACACCGGGCATCTCCCCCTCGAACCTCTCCTCGACGAGGCAGCGCGTCTGCTTCGCATCGCCGTCGACGACGTCGCAGGTCATCCCGTCGGCACGATACGCATCGAGCAGATCCTCCGACTGCTCTGCGCCGACGAGCGCGATCGTCGTCGCGATGCCCACCTCCGACGCGACACCCCAGGTGCAGCGCAGATGCGCGAGATCCTCGAGCATCTGCGCCCCCACGGCCAGGTCGGTGGAGGGCATGGTGAGTGTCGGGTCGTCCGGGGGAAGCTGCGCGGCGATGAGGCGCTCGCGCATCGACGCGCTGAAGGCGTCGTCACACGCCGCGGGAAGCACTATCGATTCGTCGGCCGGTGCGCCCGTCGGCGAGGGCGGAGCCGCAGGTGTGCTCGTGCTCGCAGCACCGGGGCGCTCGGTCGGCGTGGGGTCCGGCACGCCCGGCGCGCAGGCGGTGACCGTGAAGGCGATGATCGCAGCGCCGACGATCGCGAGAGGCACACGGCGTGTCATGGCTCGATCGTACGCCGCCGGCTTCCCGCACCGCGAGAGCCGGCGGGCGCACCCTCGTAACGATTCAGCCCTGATTCGAGAGGCGATTCCGGGCGACCGTCACGTCGTCCGCCATCTGCGCGATGAGGGCGTCCATCCCCTCGAAGGCCACCATGCCGCGCAGGTGGTCGGTGAACTCGACCGTCACGCGATGGCCGTACAGATCGAGTCCGGTCTCGTCGAGCACGTGCGCCTCCACCTGGCGCCGCTCGACGTCGTCGAACGTCGGGTTGGTGCCCACCGAGATCGCAGCCGGATGCCGGATGCCCGTCACGTGGTCCTCCAGCCAGCCGGCGTACACGCCGTCGGCGGGCGCGAGGGCGTCGATCGTCTCCGACAGGTTGGCGGTGGGGAACCCCAGCTCACGGCCGCGCTTGAGGCCGTGCACGACCTCGCCGCTCACCGTGACCGGCCGGCCGAGCACGGTGGCCGCCTGAGCGACGTCACCGGCGGCGAGCAGCTCGCGCACCCATGTCGACGACACCCTGCGGCCGCCGCCCTCAGGTGTAACGTCGTCGATGACGTCGACGGCGAAGCCGTGCTGCGCTCCCAGCCTGCGCAGCAGGTCGGCGTCTCCTGCACCTCCGCGGCCGAAGCGGAAGTCCCGCCCGACGAGGATCATGGCCGCGTGCAGCGAGTCGACGAGGATGCCGCGCACGAAGTCCTCTGCGGGCAGGGATGCCAGTGCGCGGTCGAACGTGAGCACCAGAGTGGCGTCCAGGTCGAACTGGCTGAGGAGTTCGATCTTGCGCTCGGTGGCGACGACGTTCTCGGGGCACAGTTCGGGGCGCAGCACCTCGAGGGGGTTGCGGTCGAAGGTGACGGCGACGGTGCGCGCTCCGATCGCACGGGCATCCGCACGCATCCGCTCGATCACCGCTCGATGACCGACGTGCACGCCGTCGAACTTGCCGATCGCGACGACAGACCGGCCGAAGTCGGCCGGCACCTCTGCGGGATCGCGGAAGACGATCATGCCGCCTCCCCCTCCGGGCGGTGGGTGCGCAGCCACCACAGGCCGAACACGGGCAGCATGAGCGGGATGAAGACGTACCCCATGCCGAAGTACGACCAGACGCTGTCGTGCCCGAACAGCGCCGGCGCGAGCAGGCTGAGTGCGCCGACCACGATCACCCCGGTCAGCTCGAAGACGATCGCGACCCACGCGACCGTGTACCAGCCGCGACGGTGCGCGAGCACGAGCGCCAGCGTGGCGAGTATGTACACGGCGGCGGCGAGCACCGAGAGGCTGTACGCCAGCGGCGCCTCGTCGAAGCGGCGGACCACCTGGACGAAGCTGCGGCCGGTGGCCGCCAGTGCCATCACGGCGTAGACGATGACGAGAACTCGGCCGATGCCCGTCATCCGGGCGCGCGAAACGGTGTGGGACATTGCGTCGTCCATCTTACGCGCGTCGATGACACGGCCCGACGGCGTCACGCGACCTGGAGCGTCCAGATCGCGTGCATGCGCCACAGCATGATCGCCAGCGACAGGCCGATGACGCCGAGGATGACTGTGCTCCACCGCGTGCGGTCGATCAGCGCCCACGCCGCACCGCCGACGGGCAGCAGAACCGCCGAGACGAGGTAGACCCAGAACTCGAGCAGGTCCCCCGTGGGCGGGTTGCCGGCCAGTGGAGCGATGATCGCGATGACCACCTGGGCGATCAGCAGCACCTCGACGAGCAGCAGGCTGCCGACGGTCCAGTCGCTCGGTCGCCGTCCGGCGAGTCCGGCGATGATGCAGAACAGCCCGGCGGTGCATGCGACGGCGATCTGCGTCAGGGTGAACCACAGGATCATCGCTGCACCTCCGGCATGTTCATGGCGCTCTTGATGTCCTTCCCCCGGGCCTCGACGACGCCCACGAGCAGTCCTTCGGGGTCGACCACCGCGACCTCCGCTGCCGCCAGCCGCCCGGCGCCGCCATGCAGGCGTTTGCCGTGGCGCAGATCCTTCGCCTCGCCTGCTGTCACCTGCAGCACCGGCATGGTGCGCTCGGCAGCCTCAGCGGGTGTCAGCAGCGTCGCGGCGGCGAGCTCGTCGATGCCGACGGAGTCGGCGATGTCGAAGCCGCCTACACGGGTGCGCCGGAGGGCGGTGAGATGACCGCCGACGCCGAGCGCCGCACCCAGATCCCGGGCGAGGGCTCGGATGTAGGTTCCCGACGAGCAGTCCACCACCACGTCCACGTCGATGACGCCGTCCGCGCGCGCCGTGTCGAGCACGTCGAACCGCGTGACGATGACCTGCCGGGCCGCGAGCTCGACCTCCTCGCCCGCTCGCACGCGGTCGTATGCGCGCCGTCCGTCGACCTTGATCGCCGAGACCGAGCTCGGCACCTGCGAGATCGCGCCGGTGAGAGCGGCGATGCCCGCGGCGATGCCGTCGTCGGTCACGGCGTCGACGACTCCGGACCCGGCCCTCTCGACGGTCTCGCCCTCGGCGTCGTCCGTGGTGGTTCGCACCCCGAGCCGGATCGTCGCGGTGTAGGTCTTGTCGGCGCCGACGATGTAGGTGAGCAGCCGGGTCGCCCCCTCGACGCCGATCACCAGCAGCCCGGTCGCCATGGGGTCGAGGGTTCCGGCGTGCCCGACCTTGCGGGTTCCGAGAGCACGTCTGGTGCGGGCGACGACGTCGTGGCTGGTCAGCCCGCCGGGTTTGTCGACGAGCAGGATGCCGGGTGAGACCATCCCTCAAGCCTAGAGCGTGCGCGTCGGGCCGCCGGTGCGGCCGACCGGGATGCCGCCCGCCTAGGCTGGTCGGATGTCCGTGCCCTCATCGACGTCTGCCGCCGTGTGGCACGGCGATCTGCTCGACTGGTACGGGGCGACGGCGCGCGACCTCCCCTGGCGTCGCGCGGAGTTCGCGGCGGACTACGGCGCCTGGGGCACCCTCGTCAGCGAGTTCATGCTGCAGCAGACGCCGGTCAGTCGGGTCATCCCCCACCTGGACGCGTGGCTGCGCCGCTGGCCCACGCCGTCCGCGATGTCGAGTGCCACTCCGGCCGAGGTCGTGCATCAGTGGGCGAACCTCGGCTATCCGCGGCGCGCTCTGTGGCTGCACCGGGCGGCGATCGAGATCGTCGATCGGCACGACGGCATCGTGCCGCGCGACGTGCCCGCGCTGCTCGCCCTCTCCGGGATCGGCGAGTACACCGCACGCGCAGTCGCGGTCTTCCACTACGGCGACCGGCATCCCGTCGTCGACACGAACACGCGGCGCGTGATCGCCAGGGCCGTCGACGGCCGGTCGCAGCCCGACCCGCCGGCGAAGCGGGATCTCACGCGGATGGCCGAGCTGCTCCCCGACGATGTCGCGGGATCGGCGATCTTCAACGCCGCCATGATGGAGCTCGGCGCCGTCGTCTGCACGGCGCGCGCGCCGAAGTGCGGGGCGTGCCCTCTGGCATCCGGATGCGCGTGGCTGAGCGCAGGGCGACCCGACACGGGCGACACGCGTCGCCGGCAGGCGCGCTTCGAGGGCTCGGATCGTCAGGCGCGCGGAGCCGTGCTCCGCGC
>NZ_DAMDLU010000064.1:0-14912 GCF_032084865.1 Microbacterium sp.
GGCGGCAGCTCCGGCAGCAGCGGCGGCGGCGGCGCCTTCTGACACCCTCCCGACTCACCTCACGATCCTGATACGACCATCGACAACGACAACCTGAGAACAGCAAAGGAATGAACATGGCCAAGGAATCCATCTTCGGACGCATCTCGACCCTCGTCCGGGCGAACATCAACTCGCTCCTCGACCAGGCCGAGGACCCGCAGAAGATGATCGACCAGCTGGTCCGCGACTACTCGAACAACATCGCCGACGCCGAGTCGGCGATCGCCGAGACGATCGGCAACCTCCGCCTGCTCGAGCGCGACCACGAAGAGGACGTCCGCGCGGCACGCGAGTGGGGCAACAAGGCGCTCGCCGCCAGCCGCAAGGCCGACGAGCTGCGTACGGCCGGCAACACTACGGACGCCGACAAGTTCGACAGCCTCGCCAAGATCGCGCTGCAGCGTCAGATCGGCGAAGAGCGCGAAGCGCAGGCCTCCGAGCCGCAGATCGCCGCGCAGACCGAGATCGTCGAGAAGCTCAAGAGCGGCCTGAACGGCATGAAGGACAAGCTCGGTGAGCTCAAGACGAAGCGCAGCGAGCTGCTGGCCCGCGCCAAGGTCGCCGAGGCGCAGACCAAGGTGCAGGATGCCATCGGCTCGATCAACGTGCTCGACCCGACCAGCGAGCTCGGTCGCTTCGAAGACAAGATCCGCCGTCAGGAGGCCCTCGCGCAGGGCAAGGCCGAGATCGCGGCCTCGTCGCTCGACGCGCAGTTCGAGAGCCTCGAGGACCTCGGTGAGCTGACCGAGGTCGAGGCCCGCCTCGCCGAGCTCAAGTCCGGCGGCACCCCGCGTGCCGCTCTCGAAGCAGAGTGACCCTTGGGGTGGATGCCGCGCACCTGGCATCCACCCCGCTTCTCCCCTCGGAGAGAACATGACCCGTTTTCTGATCGTCCCGCAGTGGCAGGGCTCGCCGTCGGCCCGCGCCATGCTGCTCACCGACGGCGCCGCCGCCATCGCCGGCGACCTGCCGCGCCGCGATTCGACCATGCTCGATGTGCCGCTCGAGGCCGGCGACTCGCTCGGCACCGGCATCCGGCGTCTCAGCGCGCTGCTGCGCACGCGGGAACTCGTCGCCGAGCACCTCGGCGCTGCGAGCGAGCAGACCGTGATTGTCGGCGGCGACTGCAGCGTGAGCGTCTTCGCCCTTTCTGCCGTCGACACCTCGGACCTCGCCGTGCTGTGGTGCGACGCGCACCCCGACCTGAACGATGCGTCGACGTCGCCGTCCGGGGCATTCGCCGGTATGGCGCTGCGGGCCGTGATGGGCGAAGGCGAACCGCAGCTCGCCCTGTCGCCGGGTGTGCCGGCAGAGCGCGTCGTGCTGCTCGGCGCGCGCGTCATAGACGACACCGAGCGGGATGCCCTGGACGGGGTGACGCAGATCTCCCCCGACAGTCTCGGTGACCCCGGCGTCGTCGCCGCCGCCGTGCGCGCGACGGGCGCGAGCCGCGTGTGGGTGCACATCGACGTCGACGTGCTCGATCCGGCGGAGTTCGAGGGCGTCTCCGAAGCCGCGCCGTTCGGTGTGACCGAGAACCACCTCGCCGCCGCGCTGCGGCGACTGCGCGAGGAAGTGCCCCTCGCCGGCGCCACGATCGCCGGTTTCGCGCCGCGCAGCCCCGCCGACGCCGTGCTCGACCTCGGCGCGATCCTGCGTCTGATCGGTGCTGTCGCATGACGGCCGACTGGCGAGCCGAAGCGGATCGCGCGCTCGCGCGCGGACGCCGTGTGGACCGGCTTCTGCCGTCGCTGCTGCTGGACTCGCCGATCAGCAGCCTCGGCTACGCGTGGGGCACCGCGGTCGGCTGGGTGTGGGGATCACTGTGGAGCACCGGCCGCGTGCGGCGCCGGGAGGGGCTCTGGGTCTTCCGTGGTCTGCCGGGCTGGGCTTTCGCCCGCGGCGGTGTCTGCGTGGGCGGATGCTTCCTCACCGGCGACCGGGATCCGTCGGACGCCGTGCTCAGGCATGAGGCGGTGCACAAACGCCAGTGGCGACGATACGGGTTTCTGATGCCGGTGCTGTACCTGCTCGCCGGACGGAATCCGCTGCGCAACAGGTTCGAGATCGAGGCGGGGCTGGAAGACGGCGGCTACGTGCCGCGCTCGCGGCAGGTCGGTCAGTCCGACGCGAGACCGTAGCGCGACGGAGCGTGGATCGCGTCCACGGGGACGGTGCCGGCGCTCTTCAGGTGGTCGACGATGTCGGCGGTGCTCAGCCAGCCGCCGAGGAGGATCACCTCGGTGCGCAGGCCTGCACCGGAGTCATCGCAGAGCATCTCGTCAGCCCACGCGATCGCGGCGCGACTGAGCGCCTCGCCGGTGGCGCGCGGCTGCGCGCCGCGACGCGAGCGCGGCAGCCAGGTGACGGTCATCCGTGGGGGCGCCGTGACGACCCCGATGTCGGCGGTTTCCGGCACCTCGATGAAGACGCGCCCGACTGCGCACATCGGCAGCGTGGCGAGGGCGAGCTCGAGGTCGGCGAGCGATCGCTCGTCGGCCGTGATCAGGTGCTGAACCTGCGGTCGACGGGATGCCCGGCGTGCGGCGCGGCTGCCGGCGTACGTCTGAGTGGTGCCCATGATGGATCGACTCTACCACCGATGTAGGGTTGCCTAACCTCAGTCGCGACCCTCACTCGAGGAGCGCGTCCGCCAGCGCGTGGAGCTCGGCAGCGCTCATACCGGCGTCGCGGAGGTACGCGCCCACAGATCCGAAACGGTCGTCGATGTCGGCGAGCAGCGATGCCATCACCGGGGCGGGCGACTCGGTCGCGAGCTGCACGGCATTCGTCGCGTCGGGCAGGTTCGCTCGCAGATACTGCACGATCGCCCGATTGCGCTCGCGAGGCAGTTGCGAGGCGGTGAGTGCGTAGTCGGCGATCACCGCCTCCCGATCTGCGCCGACGGCGCTGAGCGCGAGGGCGACGGTGACGCCGGTGCGGTCCTTGCCGACGGTGCAGTGCACGAGTGTCGGCTCGCCGGCCGAGATGAGGCGCACCGCGTCGACCAGCCTGGGCGCCGACTCGTCTATCAGGTGACGGTACATCGCGGCGAGGTCCATGTTCAGGGCGAAGAACGATCCGACCGACCCGAGGAAGAGCGGGATGCGCGTGACGGGCACGCCGGTGAGCGCGGACGGTTCGCGCTCGACCTCGGCGTCGTCACGCAGGTCGATGACGTGTCGCACGCGCGCCGCGAGATCCGCGCCACCCTCAGCCGTGAGCTGCGCGAGGTGGCCCGAGCGCAGGAGCGCGCCGGAGCGGACCCGCGACGAGCCCGCGGGGATGCCGCCGACGTCGCGCAGGTTCGCCACACCGCTCACGGCGAGCACGCTCATGGGCGCACTCGATTCCGGCGCTTGCTCATTGCGCCAGCCTACGCGCGCATCACGCGGATCGCGCGACCATCAGAAACAACCGAAATGCAGGTAGCCAAGAAAACTCAGGTTGAATATGCCATGTTGCTCAACATTACAACCAAGAGTCGCGCACACTGCTCCGGCATTTCTTCCTGCCGCTGCGACAAGAGCAGAATATGGCCGTGGTCCAAGACACCAGCGAATTCCGCTATCTGCCGCACCAGGCGAAGACCCTCGGCGCCGACGTGCCCCGCGCCGAGCGTATCGCGATCCACCTTCCCGACGGTCGGGTCCTCAGTGCGCTGCGCTTCGGCGACGGCGACCCCGAGGTGACGCTGCTGCACGGCGCCGGCCTCAACGCCCACACGTGGGACACCGTCGCCCTGCTGCTCGGCCGCCCGGCCATCGCGATCGACCTCGCAGGCCACGGCGACTCCTCCTGGCGCGACGACCTCGACTACTCCCCCGCCGTGCTCGCCGACGACGTGGCTCACGCTCTCGCCCTCTGGGCGCCGCGCCCGCAGATCCTCGTCGGCCACTCCCTGGGCGGGCTCACCGCACAGGTCGTCGCGGCAGAGCATCCCGAACGAGTGCGCGAGCTGATCCTGGTCGACATCGTGCCTGGGGTCGACACGGACGCCGCCCCGGCCGTGCTGCGCGAGTTCTACGCGGTCACCGACTTCGCCTCCCGCGACGAGGCGGTCGACCGGGCGCAGGCGTTCGGCTTCGGTGGCAGCCGCGTCGACACCGAGCGCGGGGTCTTCTTCAACACGCGCGTGCGCGACGACGGTCGCGTGGAGTGGAAGCACCACTTCGCGCGCATCATCGCATCCGCATTCGACTCCCTGAAGGCCGAGCAGGTGGCATCCGGTGTCTCGCCCTGGGCGCAGCTCGCCGCCGTCACCGCCCCCGTCACCCTCGTACGCGGTGAGCGCGGCTTCCTGCAGGATGCCGATGTCGCCGCGTTCACCGAGCACCTTCCCGCAGCCGCTGTCGTCACCGTCGACGCCGGACACAACGTCCAGGAGACAGCCCCCGACTCGCTCGCCGCCATCGTGACCGGCGCGCTGACCCGCGCGACGCGCTGACCGCGCGCCGCACCATCTCGAGAGGACGCCCCTTGTCTGCTTCCCCCTCCCGGCGCTCCGCCGGAATCGCCGCGCTCGGCCTCCTCGCCGTCGGCGCGCTCGCGCTCAGCGCCTGCACCCCGGCCGCTGAACCCACGCCGGCGGCATCCACCACCGCCGATCCCGACGCGACGCTCACCGTCGGACTCGTGCTCGAGCCGACCAACCTCGACATCCGGCACACCAGCGGTGCCGCTCTCGAGCAGGTGCTCGTCGACAACATCTACGAAGGGCTCGTCACCCGCACGCAGGAGAACGGCATCGAGGAGCGCCTGGCGAGCGCGTACGAGATGTCGTCCGACGGACTGACGTACGAGTTCACCCTCAACGAGGGCGTCACCTTTCACGACGGCACCCCCCTCACCTCGGCCGACGTGGTCGCCTCGTACGAAGCGGTCAGAACGGATGCCAGTGTGCAGGGCAACGCGGAGTTCGCCGGCGTCGCCGCGATCGCAGCCCCCGACGCCCAGACGGTGACGATCACCCTGACGAAGCCCGACCAGAACTTCCTGTTCACCCTCACCGGCCCCGCCGGACTGGTGTTCAAGAACGGCGACACGACCGACCTGAAGACCGCCGAGAACGGCACCGGGCCGTTCGTGCTCGACCGATGGGCGAAGGGCAGCGCCATCACCTTCGATCGGTACGACGAGTACTGGGGAGAGAAGGCGACGATCGGCGAGGTCGTGTTCGAGTACATCCCCGACTTCACCGCCGGAGTGAACGCGGCGCTCGACGGCACGCTCGACGTGCTCACCGCCGTCGACCCGAACCTCGTCTCACAGCTCGACGACACCGGCGATTTCACGATCACGACCGGCCGCACCACAGACAAGGCCACCCTTGCCTTCAACAACCG
Organism: Microbacterium sp.; assembly: GCF_032084865.1. Lineage (GTDB taxonomy): Bacteria > Actinomycetota > Actinomycetes > Actinomycetales > Microbacteriaceae > Microbacterium. The sequence continues at coordinate 5,388 of NZ_DAMDLU010000064.1, forward strand.
CATGGCCCCGCTCGACGATGTCAGGGTGCGCGAGGCGCTGCGACTCGCCGTCGATCACGAGGCGCTCGTCGAGGCGATCGGCGCCGGCCAGACGCTCTACGGTCCCATCCCCGAGCTCGACCCGGGGTACGAGGATCTCAGCGACGTCGCGCCCTACGATCCCGCGCGGGCGAAGAAGCTGCTGAAGGAAGCCGGTCACGAGAAGCTCGACCTCACCCTCACCATCCCGTCCTTCTACGGCACGACCGCGGCCCAGGTGCTGGTGTCCGATTACGCGAAGGTGGGCGTCTCGCTCGAGGTCAAGCGCGTCGAGTTCCCGACCTGGCTCGACGACGTCTACACGAACCACGACTACGAGCTCAGCTTCGTGCTGCACGTCGAGCCGCGCGACTTCGTGAACTTCGCCAATCCCGACTACTACTTCGGCTACGACAACGCCGAGGTGCAGAAGCTGTACGCGCAGTCCCAGACCGAGATCGACCCGAAGAAGTCCGCCGACCTGCTGAAGAAGGCCGCACGCATCGTCTCGGAGGACCACGCGGCCGACTGGCTGTACAACGGCGCCACGCTCACCGCGCACACCGCCGCCGTCTCGGGCTTCCCGACCGACTCGATCAACTCGCGCATCAACCTCGCCGGCGTGACGAAGTCCGCGGAGTGATCCGCTACGCGCTCACTCGGGGAGCCCTGCTGCTCGCAGGGCTCCTCGTGTCGAGCGCGATCATCTTCCTCACGCTGCGGGTGTTCCCCGGAGACGTCGCGCAGCTCATCGCCGGCACCCAGGCCGACCCGCAGACCGTCGCGGCGCTGCGCGAATCGCTGGGCCTCGACAAGCCGCTGCCCGCGCAGTACACCGACTGGATCGGCGGCATCCTGCGCGGCGACCTCGGCACCTCGCAGCTCAGCGGCGCCTCGGTCGGCGCCGAGCTGGTCGAGAAATCGCGTGTGACCGTTCCCCTCGGACTGATGGCGCTCGTCATCGCCCTGCTCATCGCCGTGCCGTTCGGCGTGGCATCCGCGGTGCTGCGCGGCCGCGCCGGCGGCACCGCCCTCAGCTTCGGAGCACAGGCTCTCGCCGCCGTGCCCGTGATCTGGGCAGGAATGATGCTGGTCGTCGTCTTCGCGCACTGGCTGGGCTGGCTGCCCGCGCAGGGCTTCCCCCGCTCGGGCTGGACGACCCCGGCCAAGGCGCTCGAATCGCTGCTGCTGCCGGCGCTCACCATCGGCATCGTCGAGGGCGCCATGCTCATGCGGTTCGTGCGCAGCGCCACCCTGCAGGCGGCCGGACAGGACTTCGTGCGCACCGCCGCGGCGAAGGGGCTGACCCGCCGCCAGGCGCTCATCCGTCACGGCATCCCCGCGGTGGGACTCTCGATAGTCACGGTGCTCGGGGTTCAGGTCGCCGGCATCGTCGTGGGCTCCGTGGTCATCGAGCAGCTGTTCACCCTGCCCGGGATCGGACGCATGCTGGTGGCCGACGTCGGCACGCGCGATCTGGTCAAGGTGCAGAGCGAGCTGCTGGTGCTCACCGGGTTCGTGCTGATCATCGGCTTCATCGTCGACCTCGTGCACCACGCCGTCGATCCGCGGCAGAGAGCGGAGGAGAGCTGATGCCCCGCTGGCTGCGCGTGCTGCTGTCGTCGTGGACGGGCCGGTTCGCCGTGCTCGTCGTGGCGCTGATCGCGCTGACCGCCGTCGTCTCGGTGTTCTGGACACCGTTCGATCCGATGCTCACCGATGTGCGCGGACGGTGGGCCGCGCCCGGCTGGCCGCACCTGCTCGGCACCGACGGCACCGGACGCGACATTCTCAGCCTGATCATGGCGGGCGCGCGCACGACGGCCTTCGTCGCCGTCGGGGCGGGCGTCATCGCCACGCTCGTCGGCGTATCGCTGGCCGCCCTGGGGGCACTGACGACGAGGTGGGTGCGCGAGAGCGTCGCCGTGCTGGTCGACATCCTCATCGCGTTCCCCGTGCTGATGATCGCCATGATGATCTCGGCCGTCTGGGGCGGGTCGCTGTGGGTGGTCGTCTTCGCGGTCGGCATCGGCTTCGGCGTGAGCATCGCGCGTGTCACCCGACCCGAGCTGCGGCGCGTGCAGCAGAGCGACTTCGTGCTCGCGGGCCGGGCATCCGGACTCTCCACCGGGCAGAACCTGACCCGCCACCTGCTGCCGAACATCGCCCCGGTGTTCATCGTGCAGCTGTCGTGGTCGATGGCCGTCGCGGTGCTCGCCGAGGCGGGACTGTCGTATCTCGGATTCGGCGCGTCGCTGACCGAAGCCTCGTGGGGCACGCTGCTGGCCGACCTGCAGCGCTACATCGGCGTGCATCCGCTCACCGTGGTCTGGCCGGGCATCGCCATCACCCTCACCGTGCTGGGCCTGAACCTGCTCGGCGACGCGCTGCGCGAGGCCACCGACCCGACGCTCACGCGGCGCTCGGCGCAGGTGCACGTCCCGGAGGTGGTCGCATGACGCTCGAGGTCGAATCGCTGGTCGTCGAGCTCGACGGCGCGCGCGTGGTCGACGGCGTCTCGTTCACCGTCGCCGACGGTCAGCGGCTGGGCCTGATCGGCGAGTCAGGGTCGGGCAAGTCGATGACCGCGCTGGCGATCCTCGGCCTGCTGCCCGAGAACGCCCGGGTCAGCGGCAGCATCCGCTGGGACGGCACCGAGCTGGTCGGGATGCCCGACCGCGGCCTCGCCCGTCTTCGCGGCGACGAGATCGGCATGGTCTTCCAGGAGCCGCGCACCGCCCTCAACCCGATCCGCACCGTGGGCAGGCAGATCGCCGAATCGGTGCGCATCCACGAGCGGATCGGCAGACGCGAGGCGCGCGAGCGCGCCGTCGCCGAGGCGGCGCGCGTGCAGCTGCCGGACCCGGCATCCATCGTCGACCGGTACCCGCACCAGCTCTCCGGCGGTCAGCGGCAGCGCGTGGCCATCGCGATGGCGCTCGCGTGCCGACCCCGGCTGCTCATCGCCGACGAGCCCACCACGGCGTTGGACGTGACCATCCAGGCCGAGGTGCTGAAGCTGCTGCTCGGTCTCGTCACCGATGAGGGGATGTCGCTCGTGTTCATCACGCATGACCTCGCCGTGCTCTCCCAGGTCGCGACCCACGGCGTCGTGCTCGAGCACGGTCGCGTGGTCGAGCAGGCGCCGATCTCGACGCTGCTCGGCTCGCCGGCATCGCCGGTGACCCGGGCTCTGCTGCGCGACGCCACCGCGACGCTGTGGCGAGCGGATGCCGGCGACGAGAGGACCGGAGAATGAGCTCGCCCGCCCGCGCCGACCGTGGACTCGTCGTCGCCGAGGCCCTCAGCCGCAGCTTTCCCGTGCGACGGCGCACGATGTTCGATCGTCCCCGCACGAGCATCGCCCTGCACCCGACCGACCTCGAGGTCGCCGAGGGCGAGTCGCTGGGGCTGATCGGCGAATCCGGATCGGGCAAGTCGACGCTGGTCAGACTGCTGCTCGGTCTCGACCGGCCGACCAGCGGTCGGGTGCGTGTCGCGGGCCGCGATGTGAACGCCTCGGCGAGCGCGAGATCGCTGCACTGGCTGCGCCGGGAGACCGGGCTGGTGTTCCAGGACCCGTACGCATCGCTCGACCCCCGGATGAGCATCGGGCGGATCATCGGCGAGCCGCTCTGGGCCCTCGACATCCCGGGTGACCGGCGTGCGCGGGTGCGCGAGGTGCTCGCACAGGTCGGCCTCGACGCCGACACGGCCGACCGGCATCCGCACGAGTTCTCGGGAGGGCAGCGCCAGCGCATCGCCCTGGCGCGCGCGATCGTGCACCGACCGCGGATCCTCGTCGGAGACGAGCCGATGTCTGCGCTCGACGTCACCGTGCGCGCGCAGATCCTCGCCCTGCTCGCCCGGCTGCGCGTCGATGAGGGGCTGACGATGATCACGGTCTCGCACGACATCGGACTGGTGCAGCACCTCAGCGACACGGTCGCGGTGATGAAGGACGGCCGCATCGTGGAGCGCGGCACGGTGGCCGCGGTGCTGCAGCACCCCGAGCAGGAGTACACCAGGCGCCTGCTCGCGGCGGTGCCGGTCATCCCGTCGCTCTGAGACGCGGCGAGCGCTACAGCGCTCTCTGCAGGAAGAGCACGCCCAGCCGGTCGCCGAACTTCTCCCCCACCTCGGTGAGCCGGCCGGCGTCGACGAAGCCCGCTTTGCGGTGCAGCGCGATCGACGCGTCGGCACCCCGGTCGGCGATCACGGCGATGACCTGGCGCAGACCCGCATCCCGGCACCGGTCGAGGAAGACCGCCAGCAGCGCCCAGCCCACTCCCCGGCCCGCCGCCGACGGGGCGAGGTAGATCGAGTTCTCGATCGTGAACCGGTAGGCCGACTTCGACGACCAGGGCACGCCGAGCGCGTACCCGAGCAGGTCGCCGCCCGTCGTCTCGGCGACGAGGAACGGAATGCCCGCGTCGGCGATCCGGGCGGCCTTGCCCTCCCACTCGGCGACCGTCGACTCGACCTCGTCGAAGGTCACGGTGGACGATCGCACGTAGTGGTTGTAGATGTCGCGGATCGCGGGCAGATCGGCATCCGCCACCGGACGCACCCGCAGCTCGCTCACGCGTCCCCCGCCACGCGCCAGTCGACCGGGTCGGCACCCATGGATGCGAGCAGCGCGTTCACCCGCGAGAACGGGCGGGAGCCGAAGAACCCCCGGTTCGCCGACAGCGGCGACGGATGCGCCGACTCGATCGTGGCCGTCTCGCCGAGCAGCGGCTTCAGCGCAGCGGCATCCCTCCCCCACAGCACCGCCACCAGCGGCTGCTCGCGGGCGACGAGCGCGCGGATCGCCAGCTCGGTCACCTGCTCCCAGCCCCACCCGCGGTGGGATGCCGGAGCACCCGGCCGCACGGTCAGCACCCGGTTCAGCAGCAGCACACCCTGATCGCTCCACGCGGTGAGATCGCCGTGCGGCGCCGGCGGGATGCCGAGGTCGCTGTGGCGTTCCCGGTAGATGTTTCCGAGGCTGCGCGGCAGCGGGCGCACCTCGCGTTCGACGGCGAACGACAGGCCGATCGGGTGCCCGGGCGTCGGGTAAGGATCCTGTCCGGTGATCAGCACCCGCACATCGGCCAGCGGCCGCTGGAAGGCGCGCAGCACGTGCGCACCGGCCGGGAGGTAGCCCCGACCCGCTGCCTGCTCAGCCCGCAGCCGGTCGCCCAGTTCCGTGAGCAGCGGCTGCGCGGGCTCGAGCGCCTGCGCCCAGCCGGGGTCGATCGAGCCGTCCTCGGCGAGTTCGGCGAGGGTGCGCCGCATCAGTCGTCCGTGCGCACGTGCAGCGCACCGCGCGCCAGCAGATGCTGCGCGGCCTGCGCCAGCGGGCGCATCGTGACCAGATCGAGGTTCACGCGACGCGGTGCGTTCAGCGCGTAGGCGATGAGCTCGGCCACATCATCCGCGATCAGCGGCTCGGCGACGCCGTCGTACACCGACTCGGCTGCCACCGCGTCCCCACCCAGACGGTTGAGCGCGAACTCCTCGGTGTGCACCATTCCCGGTGCGACCTCGACCACCCTGATGGGCTCGCCGTGCAGCTCCTGGCGCAGCACCTTCACGAGCATCGACTCGGCGGCCTTGGCCGCGTTGTAGCCGCCGCCTCCCGGGTACGCGGTCTGCGCGGCGGTCGAGGTGACGAACACCGTGTCGGCATGGCCGTCGGCGGCGGCGGCCCGGCGCAGCAGCGGAAGCAGGCCCGCGACGAGCCGCTGCGTGGCGAGCACGTTGGCGTCGTACATCCACTGCCAGTCGTCGATCGACCCCTGCTCGACGCTGTCGGTGCCACGGGCACCCCCGGCCACCTGCACCAGCGCGTGCACCGGACCGGTGCGCTCGAGTTCTGCGGCGAGGGCCGTGACGGCAGCCGGGTCGGTCAGATCGCACGCGATCGTCGACGCCCCGGTCTCGGCTGCCAGCTGCGCCAGGCGCTTCTGCCGCCGCGCGATGCCCACGACCTCCCAGCCCTGGGCGCGCAGCACGCGCACGGTCGCCTCTCCGATACCCGAGCTCGCTCCGGTCACCACGGCACGTCTGATCACCATGCCCTCCACCGTATGCGCAACACGGCCGGATCCGGCCATCCCGCTGTGTTACGTAACATTTCCCGGCGCTTGTCGACGGCCGCGCAGCTTCGTAGTGTCGCTTCCAGGCATCCAGCCGACCGACCCCACGACCCGAACCCTGGGAGCACGTCATGACCGCAGCCGAGAACTGGCGCTTCGAGACCAAGCAGATCCACTCGGGCGCAGCGCCCGACCCGGTCACCAAGGCCCGCGCCACGCCGATCTACCAGACCACCTCGTACGTGTTCGACAACGCCGACCATGCCGCGAACCTGTTCGCGCTGGCCGAGTTCGGCAACATCTACACGCGCATCCAGAACCCCACCCAGGACGTGCTCGAACAGCGCCTCGCCGCTCTCGAGGGCGGCACGGGAGCCCTCGTGCTCTCCAGCGGCCAGGCAGCCTCGACCTTCGCGATCCTGAACATCGCCCAGGCGGGCGACCACTTCGTGGCATCCAGCGCGATCTACGGCGGCACCTACAACCTCTTCAAGTACACCCTCGCCAAGCTCGGCGTCGAGGTGACCTTCGTCGAGAATCAGGACGACCTCGACGAGTGGCGCGCGGCCGTGCGCCCGAACACGAAGCTGTTCTTCGCCGAGACGATCGGCAACCCGAAGATCAACGTGCTCGACATCCGCGGCGTCGCCGACGTCGCCCACGAGAACGACGTGCCGCTGATCGTCGACAACACGATCGCGACGCCGTACCTCATCCGTCCGTTCGAGCACGGCGCCGACATCGTCACGCACTCGGTCACCAAGTTCCTCGGCGGTCACGGCACCACCATCGGCGGTGCGATCATCGACGGCGGCACCTTCGCGTGGTCGCAGCACGTCGACAAGTTCCCCGGCCTCACCGAGCCCGACCCGTCGTACCACGGCGCGTCGTACACGACCGCCGTCGGCGACGGGCTCGCTTACATCATCAAGGCGCGCGTGCAGCTGCTTCGCGACCTCGGATCGGCCATCGCGCCGCAGAGCGCGTGGAACCTCATCCAGGGCATCGAGACCCTGTCGCTGCGCATCGAGCGTCACGTGCAGAACGCGCAGGAGATCGCCGAGTGGCTCGAGGACCACGACGACGTCGCCTCGGTGAACTACTCGGGTCTGCCGTCGTCGCCCTGGTACGCCAAGGCCAACGAGTACGCGCCCAAGGGCGTCGGAGCGGTGCTGTCGTTCGAGCTGAAGGGCGGCGTGGAGGCGGGACGCGAGTTCGTCAACAGCCTGAGCCTGTTCAGCCACCTCGCCAACATCGGCGACGTGCGCTCGCTCGTCATCCACCCGGCGTCGACCACGCACTCGCAGCTCTCGCCCGAGCAGCAGCTCTCGGCCGGCGTGACGCCCGGTCTCGTGCGCCTCTCGGTCGGCCTCGAGAACGTCGACGACCTCAAGGTCGACCTCGACAGCGCTCTCGCGGCGGCCCGCCGCGTCGCGGAGGCCGCTCGCGCCTGAGCCCCCTCCTTCGTCAGACGCGGATGCCCCGGACCGTTCGGTCCGGGGCATCCGTGCGTGGAAGCCAACCGCCCGCCCGTAACCTGCGGCGGGCCCCGGGGCGCACAGGCGAGAATGGACGCATGGACTGGCAGACGACCTCTGAGGACACGGTGCCATCGGCTCCGGTGACCGAGGCCGATGTGCGTCTGCTGCGCGCCAGGCCGCCGGCGACCGGCGCCTGGCGCGACGGCGACCCTGCGGGCGAGCGCCGCTTCACCTTCCTCGGCGACTTCCACACCGAGAACGGCCAGCTGCTGCCGGCCACGCGGCTGGCGTGGGAGAGCTGGGGCGAGCTGAACGAGGCACGCGACAACGCCGTGCTGATCCTGCACGCGCTCACCGGCGACAGTCATGTCCGCGGCCCTGCAGGCGCGGGCCACCCCACCGCCGGATGGTGGGAGGACATCGTCGGGCCCGGGTCGGCGATCGACACCGACCGCTGGTTCGTGATCGCCCCGAACATGCTGGGCGGATGCCAGGGTTCGACGGGACCTGCGAGTATCGCCCCGGACGGCCGGGAATGGGCATCCCGCTTCCCGTACCTCACCATCCGCGACCAGGTCGCGGCGCAGATCGCCCTCTCCGACGCGCTCGGCGTCGAACGCTGGGCCGCGGTGATCGGCGGCTCGATGGGCGGGATGCACGCGCTGGAGTGGGCGGTGATGCAGCCCGAGCGGGTCGAGCGCCTCGCCGTGCTCTCGTCTCCCCCGGTGACCACCGCCGACCAGCTGGCGCTGAACTTCGTGCAGCTGGAGACCGTGCGCATGGACCCGCGGTTCGCCGGCGGCGAGTACTACGACGCGGCGCTCGGCGAGGGCCCGCACCGCGGCCTCGCCCTGGCGCGTCGCATGGCGCTGCTGAACTACCGCAGTCCGATCGAGCTCAACCAGCGGTTCCAGCGGTCGTGGCAGTCAGATGTGTCTCCCCTCGGCCGCGGCGGACGCTTCGCGGTCGAGTCGTACCTCGACTTCCACGGCAACAAGTTCACCCGCCGCTTCGACGCGAACAGCTACCTCACGGTCGTCGAGGCGATGAACTCGCACGACGTCGGCCGCGATCGCGGCGGGGTCGAGCAGGCGCTGCGCACCGTCACGGCGAAGACGCTCGTGCTGGGCATCGACACCGACCGGCTGTTCCCCGTCGACGGGCAGCAGCGCATCGCGCGCAGCATCCCGAATCTCATCGACGGCGAGACCGTGGTGCTCGCCAGCGATTTCGGGCACGACGGATTCCTCATCGAGACCGACCCCGTCGGAGCGCATCTGGAGCGGCTGCTCGCGTCGTGACACGGCGCGGAACGTCAATCAGTCGCGTTCGTAGACCCACGGCAGCGCGCTCATGGTGAGCCTGTGCCGTGCGCCCGGCGCACCCGGCTCGTCGGGGTGCTCCTCATCGCCGGCCCACAGCGCACGCATCCCGCGCTCGAGCTTCTGCATCCGCGTCTCGTAGCGTGTGAACGCACTGACCGCCGCGAAGGCATCGTCGGCGGTGCGGTGCTCGCCCAGCGCGTGCAGCGTGACCCACGTCGGCGGGAAGAGCGTGAGCTCACCGGCCGCGTGCCGCCCGAGCGCGCCACGAGGCGTCATCCAGAGCGCCTCCTCGATCTCACCCAGGTTCGGCCGCAGCGGCTCGCCGGACTCGCGGGCGAGGAAGAACCAGGTGCGGAACCTCACCGGCGTCTCGGCCGGCGGCACCCAGCGCGAGAGCGTCGCCAGATCCCGGATGCCGATGCCGGCCTCCTCACGGGTCTCGCGTACGGCCGCGCGCAACGCCGCCTGCTCCTCGCCGTCGCCGTCGTGCTCGTCACCGGGATCGACACGGCCACCAGGGAAGACCCAGGCGCCGGGGAACGACCCCGTGGCGGGGCGCCGCAGCAGCAGCGCCTCCAGCCCGTCCGCCCCGTCCCGCAGCACCACAGCCGTGCCGGC
>NZ_DAMDLU010000065.1:0-14886 GCF_032084865.1 Microbacterium sp.
GTCGCGCTTGCCCGCGCCGATCGCCGGAAGAGCCATCAGGAAGTCCGTGACCCGCATGGTGGCGGCGTCGGAGTCCGCGTCCTCGGTCGCCTGCCGCAGCACGGACTGCGGGGCGACGACCCGGGTGCTGAGGTCGCGCTTGAGTGCGGCGCGCGCCCGTCGGCGCTCGAGGGCGCGGCGGGAGGCGGCGACGCGGTCGACGTCAGGGACAGCGGGGCGTTCAGCCACGGAGGACCTCCTGGTATCGCGCATTGCGGGTGCTGATCGTCTCGGCGATCCCGGCTGCTCCGGCAGCCAGGATGCTGCGGCTCTCGCTCGCGAGCACGTTCACCGCCACCGCGCCGAATCGAGCTGCGAGATCCGTCTCGGTGGCGCCCTGGGCTCCGAAGCCGGGTGCGAGGATCGGCGTGCCCTCGAGGATATCGTCGTCGATGCCGACCTCCGCGCGGTCGACCGTCGCGCCGATCACGACGCCGATCGGGCCGAGCGCCCCCTCGAAAGCCGCGGAACGGTTGACCCAGGTGACATCCCGGGTGACCCGGGCGGCCACGGTCTGATCGTCGCCGCCGGCCACGTCGACCGTGCGCGCGGTCTGCAGTGCCGCCGCCTCGGGGTTGCTGGTCGCTGCGAGCACGAACACGCCCTTGTCGGCCCGGACCGCGGTGGTGAGCGTGTCGCGCAGCGAGTCCGGTCCGAGGTACGGGCTGATCGTGACGGCATCGGCTTCCAGCGGCGACCCCGCCTCCAGCCAGGCCGCCGCATAACCGGCCATGGTCGAGCCGATGTCACCGCGTTTGGCGTCGGCGATCACTATCAGGCCGGCGTCCCGCGCGGCCGACATGACGTCCTCCAGCGCGGCGAACCCCCGCGAGCCGAACCGCTCGAAGAACGCGACCTGCGGCTTCACGACGGCCGCTCGGCCCGCCGCGGCATCCACCACGGCGAGGCCGAACGAGCGCAGACCGTCGGCGTCCTGCGCGAGACCCCACTGGTCGAGCAGAGCCGCGTGCGGGTCGATGCCCACGCACAGCGGACCGAAGCGGTCCATCGCCGTGCGCAGGCGCGTTCCGAACGAGTCGGTCATAGGGCGGCCTCGCGGTTGGCGGCGTACTCCTGCAGGCTGCGCACCTCGAAGCCCGACTGCGTCGCATCCATGCCGGTCACCGCGGCGCCGAGCACGGCCATGGTGGTGAACAGCGCCTTGTCGGCGGCGACCGCCGCGGCACGGATCTCGTACCCGTCGGCGCGCGCGGAACCGCCCGACGGGGTGTTCACGACGATGTCGATCTCCCCGTCGTTGATCAGGTCGACGATGTTCCGCTCGCCGCTCTCCCTGGTCTCGCTGTACTTCGCCACGACCTGCGCCTTGATGCCGTTGCGGCCGAGGATCTCGGCCGTGCCCTCGGTCGCGACGAGGGTGAAACCGAGCTGCTGCAGGCGGTGCGCCGGCAGGATGACCTCGCGCTTGTCGGCGTCGGCGACCGAGATGAACACGGTGCCCGACGTCGGCATCCCGCCGTACGCGGCGGACTGGCTCTTCGCGAAAGCGGTCGGGAAGTCACGGTCGATTCCCATGACCTCACCCGTCGAGCGCATCTCGGGGCCGAGCACCGAGTCGACCACCTTGCCGTCGTGGGTGCGGAAGCGCTTGAACGGCAGCACCGCCTCCTTCACTGCGACGGGGGCGCCCAGCGGCACCCGCGAACCGTCCTGCGCGGGCAGCATGCCCTCGTCGATCAGCTCGGCGATCGTCGCGCCCGCCATGAGGCGGCTCGCGGCCTTCGCCATCGGGATGCCCAGGGCCTTCGACACGAACGGCACCGTGCGGCTCGCACGGGGGTTGGCCTCGATGACGTAGAGCACGCCGGCGCTGATCGCGAACTGCACGTTCAGCAGGCCGCGCACGCCCACACCCTGCGCGATGGCCAGGGTCGCGGTGCGCACCCGGTCGATGTCGGTGCGGCCGAGCGACACCGGCGGGAGGGTGCAGCTCGAGTCGCCGGAGTGGATGCCGGCCTCTTCGAGGTGCTCCATGACGCCGCCGATGTACAGGTCGGTGCCGTCGTACAGCGCGTCGACGTCGAGCTCGATCGCGTCGTCGAGGAATCGGTCGACGAGCAGCGGCTTGCCCTCCTCGATGATGACCTCGCCCGCGGTGCGCACGAAGTAGTCGCGCAGCGACGGGGTGTCGTAGACGATCTCCATGCCGCGACCGCCCAGCACGAAGCTGGGACGCACGAGCACCGGATAGCCGATGTCCTCGGCGATGCGCACCGCGCCGTCGACGTCGATCGCCGTGCCGTTGCGCGGGGCGACGAGGCCGGCGTCGTCGAGCAGGCGGGCGAACAGCTCGCGCTCCTCGGCCAGGTCGATCGCGGCGGGGCTGGTGCCGAGCACGGTGTACCCGGCCGCTTCGATGCCCTTCGCGAGTCCCAGCGGCGTCTGGCCGCCGAGCTGGCAGACGACGCCGAGGATGGTGCCGCTGCGTGCCTCCGCGTCGAGCACCTCGAGCACGTCCTCGAGCGTCAGCGGCTCGAAGTACAGGCGGTCGGAGGTGTCGTAGTCGGTCGAGACCGTCTCGGGGTTGCAGTTGACCATGACCGTCTCGTACCCGGCATCCGACAGCGCGAACGAGGCGTGCACGCACGAGTAGTCGAACTCCACGCCCTGTCCGATGCGGTTGGGGCCCGAGCCGATGATGACGATCTTGGTGCGCTCGCTCGGCGCGACCTCGGTCTCGAAGTCGTAGCTCGAGTAGTGGTACGGCGTCAGGGCCGGGAACTCGCCGGCGCAGGTGTCGACCGTCTTGAACACCGGGCGCACGTCCAGACCATGGCGGATGCCGCGCACCTCGGCCTCGTCGAGACCGCGCAGCTGCGCGATCTGGGCGTCGCTGAAGCCGTGCTCCTTGGCGAGGCGCAGGGTGGCGCGATCGAGCTCGCCAGCTGCGGCGACGCTGTCTGCGACCTCGTTGATCAGCACGATCTGGTCGAGGAACCACGGGTCCATCGCGGTGGCGTCGAAGGCCTGCTCGATCGTCGCGCCCTTGCGCAGCGCCTGCTGCAGCACGACGATGCGGCCGTCGGTCGGGGTCTTCGCGATCTCGAGCAGCTCGTCGACCGAGCGGGTCTCGTCGCCCCAGTGGAAGCTGGAGCCGCGCTTCTCGAGCGAGCGCAGCGCCTTCTGCAGCGCGGTCGTGTAGTTGCGCCCGATGGCCATCGCCTCACCCACCGACTTCATGGTGGTGGTGAGCGTGGCGTCAGCTGCGGGGAACTTCTCGAACGCGAAGCGGGGCACCTTGACCACGACGTAGTCGAGGGTCGGCTCGAAGCTCGCCGGGGTGACGCCGGTGATGTCGTTCGGGATCTCGTCGAGGCGGTAGCCGAGCGCCAGCTTGGCGGCGAGCTTCGCGATCGGGAATCCGGTCGCCTTCGACGCCAGCGCCGACGAGCGCGAGACACGCGGGTTCATCTCGATGACGATGATGCGCCCGTTGCTCGGGTCGACGGCGAACTGGATGTTGCAGCCGCCGGTGTCGACGCCGACCGAGCGGATGATGTCGATCGAGATGTCGCGCATCTTCTGGTACTCGCGGTCGGTGAGCGTGAGCGCCGGGGCCACGGTGATCGAGTCGCCCGTGTGCACGCCGACCGGGTCGACGTTCTCGATCGAGCACACGACCACCGTGTTGTCGGAGGTGTCGCGCATGAGCTCGAGCTCGTACTCCTTCCACCCGAGGATCGACTCCTCGAGCAGCACCTCGTTCGTCGGCGAGTCGTGCAGGCCCGCGCCGCCGATGCGGCGAAGGTCGGTCTCGTCATACGCGAAGCCCGAGCCCAGGCCGCCCATCGTGAACGACGGGCGCACGACGAGCGGGTAACCGAGCTCTGCCGCACCGGCGATCAGCTCGTCCATGGTGTGGCAGATGACCGACTTCGCGACGTCGGCGCCCGCCTCGAGGACGAGCTCCTTGAAGACCTGACGGTCTTCACCACGACGGATCGCGTCGACCTTCGCGCCGATGAGCTCGACGTCGTACTTCTCGAGGATGCCGCGCTCGTGCAGCGCCATGGCCGCGTTCAGTGCGGTCTGACCGCCGAGGGTCGGCAGGATGGCATCCGGCTTCTCCTTGGCGATGATCGTCTCGATGACCTCGGGGGTGATCGGCTCGATGTACGTCGCGTCGGCGAAGTCGGGATCGGTCATGATCGTCGCCGGGTTGGAGTTGACCAGGATGACGCGCACGCCCTCCTCGCGCAGCACACGGCACGCCTGGGTTCCCGAGTAGTCGAACTCGCAGGCCTGGCCGATCACGATCGGGCCGGAGCCGATGACCAGGACGGAGTTGATGTCTTCACGCTTCGGCATCAGTTGCCGCCTTCCTGAGTGGGTCCCTGAGCTTGTCGAAGGGTCGCGACGACGAGTTCGCGGAATCTGCTGAACAGGTAGTGGGCGTCGTGCGGACCCGCCGCCGCCTCCGGGTGGTACTGCACCGAGAAGGCTGGGATGTCGAGCGCACGAAGCCCCTCGACGACCTGGTCGTTGAGACCCACGTGGCTCACCTCGACCTTCCCGTAGCCGTGCGGGCTGTCGAATTCGCCCTCGATCGGAGCCTCGACCGCGAAGCCGTGGTTGTGAGCCGTGATCTCGACGCGGCCGGTGGCCTTGTCGATGACGGGCTGGTTGATGCCCCGGTGGCCGAAGGTGAGCTTGTAGGTGTCGAGCCCCAGCGCCCGCCCGAACAGCTGGTTGCCGAAGCAGATGCCGAAGTACGGAATGCGCGCGTCGAGCACCTGTCGCAGCACGGCGACCTGCGCGTCGGACGCCGAGGGGTCGCCCGGGCCGTTCGAGTAGAACACGGCGTCGGGCGAGGTCGACACGATCTCGTCGAAGGAGGCGGACTGCGGCAGCACGTGCACGTCGAAGCCCAGCGCAGCGAGGTTATCGATCGTGGACTGCTTGATGCCCAGGTCGACCACGGCCAGGTTCCCGATGCGCTCGGTGGTCGCGGCGATCACGACGGGCTCGGTGACCGAGACCACGGCCGACAGGTTCTGACCGGCCATCTCGGGCGCGGCGGTCACCTGGCGCAGCTGCTCGTCGGCGTGCAGCGCCGCGGCGTCGCCCGAGAAGATGCCGCCGCGCATCGATCCCGTATCGCGGATGCGGCGCGTGACAGCGCGCGTGTCGATGCCGCTGATGCCGATGATCTCCTCGCGCACGAGGGCATCGTCGAGCGATTCCTCCGAGCGCCAGTTCGATACGCGTCGCGCGGGGTCGCGCACGATGTAGCCGGCGACCCAGATGCGCGACGACTCCTGGTCCTCACGGTTCATGCCGGTGTTGCCGATGTGCGGCGCGGTCTGCAGCACGATCTGCCCGGCGTACGACGGGTCGGTCAGCGTCTCCTGGTAGCCGGACATGCCGGTGGCGAAGACGACCTCGCCGAGCGTGGTGCCGCGGGCGCCGTATGCGCGCCCCTCGAAGCGACTGCCGTCCTCGAGCACGAGCACAGCAGCGTCGTGGGCCGCTGAGCCTGTCGAAGGGCCCTGGGGCGCCTGGTTGGTGGATGTCACGAGTTATCTCCGTTCTCCGCGCCGGCGCAGAGGCGCTCGAGCTGCGGCAGGATCTCTGAGGGCCCACCTGAGATGGGCCGGATGAAGGAATCGACGTGGATGTCGTCGGTCGCCCGCCAGACGAGGCGGATGAGACCGTCGCGCTCCACGACGCGGTCGATGGCGACGGTCGCGCGGTCGGCGGAGAGCAGCCGCGCGGATGACAGGAACACGGTCGGCGCGCCGTCGAGGCTGAGGGCGACACCCCGATCGGTGAGCACGAGCTCGCCTCGAGCGCGGTACGTCAGCGGGCTGACGGCGAGCCGCTG
The DNA here is from genome assembly GCF_032084865.1 of Microbacterium sp. Lineage (GTDB taxonomy): Bacteria > Actinomycetota > Actinomycetes > Actinomycetales > Microbacteriaceae > Microbacterium. Next base: position 5,885 of record NZ_DAMDLU010000065.1, read on the forward strand.
GAGAGGCTGATCGTGCTCGGTGGTGGCGACGTACAGGATCTCGTGCCTGCCGGTCACCTCGGCATGCTCAGGCACGCCGAGTGGCGCGGTCAGCCCGGCGTCGCGGCGGAGTCGCCGGCGCCAGCCGACGAACATCGCGAGCAGGATGAGCGCGGCGACTGCTGCGATGACGAGCACCGCGAGCTCACGGCTCACTTCGTCTCGCTCCGCCCGTTGCCGGGGAGCTGCTCGACGAGCGCTCCCCCGTCGACGGTCACGACGCCGCCGTGGATCGTCCACTGCACGCGACCGGGAAGCTCTCGGCCGAGGTATGGGGAGTTGTGGCTGCGCCCGTGCAGGTCGGCCTCGGTGAAAACACCCGGCACGCTCGGGTCGTACAGCGTGACGTGCGCGGGGCGCCCCACCTCGAGCGCACCGAAACCGTCGAGGCGTCCGATCCGCGCGGGAGCCGCGCTCATCACGCGCGCGACGTCGGCCCAGTCCAGCTGCCCGGTCTGCACCATCGCCTGATGCACCACTCGCAGCGCGCTCTCGAGCCCGACCATGCCGTTCGCTGCGGCCTGCCATTCGCACGCCTTGTTCTCGGCCGGGTGCGGGGCGTGGTCGGTCGCGACGATGTCGATGGTCCCGTCGGCGAGCCCCTCGCGCACGGCCATGATGTCCTCCGCGGTGCGCAGCGGCGGGTTGACCTTGTACCGGGCGTCGTAGTCGCGTACGAGGTCGTCGGTCAGCAGCAGGTGGTGCGGGGTGACCTCGGCGGTGACGTGGATGCCGCGCTTCTTGGCCCACCGAATGATGTCGACCGAGCCGGCGGTCGAGAGGTGGCAGACGTGCAGGCGGGAGCCGACGTGCTCGGCGAGGAGCACGTCGCGGGCGATGATCGACTCCTCGGCGACGGCCGGCCAGCCGGCGAGGCCGAGCTCGGCCGACACGACGCCCTCGTTCATCTGCGCGCCCTCGGTCAGCCGTGGATCCTGCGCATGCTGCGCGATGACGCCGTCGAACGCCTTCACGTACTCCAGCGCACGCCGCATGATCAGCGGGTCCCACACGCAGAAGCCGTCGTCGCTGAACACGCGCACGCGGGCACGGGATCCGGCCATGGCGCCGAGTTCGGCGAGGCGCTCGCCCTTCTGTCCGACGGTCACGGCGCCGATCGGCTGCACGGTCGCGTATCCCGCGGCCTCGCCGAGCGCCAGCTCCTGCTCGACGACACCGGCGGTGTCGGCGACGGGCTGGGTGTTCGGCATGGCGAACACCGCCGTGAAGCCGCCGGCCGCCGCGGCCTGCGTGCCGGTCAGCACGGTCTCCGACGCCTCGAACCCGGGCTCACGCAGATGCGTGTGCAGGTCGACGAGACCCGGCAGCGCGATCAGGCCTGCGGCGTCGATGACACGCGCACCCGATCGACTGAGCCCGGAGCCGATCTCGGCGATGACACCGTTCTCGATCACGATGTCGGCGCTCTCGCGCCCGAGCAGCTGGACGCCTTCGATGACGAGGGTCTGGCTCACTTCACTTCCCCTCTTCGTCGTTGCGCTCGCCTGCAAGCAGCAGGTAGAGCACGGCCATACGCACCGAGACCCCGTTGGTGACCTGCTCCAGCACGGTGGAACGGGGGGAATCTGCGGCTTCGGATGAGATCTCGAGCCCACGGTTCATCGGCCCCGGGTGCATCACAATGCTATCGTCCGGCAGCGTCGCAGCGCGCACGGCGTCCAGCCCCCACAGCCGGGAATACTCCCGTTCAGTCGGGAAATACGCGGCGTGCATGCGCTCCGCCTGGATGCGCAGCATCATGACGGCGTCCGGACCGTCGGCGAGAGCGGCGTCGAGGTCGTAGAGCACCCGCACCGGCCATTGCGACACGTTCTGCGGCACGAGCGTCGGCGGCGTCACCAGTGTGACGTCGGCGCCGAGCAGCGACAGCAGCCAGACGTTCGAGCGCGCCACGCGCGAGTGCAGCACGTCGCCGACGATGACGACGCGCAGACCGGACAGGTCGCGGCCTCGACTGTCACCGCCGTGGCGGCGCTTGCGGATCGTGAACGCGTCCAGCAGCGCCTGCGTCGGGTGCTCGTGCGTACCGTCGCCGGCATTGACCACGCCGGCCGAGATCCAGCCGCTGGTGGCCAGGGTGCGCGGTGCGCCGGATGCCGAGTGGCGCACGACCACGGCATCCGCCCCCATCGCCTCCAGGGTCTGGGCGGTGTCCTTCAGGCTCTCGCCCTTCGAGAGGCTGGAGCCCTTCGCGGCGAAGTTGATCACGTCGGCGGAGAGCCGCTTCGCCGCCGCCTCGAACGAGATGCGGGTGCGGGTGGAGTCTTCGAAGAAGAGGTTTACGACGGTCTTGCCGAGCAGCGTCGGAAGCTTCTTGACCTCGCGCGACTGGGTGTCGGCCATGTCCTCGGCGACGTCGAGGATGCGCAGCGCCTGCGCGCGATCGAGGGTGCGGATGTCGAGCAGGTGCCTCATGATTCGATCGTCACCTCGTCGACTCCGTCGAGTTCGCGCAGGCGGAGGTTGACGCGCTCCGCGCGGGACGACGGGATGTTCTTGCCGACGAAGTCGGGTCGGATGGGCAGCTCGCGGTGGCCGCGATCGACGAGGATCGCCAGGCGTACCGCCGACGGGCGGCCGATCGACTGCAGGGCGTCGAGCGCTGCGCGGATGCTGCGGCCCGAGAAGAGCACGTCGTCGACGAGCACCACGGTCTTGCCGTCGATGCCGCCGGCTGGGATCTCGGTGCGCTTCGGCGCACGTGTCGGGTGCTTCGCCAGATCATCGCGGAACAGCGTGATGTCGAGCGATCCGACCGGGATGTCGGTCTCGGCGATGCCGGAGATGACCGAGCCGAGTCGATCGGCGAGCGTCACTCCCCTGGTCGGGATGCCGAGGAGCACGAGTCTGTCGGCTCCTCGGTTGGACTCGAGGATCTCGTGGGCGATGCGCGTCAGAGCACGCGCGATATCGGCTTCGTGCAGCACAGTGCGTGCAGACAACGGCCGCTCCCTTCTCCGCCTCTCCGGACGGTGTTAAAGGTTGCTTTGGATCGAGTCTAGCCGATCGGAAGAGCGCCCACCGCGGCGCGGAGCGGTCATCGGCGCGCTTGAGCTGCTGGTTCTGTTCGAGCGATTCGAGTCATGCTCCGACGACGTCGACACCGTGGGCGCGGGCGCGGGCGACATCAGCGAGGCGCTTGTCGAAGGTGGCGAGCGTCGCCTCGTGCTGGATCGCGGCCGCCGGCACACAGACGTCAGGCGGCTTCACTCGAGCTTCCGCGCGGAGTCGAGCGATCCGGACGGGCTCATCGGACGACGAGCTCGGAGCGGGAGGCGCCGGGCCACTCCTTCGCCGCCAGTTCGAGTCCCGCGGCCGGTTCGGGCGTCTGAGTCACCTGGATCCGCGACAGTGTCGTCGCCATGCCACCGGTGTACCGCTGTGGCTCAGGGTGGTACAGAGGGGGTGCGCTCTTCGCACTTAGGCTGATCAGCATGTCCCGGATCACCTTCGTTCGGCATGCTCAGCCCGACGTCGATCCTTTGCTGGATCCTTCGGCGTGGCCGCTGTCGTCGTCTGGCGCCACTGCCGCAGCGGCTCTCGATCTGAATGCGGGACCGTGCACGGTGATCTCGACGAGTCCGGAACGGAAGGCTGCGGCTACGGTCATGGCGGCCGTTCCATCAGGGCGGATGCTGCTGGATTCTCGCTTCCGCGAGATCGACCGCGCCGAGCGCGTGCATGACGGGTTCCGTGACGCTCGTCGTGCCTGGATCGGCGGGCGGCTCGACGAGCGTCACGAAGAATGGGAGAGCCCGGATGCCGCGACACGGCGTTTCCACGAAGGTCTGCTCACGCATCACGCCGCGCACCTCATAGTAGGTACCCATGGCATGGTGCTGACGGCTTGGATGGTCGGCCAGGGCTTGATCCCGTCCGGCGACGCGGCGGTCGAGTTCTGGGAGCAGCTGCGGTTCCCAGAGGTGATCGAGCTCACCCTCCCGCTGGTGCGCGTGCGCGCGGTGCTGACGGATGGCGATGGGCGGTTCGTCCTCATCAAGCGCACGCACCCCGGGCAGGCGCCGTACTGGACGACGCCCGGCGGCGGGGTGATGCTTAGCGACCCATCGCACGAGGATGCCCTGCGCCGTGAGCTCCGCGAAGAGCTGGGTGCTGAGGCTGAACTCGGCGGAGTGCTCCACGAGCGCCAGCTCGACAGCATCCGCTCCGAGGTGTTCTATGCCGCGACGCTCATGTCCATCGATCCGACGCGCGCCGACGGCCCGGAATACGACGGCCCGTCACGCGGTCGGTACGACGTGGAGCGCGTCATGCGTGACGAACTGAGCGCCCTCGATCTGCGACCGAACTCGCTGAAGGAGCTTCTGCTCAGGACCCGAGGCGGAGCGCCTCGTCGGTGACGGGGTCGAGCTTCGCGGCGCGGATGGGGTGTCCTGCCGTCGACAGGCACTTGCCTGTCTTCAGGTCCCACTTCCAGTCGTGCATCGAGCAGGTGAGGACGCCGTCCTCGATCGTGCCGGTGCGGGTGAGGTCGGCGCGCAGGTGCGGGCAGCGGCGCTGCACGACCCAGTCGTCGATCTCGGTGTCCTCGGTCTGGTCGGTCTGCTCCTGGTACCAGTTCTCGACGTACTCGATGCGGTCGACCGAGAGGCACTTGAGGAAGGTGGTGAGGAACTCGTTGAACTTGCCGCTGCGCCCGACCGAGAACTGCATCGACAGGAAGATCGAGTTCGACCAGTCGATCTCGTGGTCGCGGATGTTCGTCGACACGAGGTCGGCCGGGATCGTGTACCAGTACACGCACTCCTCGCCCGCGTACTCGCGGACCTTGGCGCGCGGGAAGTCGACCACCATGTCCAGCTCCCCGATCCGGAAGCGGACGTGCCCGCCGACACCGAGGCGGATGGTGCGCGACTTCTTCAGCAGCGGCTCCCACCACTCCTTGATCGCGGCGAGCATCTCAGCAGGCGGGAGGACCTCGGCACGGGTGGCCTCCTCGTCGAGGATCTCCTGCTGGCGCGTCGCACGCTGCTCTTCGAGGTACTCCCACTTCTCGTCGAAGATGTGGTCGATCTCGTGCTGCGAGTACAGGCTCTGTGAGACGGTCATCTCACCGTGGTTCATCTCCACGACGGTGCCCGGGATGAAGAGGTGGCCGTCGTACTTCGGTGCCAGCTCCTTCATGTGGGCCAGGAACTCCTTCTGATCCGTGAAGATCGAGTCGTCGTCCTGGCCGGTGCCATTGAAGCGGAACAGCTCGTCGCGCAGGAACATGGGTGGCCCTGCCATCGGGAAGACGTGCGGCGCGTCGACCTTCTCGATGTAGTACATGGCGCGCTTGTTCTGCGCGTCGCGCTTCAGCGCGGCGAACTTCTGCTTGGCATCCTGAGGCAGGTCGTAGACCATCGGCCACCAGATCGCGCCCGACACCTGGGTGAAGTACGCCTCGGGCTTGCCGAACGACAGCAGCGCCTCCAGATCCAGCGGGTGCGAGTCGTTCTGGTTGAGGATGGATGCCGTGCCGTCGTCGACGCTCAGCGACGAGTCGCCGATCGGGCCGTCGCTCGGGGCGCGCAGCGGCGTGATCATGATCTTCAGATCACCGCGCTCGATCACCTGGCCCGCGGGCGCGTACGTGATGTTGTTGTAGCCGAGCCCCCGGATGTCGACCTCGAGGTCGTCGGTGACGTACTCGGGCAGCAGCACCTCGATGTCCTTCGAGATGTACTTCTCGAGCAGGTTCGGATCGAAGTGGTCGCGGTGACGGTGCGAGATGTACAGGAAGTCCGCCTCGCGTCCCAGGCGCTCCCAGTCGAGGCCGCGGTTGTCGGGGAACGGGAACCAGGAGCCGTAGAAGGAAGGCCCGAGAACGGGGTCGCAGATGATGTTTCCGCCGACCGTCTCGATGAACATCCCGGCGTGGCCGAGTCCCGTGATCCGCATGTCTCTCCTCAGGGTTGGACGACGTCGATTCTACCGAGCGCTCGCTGAGCGCGTCCGATGACCGGCCGTGGTTATCCGGATACCCGTGGCGCGCCGCTCACGGCTCGAGCAGCCCGCGGATGTCGTCGACGGTGAGCGCCTGCGAGAACAGCGCCTCGTCGTCCATCACCGCGGTGAACAGCCGCGCCTTGCGCTGCTGCAGCGCCAACACCTTCTCCTCTATGGTGCCCGCGGCGATCAGTCGGTACACGAACACGCGCTGCGTCTGCCCGATCCGGTGCGTGCGATCGATGGCCTGCGCTTCAGTCGCGGGGTTCCACCACGGGTCGAGCAGCAGCACGTAGTCGGCCTCAGTGAGAGTGAGCCCGAACCCGCCGGCCTTGAGGCTGATCAGGAACACCGGCGCGTCACCCGAGCGGAACCCGTCGATGACATCGTCCCGGCGGCGCGTCGACCCGTCGAGGTAGTCGTAGGCGATTCCCGCGGCGCGCAGCCGCTCGGCGGCCATCTCGAGGTAAGACGTGAACTGGCTGAAGACGAGCGCCCGGTGCCCTTCCGCGCGCAGCTCTTGCACGTGCTCGAGCAGCACGTCCAGTTTCGCGGAGGTCGCGTCATCGGCATCCGGGTCGATCAGCCGCGGCGACAGCGCGAGCATCCGCAGCATCGTGAGCGAGCGGAACACGATGAAGCGATTGCGGTCGAGGTCGGCGAGCAGGCCGAGCACCTTCTGACGCTCTCGCTGCAGGACGGTGTCGTAGACGGCCCGGTGCGCGGGGCTCAGGTCGACGAACAGCTCCTGCACCTGCTTCTCGGGCAGGTCGCTCGCGACCAGTTCCTTCGTGCGTCGCAGCATGAGCGGTCGGATGCGGTGGCGCAGCCGTTCGAGCCGTCGCTGCCGGTACGGCGCCCCCTCCTCGTTCTCCGGAACCTTGCCCTGCTCGATCGGCTGCACGTACTCCTCTCGGAAGCGACGCTGAGACGGGAACAGCCCCGGCGCGGTCAGCGAGAACAGTGCCCACAGGTCGGTCAGGCTGTTCTCGAGCGGCGTGCCGGTGACGGCGATCGTGACGTCGGATCGCAGCTGCGCGATCGCCTGGTGCACCTTCGTGGCGGGGTTCTTCGCGAATTGGGCCTCGTCGATGATCACACCCGCCCAGTCGATGCCCTGATACTCCTCGGCATCGAGGCGCAGCAGCGTGTAGGAGGTGACGATGATGTCGGCCCCGGCGGCCATAGCGGCGACCTCGTCCGCTCGTCGCGATCCGGTGCCGTCGACGACGCGAACGCGCAGGTCGGGGGCGAACCGGCTCGCTTCGCTGCGCCACGTGCCGAGCACCGAGGTGGGTGCGATCACGAGGAAGGGACGCTGCTCCCCCGCTTCCACCGCGTGCGCGATGAGCGCGAGCAGCTGAAGGGTCTTCCCGAGGCCCATGTCGTCGGCGAGGATGCCTCCGAGCCGGTGCTGCCACAGGAACGCCAGCCAGTCGAGTCCCTGCTGCTGGTAGGGACGCAGCTGTGCGCGCAAGCCCGCAGGCGGTGCGGTGCGGGGCACGCGTTCGATGCCGCGCAGACCCTCGGCCGTGGCGCGCCAGCTGACCGCCTGCTCCGATTCGTCGGCTAGATCCTCGAAGTCCTCCCAGAGCGCGGTCTGATAGCGGCTGATCCGCGGGCCCGTCTCCCATTCGGTGAGCGCGCCCGCCTCGTCGATGAGGTCGCGCAGCTGCTGCAGGGCGGGATGCGCGAGCGAGAAGTACGTGCCGTCGACGAGCATGAGCTTGGTACGTCGCATGCTCAGCGCGGTGAACAGCGGGGTGAACGGGATGGAGTGTCCGTCGATCTTCACGAGCACCCCGAGGTCGAACCAGTCGGCGTCGGTCGACTCGACCGTCGACACCGAGATCTCGGGCGTCCCGGTCAGCTCTCTGTACCGGGTTCGACGGCCCGTGACGACGATTTTCACGTTGCTCGATTCGAACTCGGGCAGCACGTGCGCGGCCCACTCCGCCGCGGCGATCTGCTCGAGGTCCGCGCGATGGCGGAACTCGTCGTGGGTCGCACCCGCCCAGATCGCCTCGATCTCGCGGAGGCGCCGGCGCTCGGCATCCGGATCGCGGAACGGCTCCGAGCCCTCGGCGACGGCGACCGAGGCGTGCCCGGCGTACTCCCACTCGAATCGATAAGCGACGCGGTGCCCGTCGCGGAACGCCACCCGCAGCACCGGCTCGGGCACGGCGAGCGAGGGCAGAGCGAGGTGGTCCGGAGCCGTCACCACCGTCTGCCTGGCGAGCACGGGGTAGGCCTCGGCGAGGAACCTCTCCCGGTCGTGCTGCGGGACATCGATCGACGCCGGGGTGTTGAGGGCGTTCAGAACGGCGGGTGCGAGCGCAATGCGCGCGAAAGTAACGACCACGCCCGATCCCACCAGCTCCCACCGGTACAGTCCGATGCGCCCGATCGGGCGCAGCTGCTCGGCCGGCGCAGGCCGCCCGTCGAGCACCGCGTCGACGCCGATCGTGAGTCCGCCGCTGTCTGCGGGATCGATGCGCAGACCGATCGCCGCGTCCTGGGCGACGTGCACGGCGGTGTGCTTCTGCGTCGGGATGATCGGGATGCCCAGGCCGGCCAGCGCGTCGACGTGCTGCCACAGCAGCGGCGTCTCGACACGGTCGAGCGCCATCCAGTCGCCGGCGGTGCCCGAGAGCAGCGAGTCGCGCGCGATGTTGAGGAAGTCGGTGAACCACCGCGCCTGATCCGGGTCGAAGCGCCCCGACGAGCGTCGGACGGAGTCCCAGGAGGCGTCGCCGTGGATCCATCGGCCGGTCGACTCGCTGCGCATGAGCGGGCGGACGCAGAGCAGGATCTCACCGTGACCGCCGGCGAGGTCCCGGGGTGTCGCCGTCTGCAGGGCGGCGGGCCCCCACCGGTCGAACGAGTGGCGCGGACGCACCCGCAGCTCGATGCCGAGGGCGAGCGGCAGCGCGGACGTCGCCGAGGGCGGAGCGTTCAGCAGCGCACGCCACGCCGGCGGTGGAACGGGG
>NZ_DAMDLU010000066.1:0-14735 GCF_032084865.1 Microbacterium sp.
CCGGCGTAAGCACAGGGCCGGTTCGGGCAACAGGTGCGGTGCGTTTCGACTCGCTGCGCTCGCTCAACGACCGGGGGACGCGGGCGTTTCACCTGAAACCCATTTCGACTCGCTTCGCTGCTCAACGACCGAGGCATGGAGGCGTTCACGTGAAACGCATCGCCGGCGTAAGCACAGGGCCGGTTCGGGCAACAGGTGCGGTGCGTTTCGGCTCGCTGCGCTCGCTCAACGACCGGGAGACGCGGGCGTTTCACGTGAAACGCATCGCCCGCGTGGCGGCGAGGTGTGCGAGCCTACTTTCGCGGCGGAACCGCTCCGCTCGCTCATCGATCGCGGGGGTCAGGCGCGGACGCGGGCGCGGACGACGCGAGTGGGCTCGGACAGGAAGTCCTCCCCCAGCACCTGGACGGAGACATCCGTCACCTTGTGCTTCTTCAGCACCTTCTGCGCCGATTCGATCTCGGCGGGCACGTTGTGCCCCTTCAGCAGGATCAGCTCGCCACCGTCTCTGACCAGCGGAGCAGTGATCGGGACGAGCGTGCGCATCGCACTCACCGCACGAGCCGTGACGACGTCGAACTCAAGACCCACATCTTCGGCCCGCGCTCGCATCACTCGCACGTTATCCAGGCCCAGAGCGTCCACCTGCTCGTTCAACCAGGTGACACGTCGCTCCATCGGCTCAATCAACGTCCACTGCACGTCGGGGCGGCTGACCGCCAGAACGAGACCGGGGAGCCCCGCTCCGGAACCGACATCCGCGACCGACCCCGAGAAGAGCGGCGCGGCGATGGCCGAGTTCAGGATGTGACGTGTCCAGATGCGCGGCAATTCGAGGGGACCGATCAAGCCACGCAGCTCACCCTCGGCCACGAGCGACGCCGTGAATCGGCGCGCCAGGTCGATGCGATCACCGAACAGCTCCGCTGCGACCGCGGGTTCGGACTCGACGTCGGGGGTGGTCATGAAGAGGATCCTAGAAATCGGGGGAGGTGCGGGAAGGGGGCGTTGATGCCCGCGCGGATCTGCTGTGAGGGCGTCTCGACTCGCTGCGCCCGCTCACCGACCGGGGGCAACGACCGGGAGCGTGTCCCCACGTTCCACGTGAAACATCAGGCGCGGGAGATCACCGTGTGCCGGTCAGCACCGTCGCCGTACGACTCCGACGTGAGGCCACGTTCCGAGACGATGTCGTGCACCAGCTTGCGCTCATAGCTCGACATCGACGGCAGAGACGCCTGGGTCGCACCCGCCTCGAGCTTGGCGACCGCGGCATCCACCAGCTGCTCCAGCTGACGCCGGCGGGTATCGCGAGATCCTCCGATGTCGAGGATCAGCCGTGAGAACGTACCGGTCCGACTCTGCACGGCCAGTCGCGTGATCTCCTGCAGCGCCTGCACGGTGTCGGGCTCGGACAGCACCGACAGGCCGTCGCCCTCCGCCTCGACGGACACGTACGCGCGCCCCTGGCGCACATCGAGGTTCAGGTCGCCATCGATGTCGGCGATGTCGAGCAGCTCTTCGATGAAGTCCGCGGCGACGTCGCCTTCGTGCTCGAGCTCCTCGAGCGAGGGGTCGGTCTTCACGTCGTCAGTCATCAGTTGGAGCCCTTCTTCTTCGCACGCTTCTTGCTCATCGGCTGCTCGCGCTTGGGAGTCTCGGCCTTCGCCTTCTCGAGCTCCTCGAACTTGCGCCGCTCCTCTGCCTCGTACACGGACATCGGGACGACCTTGCCCTGCGCGTTGACCGCCTTGCCCTTGCGTGCCAGGCGCTCTTCGCGAGCCTTCGCCGCCTCGGACCCAGGGGTCGGCATCTCACGGATGACGAGGAACTGCTGCGCCATGGTCCACAGGTTCGACACGAACCAGTACATGACCACACCCAGCGGGAAGAACACACCCGAGAAGATGAAGCCGAGCGGCAGCACATACAGCATGATCTTCTGCATCTGGTACGCCTGGCCGGTCTTGGCCTCGGGCGACAGGTTCTTCGAGATGATCTGCAGCTGGGTGAAGAACTGCGACACGATCATCAGCACCACGAGAATCGCCAGCAGGATGATCGCCGGGGTGTTTCCCGAATTCCAGGCGTCGCCGAGAGTCTCGTGCAGCGACACCGTGCCGAAGAGCTTGGCGTCGTAGAACTCCCTGGTCAGCTCCGTGTTCAGCAGACCGACACCGCCCATGCCCGCCTGGGCGTGCATGCCCACATCGCGCAGCACGCTGAACAGAGCGAAGAAGATCGGCATCTGCACGAGAAGCGGAAGACAGCTCGACATCGGCGTCGTGCCGTGCTTCTTGTACAGCGCCATGGTCTCGCGGCTCATCGCCTCACGAGAGAGCTGATCCTTCTTCCCGCGGTACTTCTCCTGAACTTTTCGCAGTTCAGGAGCGATTTCCATCATCTTGCGCTGGCTCTTGATCTGCTTCACGAACAGCGGGAACACGGCGGCGCGGACGACGATCACCAGCCCGACGATCGACAGCACCCACGTGATGCCCTCGGCCGGTGCCATGCCCATCGCCGTGAGCAGCCAGTGCCACGCCACCAGGATGAGCTCGACGGCCCACTTCAGGGGCCACAGGATGACGCCGAACAGGTCGAAACCGCCGGCGTTCGGGTCAGGCGAGGGTGAGTTCGCGAGCAGGAGGTCAAGACCCACTGTTCAGTCCTTTCGAGCGGGTACGACGAACCCGCGCGGGGTCAGGTCGTATCGGAAACGAGCGTGGGGCTTGACGTCGTCGACGCCGCCCGCGCTCCACGGATTGCAACGCAGGATGCGCCAGGCCGAGAGCACTGCTCCCCACACGGCGCCGTTCTGCTGAACCGCTCCTACAGCGTACGCGGAACAGGACGGGTAATACCTGCACACATCCCCATAGAGCGGGGAGATCACCGCGCGGTACAGCGCAAGAAATGCGAGAACGAGATTGCGGGGCAGAAGCAGGATGCCGCGCAGCAGATCGGATGCCCGGAACCGCGCCGTTCCGAAGGCGTAGGAGGGCAGCGCACTCATGCCGGCGCCGATCCGACGAGAACGCGACGCAGGCAGCGCTCGACGTCGGTGCGAAGGGAGGAGAAATCCGCGTCGGCGGATGCAGGAAGGGCACGGATGACGACATCCGTGCCCTCAGGAACCATGTCGATGAACTCCGCGCACACTGCCTTGAGGCGTCGGCGAACGGTGTTGCGAACCACGGCGGTTCCTACCTGCTTGCTGATGATGAACCCGAACCGGGGTGCCCGCTGCTCCGCGCCGACGAGCACCGAGGTGATCAGGCGTGGTCCGCCGCATCGCGTTCCCCGGCGGACCACCTGTCGGTAGTCGACACCGCGAGTCAGTCGATTCGGCCGGGCGAGCACTGGGCGGTCAGGCCGAGAGCTCGGTGCGGCCCTTCGCGCGGCGAGCCGACAGGATGGCGCGGCCGGCGCGGGTGCGCATGCGGGCGCGGAAGCCGTGCTTCTTGGCGCGACGACGGTTGTTGGGCTGGAAAGTGCGCTTGCTCATGGAATCACTCCGGGAATGGTGTCACCGGGTCGAATCAACCGGAGACGGGGGGGTACTGCCTAAAATGGCATAAGTCAACCGATTAAGGGTACGACCTGCCGCCACGCAGGGCAAATCCGCGTCCGGATGCCATGGCCTGACGCATCCGATCGCGGTGCCATGACCGTCGAGTTGCGCACACCCATTATCCACAACTGTGAAGATCTCGCTCTCACGCGACACACCCGCGTGTTTCCGCGGGCGGCTTGCTGTTAACCCCACCGATGACTACCGTGGCATCCGACGTTATCCACAGGGGGAGATCACGCTTTACGGCGCGTTTTCCACAACTTCGCCCGGAGCACCATGACCTCTGCCGCCCATCCCGATGTGCCCATCTGGTCAACCCTGCTCGAGCGACTCGCCGGCGACGATCGAGTCAGTCCGCAGCTGCACGGCTTCCTGAGCCTGGTCGTGCCGGCCGGGATCATGGGCGGCGTGCTGTACCTGGACGTGCCCAACGACCTCACCGCCGCGCAGATCAACAAGCGGCTGCGAGTGCCCATGATGGAGGCGCTCTCGGCGATCGGCGACGAGGTCACCTCGTACCGAACGGTCGTGAACCACGAACTCGTCGACCAGCCGACCGCCCCGATCGCCGTCTCGGATTTCGCGATCGCCGAACCGATGCGCGTCGAATCCCCGATGGAGCAGCAGCCTGCTCCCCTGCGGCACGAATCACGCCTGAATCCCAAGTACACCTTCGACAACTTCGTCATCGGACAGTCGAATCGCTTCGCCCACGCCGCCGCGGTCGCGGTCGCCGAAGCCCCGGCGAAGGCGTACAACCCGCTGTTCATCTACGGCGATTCCGGACTGGGCAAGACCCACCTGCTGCATGCGATCGGGGATTACGCGCAGTCGCTCTATGCCGGTGTGAAGGTCAGATACGTCTCGAGCGAGGAGTTCACCAACGACTTCATCAACTCGATCGCCAACAACCGCGGCGCCGCATTCCAGAGCCGGTACCGCGAGGTCGACATCCTGCTCATCGACGACATCCAGTTCCTGCAGGGTCGTGCCGAGACCCAGGAGGCGTTCTTCCACACCTTCAACCAGCTGCACGATCACAACAAGCAGGTCGTGATCACCAGCGACGTGGCTCCCAAGCTGCTCACCGGGTTCGAAGACCGCATGCGCAGCCGCTTCGAGTGGGGCCTGATCACCGACGTGCAGGCGCCCGATCTCGAGACCCGCATCGCGATCCTCCGCAAGAAGGCGCAGAGCGAGTCGCTGCACATCCCCGATGAGGTGCTCGAATACATCGCGACCGTCGTCTCGTCGAACATCCGCGAGCTCGAGGGCGCCCTCATCCGGGTCTCGGCGTTCGCGAGCCTGAACCGCTCGATGCTCGACATCTCACTGGCCCAGACGGTGCTGCGCGACATCGTCGACACCACCGAAGACAACATCATCTCGCCGACCGACATCATCACGGCGACGGCGGCCTACTTCAAGCTGACGGTCGACGACCTGTACGGATCGAGCCGTTCGCAGCAGATCGCGACCGCACGCCAGATCGCCATGTACCTGTGCCGTGAGCGCACGAGCCTGTCACTGCCGAAGATCGGTCAGCTCTTCGGCAACCGCGATCACACCACGGTCATGTACGCCTGCAAGAAGATCAGCGAGCTCATGAAGCAGCGTCGATCGCTATACAACCAGGTCACCGAGATCACCACCCAGATCAGCCGTCGCTGATCGTGCGACACGCCTGATCCCACCGGAAATCGCGATGGTTCTCCGCAGGGCCTGTGGATAACTTGTGGAAACTCGCGCGTCCGGATGCCTCCGCCACCACCCACCTGTGGATAACGGGCGTCGACGCTCGAGAGGCTCACACCTCCGTATCCCGCGGATTCCTCAGGGATTCCACATGTGACACGTGTGTAGTTTCCTACTCCCCGCTGATATCCACCGAGTTATCCACAGAATCCACAGTTGTTAACACCGTTAAGAGAATTCCATCTGGAGAGGGCTCATCCGATGACCAGACGGATGTGGACGAACCGGCGCCGATCTCGCAATCCGGGTGGTGGAGCGCTCGTCTCCTGCGGCTAGCATGGGATCGCCTGCAGTGCGCCCACTGCAGTGAGCCGAGGCAACGAGGGAGCGCCCGTGAGGTTCCAGGTCAACCGCGATGTGTTCAGCGAGGCTGTGTCCTTCGTCGTCAAGCTGCTCCCGCAGCGCAATCCGCAGCCGATCCTCGCCGGAGTGCTGATCGAAGCATCCGGTGAGGGACTGACCCTCTCGGCATTCGACTACGAAGCCTCAGCCCGCACGACGATCGAGGCGACGGTCGACGAACCCGGCACGATCCTCGTGCACGGACGTCTGCTCTCCGACATCGCGAGCCGCCTGCCCAACGCGCCGATCGAGATCGCCGTCGAGGGTGACGGCGGGATCGCCGTCACCTGCGGATCGGCGCGCTTCACCCTTGCAGCCATGCCTGTCGAGGAATATCCCTCGATCCCCGAGGTCACCGGATCGACCGGTGTCGTCCCGGCCGAGGACTTCGCGACCGCGATCGCGCAGGTGGCCTTCGCCGCATCGCGCGACGACGTCACCCCGGTGCTCACCGGCGTGCAGCTCGAAGTCGCGGATCACAACCTCAGCCTGGTCGCCACCGACCGCTATCGCGTGTCGCTGCGCGACGTGCCGTGGGACGGCGAGGTCGCCGAGCAGTCCGCGCTGGTCCCGGCGCGCACCCTGACCGAGGTCGGCAAGACCTTCGCTCATGCGGGCACCATCGAGGTCGCGTTCTCGGGCGCGGGGGATCGCGAGATCATCGCCTTCACCGCCGGCAACAAGACCGTCACTTCTCTGCTGATCAAGGGAAATTTCCCGCCCGTGCGCCGGCTCTTCCCCGAGCAGACCGACCACTACGCGGTGGTCAACACGGCGGAGCTGATCGAGGCGGTCCGTCGCGTCGCGCTGGTGCTCGACCGCTCGGCACCGCTGCGGTTCACGTTCGGCGCCGACGGAGTGACGATGGATGCCTCGGGCAGCGAGCAGGCACGGGCATCCGAGTCGGTCGACGCGCACCTGAACGGCGGCGACGAGGTGACCCTGGGTCTCAACCCGCAGTACCTGCTCGAGGCTCTCGGCGCGGTTCGCAGCGAGTTCACCCGTGTCACATTCACGTCGAGCGACAACGCGAACAAGCTCAGCCCGGTGCTCATCACGAGTCAGACCTCGGTCGACCAGGCCGGACTCGATTCGTTCAAGTACCTGCTGCAGCCGAACCTCCTGCTGCGCTGAGGTTCTGCAGGGGCCGATGTCGGGGCCCGAAGGTAGGCTGAAGCGGTGATTGTGGAGCACCTGAACCTGGTCGATTTCCGCAATTACGCGACCGCTGATCTGGCTCTGCACCGCGGTCCGAACGTGCTGGTCGGCAGCAATGGCCAGGGCAAGACGAATCTCGCCGAGGCGATCGTCTTCCTCGCCACCCTGGGCTCGCATCGGGTGTCGTCTGACGCCCCGCTGGTGAGGGACGGGAAGGACTTCGCCGTCATCCGGGCGCGTCTCGCGCACGGAGAGCGCAAGGTGCTCGTCGAGGTGCAGCTGAACAGGCAGGGCTCGAACAAGGCCCGCATCAACGGGTCCCCGTCGAAGGTGAACGAGCTGCCCCGCTATGCGCACGTGGTGCTGTTCGCCCCGGAAGACCTGCAGATCGTGCGCGGCGACCCGTCGTCACGCCGAAGATTCGCTGATCAGATGCTGATTCAGCGCATCCCGCGCATGGCCGGTGTGATCGCCGACTATGAGCGGGTGCTGCGCCAGCGCACGGCCCTGCTGAAGTCGGCGCGCGCCCGCGGGGTGCGCGGCGAGGGGCTTTCGACCCTGGATGTGTGGGACGACAAGCTCATCGCCCTGGGCTCGGAGATCATCCACGCACGGCTCCGGCTCGCCGCCGACCTGCAGGGTCCGGTGGCCGATGCCTATGCGGCCATCGCGGGTGCGGACCACCGTCCGCAGCTCGAATGGGCCCTGTCGGTGCGCGGGGCGGTTCCCGAAGACGAGTCCGACGACGAGGTCGACGCGGGCGTCGATCCGCGCGGCGAGATCGCCGACCAGTTCCGCTCGGCGCTGCAGGCCAAGCGCAGCAAGGAGATCGACCGCGGTCTCACCCTCGTCGGTCCGCACCGCGACGATCTCATCCTGCGGGTGCGCGATCTGCCGGTGAAGGGGTACGCCTCCCACGGCGAATCGTGGTCGGTCGCGCTGGCTCTGCGTCTCGCATCCGCCGAGCTGCTGCGAGCCGAGTCCCCGGCCGGCGACCCGGTGCTGATCCTCGACGACGTCTTCGCCGAGCTGGATGCCGACCGCCGTCAGCGCCTCGCGGCGCTGACCGCGGGATACGAGCAGGTGATCGTGACGGCGGCGGTCGAGGCCGACATCCCCGAGCCGCTGCACCGTCATGTCGTGCGGATCAGCGCCGGCACGATCAGCGATGAGAGGGAGGATGCCGATGACCCGGGTCCCTGAGCCGGTCGAAGGGCCGCAGCCTCCCGAGACGATCGCGACCTACCTGCGCCTGCGCGGGCTCAAGCCGAGCGCGAAGAACTGGAAGCGCCGGAAGCGCATCGAGGTCGATGACGACAACGCGCCGTTCACCAAGGGGCGCGATCCCGGCATGCTCGGCGATGTGCTGGCGAAGCTCACGAAGGATTCGGGGTGGGAGAAGACCCTCGCCGCCGAGGATCTCGTCAGGCAGTGGGCCGAACTCGCCGGCGCCGACACGGCGAAGCACTCCGAGCCGGTGTCTCTCGAGCGCGGGGTGCTCACCGTGAAGTGCGATTCGACCGCGTGGGCGAAGAACCTGCAGTTCATGCGGGGGGTCATCATGACCGAGATCACCACCCGCTATCCCGACGCCGGCGTGCAGAACATCCGCTTCATCGGGCCGGACGTGCCGTCGTGGAAATGGGGTCCGCGGGTTGTGCCCGGGCGGGGCCCACGGGATACCTACGGGTAGGACACCACGCCCGCACCCTCAAGCGCTCAGAAGCGATCACACGGCGTTTGAGGCGCATGTCGGCCCTCGCAACCCACTAGAATGGGTATTACTTTCGATGTGGAGAACCATTTCTGATGACGCCTGAAGAGAACGCCGATGACGCTTCGATGAACGCAGCGACCGAGAACAGCTCCTCGAAGGTCTCCGGCGACTACGGGGCCGACCAGATCCAGATCCTGGAGGGACTGGAAGCCGTCCGCAAACGGCCCGGCATGTACATCGGCTCCACCGGGCCGCGCGGTCTGCACCACCTCGTGTACGAGATCGTCGACAACTCGGTTGACGAGGCTCTGGCCGGTCATGCCGACAACATCGAGGTCACCATTCTCGAAGACGGTGCGGTGCGCGTGGTCGACAACGGCCGCGGCATCCCCGTCGATCCGCACTCGTCCGACCCCAGCAAGTCGACGGTCGAGGTCGTGCTCACGATCCTGCACGCGGGCGGCAAGTTCGGCGGCGGCGCCTACGCCGTCTCGGGCGGTCTGCACGGCGTCGGCTCGTCGGTGGTCAACGCGCTCTCGACCCGCTTCGATGTCGAGGTCAGGCAGAAGGGCTTCGTCTGGCGGCACCGGTTCGCCGACGGCGGCGTTCCGCAGCAGCAGCTCGAGAAGGGCGAGCCGACGGATGAGACCGGCACGACCATCACGTTCTGGCCGGATCCCGAGATCTTCACCGAGTCGGTCGACTTCGACTACGACACGCTGCGCACCCGCTTCCAGCAGATGGCGTTCCTGAACAAGGGGCTGCGCATCGCGCTGCGCGACGAGCGTCCGGCATCCGCTCTCGAAGACGAGGTCGACGGCACCGTCGTCACCCGCCAGCCGGGCGATGTGTTCCTGTACGAGCGCGGTCTGGTCGACTACGTCGAGTACCTCAACAAGGTGCGCAAGGCCGAGGTCGTCAATGAGGAGATCATCGCGTTCGAGTCGGAGGACACCGAGCGCAAGATCTCGCTCGAGCTGGCGATGCAGTGGACCACGTCGTACACCGAGAACGTGTTCACCTACGCCAACACGATCAACACGCACGAGGGCGGCACGCACGAAGAGGGCTTCCGTGCCGCGCTGACCAGCCTCGTCAACCGGTATGCCCGGGCGAACAATCTGCTCAAGGAGAAGGACGAGAACCTCTCCGGAGACGACGTCCGCGAGGGCCTCACGGCCGTGATCTCGATCAAGCTCGGCGAGCCGCAGTTCGAGGGCCAGACGAAGACCAAGCTCGGCAACACCGAGGCGAAGGCGTTCACGCAGAAGATCGTGAACGATCAGCTGGGCGACTGGTTCGACCGCAACCCGCAGCAGGCGAAGAACATCATCCGCAAGGCGATCGATGCCGCGACCGCCCGCCTCGCCGCCCGCAAGGCCCGCGAGACCGCCCGCCGAAAGAGCGTGTTCGAGTCGGCCGCGATGCCCGACAAGCTCAAGGACTGCACGAGCAAGGACCCGTCGATCAGCGAGATCTTCCTCGTCGAGGGAGACTCGGCCGGCGGCTCGGCGGTTCAGGGACGCGACCCGCACACCCAGGCGATCCTGGCGCTGCGCGGCAAGATCCTCAACGTCGAGCGCGCGCGACTCGACAAGGCACTCGGCAACCGCGAGGTCCAGGCGATGATCCAGGCCTTCGGCACGGGCATCGGCGAGGATTTCGACATCGCGAAGGCCCGCTACCACAAGATCGTGCTGATGGCGGATGCCGATGTCGACGGCCAGCACATCACCACCCTGCTGCTCACGCTGCTGTTCCGCTACATGCGCGGGCTCATCGAAGCCGGTTTCGTGTACCTCGCGATGCCCCCGCTGTACCGACTGAAGTGGTCGAACTCGCCGCACGAGTACGTGTACTCCGACGCCGAGCGCGATGCGCTGCTCGCCCACGGAGCCGAGAACGGCAAGCGTCTGCCGAAGGATGCCGGAGTGCAGCGCTACAAGGGTCTGGGCGAGATGAACGCCAAGGAGCTGTGGGAGACGACGATGGATCACACCACCCGCACCCTCCGCCAGATCACCATCGACGACGCCGCCGCGGCGGACGAGATCTTCAGCGTGCTGATGGGTGAGGACGTCGAGTCGCGACGCACGTTCATCCAGCGCAACGCCAAGGACGTCCGCTTCCTCGACATCTGACCCGGCTGGGCCCCTGAGCACGTCGACGGGGTCCCGGATGCTTCGACAAGCTCAGCAACCCAGGAAAGAACATGACTGACGAAGAACGCCCCGACATCACCGCGGGCCACGAGCACGGCCGCATCAACCAGGTCGACCTGCAGTCCGAGATGCAGCGGTCGTACCTCGACTACGCGATGGCGGTCATCGTCGGCCGTGCGCTGCCCGACGTGCGCGACGGACTCAAGCCCGTCCACCGTCGCGTGCTGTACGGCATGTACGACGGCGGCTTCCGCCCCGACAAGTCGTTCTCGAAGTGCGCGCGCGTCGTCGGCGAGGTGATGGGTCAGTACCACCCGCACGGTGACACCGCGATCTACGACACTCTCGTGCGCCTCGTGCAGCCGTGGTCGCTGCGATACCCGCTCGCGCTCGGCCAGGGCAACTTCGGCTCCCCCGGCAACATGGGCGCCGCCGCCCCGCGATACACCGAGACGAAGATGGCCCCGCTCGCGCTCGACATGGTGCGCGACATCGAAGAGGACACCGTCGACTTCTCGCCGAACTACGACGGGCAGACGCAGGAGCCCGACGTGCTGCCGGCGCGGTTCCCGAACCTGCTCGTCAACGGCTCGATCGGCATCGCGGTCGGCATGGCGACCAACATCCCGCCGCACAACCTGCGCGAGGTGTCGGCCGCGGCACTGTGGGCGCTCGAGAACCCGCACCTCCCCCGTGAAGAGCTGCTCGAAGGTCTCATCCAGCGGGTTCCGGGCCCCGACTTCCCGACCGGCGCGCAGATCCTCGGCACCAAGGGCATCCACGAGGCCTACCGCACCGGCCGCGGCTCGATCACCATGCGCGCGATCGTCGAGGTCGAGGAGATCCAGGGCCGCACCTGCCTCGTGATCACCGAGCTCCCTTACCAGGTGAACCCCGACAACCTCGCGGTGAAGATCGGCGACCTGGCTCGCGACGGCAAGATCACCGGCATCGCCGACATCCGCGACGAGTCCTCCGACCGCACCGGTCAGCGCCTCGTCGTCGTGCTCAAGCGCGACGCGGTGGCGAAGGTCGTGCTGAACAACCTCTACAAGCACACCCAGCTGCAGGAGAACTTCGGCGCGAACATGCTGGCGATCGTCGACGGCGTGCCCCGCACGCTCGGCATCGACGGATTCATCACGCACTGGCTCGATCACCAGCTCGACGTCATCGTGCGCCGCACCGGCTTCCGGCTGCGCAAGGCGCAGGCGCGCATGCACATCCTGCTCGGTTATCTGAAGGCGCTCGACGCGCTCGACGAGGTCATCGCCCTGATCCGCCGCTCGCCCACCGTCGACGAGGCGCGTGAGGGTCTGAGGACGCTGCTCGACATCGACGATGACCAGGCCGAGGCGATCCTGCAGATGCAGCTGCGCCGCCTCGCGGCCCTCGAGCGGCAGAAGATCATCGACGAGGCGACCGAGCTCGAGGTGAAGATCGCGGATTACAAGGAGATCATCGCGACCGAGGCGCGTCAGCGTGACATCGTGCGCACCGAGCTCACCGAGATCGTCGACCGCTTCGGCGACGAGCGTCGCACGCACATCCTGCACGGCTTCGACGGCGACATGTCGATGGAAGACCTCATCCCCGTCGAGGAGATGGTCGTCACCGTCACCCGCGAGGGATACATCAAGCGCACCCGCAGCGACAACTACCGCTCGCAGCACCGCGGCGGCAAGGGAGTCAAGGGCGCGCAGCTGCGGGCCGACGATCTCGTCGAGCACTTCTTCGTCACCACCACGCACCACTGGCTGCTCTTCTTCACCGACAAGGGGCGCGTCTACCGCACCAAGACGTACGAGGTGCCCGAGGCGGGACGCGATGCGAAGGGTCAGCACGTGGCGAACCTGCTCGCCCTGCAGCCCGACGAGAAGATCGCACAGGTGCTCGCCATCAGCGACTACCAGGCGAAGGACTACCTGGTGCTCGCCACCCGCAGCGGTCTGGTGAAGAAGACCCGCCTCGGCGACTACGACACCAACCGCCAGGGCGGCGTCATCGCCATCCGTCTGCGTGAGACCGACGAGCTGGTCAGCGCGAAGCTGGTCAACTCCGACGACGACATCCTGCTCATCAGCGCGAAGGGCATGTCGGTGCGCTTCCACGCGACCGACGAGGCGCTGCGTCCGATGGGCCGCGCCACCGAGGGCGTGCGCGGGATGAAGTTCAAGGATGACGAGGACTGCCTGCTCTCGGCATCCGTCGTGCACGACGACTCGTTCGTCTTCACCGTCACCGACGGCGGGTACGCGAAGCGCACGACGGTCGCCGAATACAAGGTGCAGAAGCGTGGCGGAACGGGCATCAAGGTGGCCAAGCTGAGCGACGAACGGGGCGTTCTCGCGGGTGGTCTCATCGTCTCCGAGGACGACGAGGTCTTGGTGGTTCTCTCCAGCGGCAAGGTGGTACGCTCTGCCGTGGCCGAGGTGCCGGCGAAGGGTCGGGACACGATGGGAGTCGTGTTCGCCCGCATGTCCGGTGACGACCGCATCCTCGCCGTCGCCCGCAACAGCGAGCGCGGCATCGAGGAGGATGACGAGTCTCTCGGCGAGATCGAGGTCTCCGAGCCCGCCACGCCACCCGCTGACACCCCCGAAGCCTGATCCGAAGAGAGCACCGATAGATGAGTACAGTCGCTGACAAGCTGGCGAAGAAGTCCACGCGCAAGACCGGGGGCAAGCAGGTGCGCCTGCGCCTGGTCTACGTCGACTTCTGGTCAGCTGTGAAGCTGTCGTTCCTCGGAGCGGTGGCGCTGGCGATCGTCACGATGGTCTCGTTCTTCCTGGTGTACCTCGTGCTGCAGGCGACGAACGTCATCGCGCAGGTCGGCAAGATCCTCGACACCCTGACCGACGGAGCCATCGACCTGTCGAGCCTGATCGGGCTGCCGCAGATCATGGCCTTCGGAGCGGTCGTCTCGATCCTGAACCTCATCGTCTTCACCGTGCTCGGCGCGGTCATCGCAGGAATCTACAACCTGGCGGTGAAGGTGACCGGCGGGCTGCTCGTCGGATTCATGTCGAACTGATCTCTCTGCGAGAAGACCCCCGGCCCGTTCGTGGCCCGGGGGTCTTCTCGCATTCCGGGCGTCCGGGCGATCACACCACGCCGGTGGTGCCGAGCAGGGTGCCGATCAGCCAGGTGACGAGCAGGGCGATCGCGCCGCCGACGACGAGTCTCAGTGACGCCCGCCCCGGTGACGCACCGCCCACCCGCGCCGAGATCACACCCGTGGCGGCCAGGGCGAGCAGCACCGCGGCGAAGGTGACGGGCACCCGCCATCCGGGCGGCGGCAGCAGGATGGCCAGAAGGGGCAGCAGCGCCCCGATCGTGAACGAGATCGCCGACGACAGCGCGGCATGCCACGGGTTGACCAGGTCGTGCTGATCGATGCCGAGCTCGACTTCGAGGTGCGCGGCGAGCGCGTCGTGCTCGGTGAGCTCGATCGCCACCTGCTGAGCGGTCTGCTCACTGAGCCCGCGCTGCCGGTACAGGTCGGCGAGCTCGGCCAGCTCCTCCGATGGCATGGTGCGCAGCTCTTCGCGCTCCTTCTCGATCAGCGCGCGCTCGGTGTCGCGCTGGCTGCTCACCGAGACGTACTCCCCCAGGGCCATCGAGATCGCACCGCCCACCAGTCCCGCGAGACCGGCGACGAGCAGCGCCGCATTGTCGGTGGTCGCACCCGCGACGCCGACGACGAGAGACGCCACGGAGACGATCCCGTCGTTCGCGCCGAGCACCCCGGCGCGCAGCCAGTTCAGTCGCTGCCCCGTTCCGCTTGAATGCGGCTCGTCGGCGTGCGTTGCGTCGGATGCGCTCATGCAGTCAGTGAACCACGCCGCAGGTGGGGCGGCGGGTAGGGAAAACCGGAATGCGGATGTCTGGCTGGCTCCGTGTCGGGATACTCCGGGGAACCGTAGCTTTGAGTCATGACCACGAATCCGACTCCCCCGGCACCGCCTCGCTCCGAGGCCGCGCACATCGCGCCGCCGACGGCGCCCGCACCCGCGGCGACTCG
>NZ_DAMDLU010000067.1:0-14637 GCF_032084865.1 Microbacterium sp.
TGAGCACCGCCGGCGCGATCCCGGCGATCGCCGCCGAGCGCACGGCGGCCTCGGTCGACAGCACGGATGCCGGCGGCTCGGCGCTGTAGCCCGCCGCGCTCAGCACCTGATCCAAGGCGGCGCGGGTGCCGCTGCCCTGCTCGCGGACGATGAGCGGCGTGGCGGCGACCTCGGCGAACTCGACGCTGTCGCGCCCTGCCCACGGATGCTGCAGCCCGACGGCGACGACCATCGAATCCCAGTGCACGACCCGGGATCCCAGGCCCGACGGGATGTGCGGGCTCTCGATGAATCCGAGTGCGCATTCGCCCTCCTGCACCTTGCGGATCACCTCGTCGCTGTTGGCCGTGTCGAAGACGACCGATGACGGACGCCCGCGCCCGATCTGCCGGCCGTGCAGGGCGGCGACCCACCCGGGAAGCAGATGCGCCGCCACGGTCTGGCTGACCGCCACCACCAGGTCGGTTGCGCTGTGCTGGCGCAGCGAGCCGACCGCTGCGTTGAACCGGTCCATCGCCGCGAGCGCCTCCCGCGCCCACACCACGACGAGGTCGCCCTGCGGGCTGAGCACGGTGCCGCGCGGTGAGCGGTGCAGCAGCTCGACATCCATCTCGCGTTCGAAGGCGCGCAGCCGTGCCGAGAGGGCCTGCTGCGTGAGACCCAGCGTGCGTGCGGCGCGCGAGATGCTGCCGTCGGATGCCACTTGAACAAGCGCCCGCAGCGGCCTGACGTCGACGAACTCCATAGTCACAACTCCTCGTTGTAACCCTACAAGAAGGCGCGCTCTACTCTCCGCCTGGCCGCCGTCGAAGACTGGATGCATGGAACGAACCGCTCTCGCATCTCCGCCGCAGCCGCCCACCGCCGAGAGCCGGCGCCGGGGCCCACGGGCGGTGCTGAGCGCTGTGGGCGGCGTGCTGCCGGGTCTGCTGCTGTGCGTGGTGATCGCGGCGATCGCGACCATCGTCGGTCGCGCCGTCCCCGTGCTCGGAGCGGCGATCCCGGCCGTGCTGATCGGCGTGCTGATCGCTCTCGTGCGACGCCCCTGGGGTCGTGTCGTGCGGGGCGTGCGGTTCGCGAGCTCCTTCGTGCTGCAGTGCGCGGTCGTGCTGCTCGGCGCCGGGCTGTCGATCGATTCGGTGCTGCGCGTGGGCGCCCGGTCGCTGCCGGTCATGCTGGTCTCGCTCGCCGTCTGCCTGCTCGCAGCCTGGCTGCTCGGGCGCGCGCTGCGCATCGACGCGGGGCTCGTCACGCTCATCGGCGTGGGCACCGGCATCTGCGGTGCCTCGGCGATCGCCGCCGTCTCGCCGGTGATCCGCGCGAAGAGCTCACAGGTGGCCTACGCGGTCTCGACGATCTTCCTGTTCAACATCATCGCGATCGGCGCCTTCCCGCTGATCGGTCACCTGCTCGGCATGTCGCCTGAGGCGTTCGGCCTGTTCGCCGGGACGGCGGTCAACGACACCAGCTCGGTGGTCGCCGCGGCCACCGTCTACGGCGCCGCCGCGCTGGAGTTCGCCGTCGTCGTCAAGCTCGTGCGAACGCTGATGATCATCCCGGTCAGCGTCGGTCTCGCGTTCGCCCACGCGCGCCGCAGTCCGGAGCGCAGCGGCTTCTCGCTCGCCCGTCTCGTGCGGCTGGTGCCGTGGTTCCTCATCGGATTCGTCACACTCGCACTGGTGAACTCGACCGGCATCGTCCCCCCGGCCGTCACCGATGCGCTGGGCCAGGTCAGCGCCTTCCTCGTGGCGACCGCGCTCGCCGGCATCGGCCTGTCGACCGACCTGGCGGCCATCCGCACCGCGGGCTGGCGGCCGCTCGCCCTGGGCGGGATGCTGTCGGTGCTCGTCGCTGCGACCACCCTCACGACCATGGCGTTCGCCGGGTACCTCTGAGACGCGGTTGTAGTCTGCGAACCACTGCACCTGTCGTGATTGGAGCGCTGATGCGCGAGCTGACCTACTTCGTCGCCGTCTCGATCGATGGCTTCATCGCCGGTCCGAACGGAGAGTACGACCGCTTCCTCGCGGAGGGCGATCACATGGCGCGCATCGCGGAGAAGTACCGCGGCACGGTGCCCACGGCCCTGGCCGCTCTGGCCGGTGTGCCGAGTGACGGCAGCCCCTTCGACACCGTGCTGATGGGCTGGAACACCTATACCGTCGGGTTGCCCCACCTGCCGAATCCGTACGCGCACCTGCGGCAGATCGTCTTCACTCGCGAACACGAGGCGCCGGAGGGGTCGGACGAGGTCCAGTTCACCGACCGCGATCCTGTCGAGGTCGTCCGCGAGCTCAAGAGCGAGCCGGGCGCCGGTATCTGGCTCTGCGGCGGTGGGGCCCTCGCCGCCCGGCTGGCCGATGAGGTCGACCATCTCGTGCTGAAGGTCAGCCCCGTGCTGTTCGGCGACGGCATCCGGCTGTTCGGCGACCACCCCTACTCGCCGCGAGCGATGGTGCCGGAGGCCGTCACCCGATTCGAGTCCGGCGTGGTGATCGCGGAGTACTCGCGTGCCTGAGCCGCGCTCGCCTCACCGACCAGCGGTCGCCTCCGCCAGGTTCAGGCGGGCGGCAGGCGAAGCACGTCGCCCTCGCCGCCGGTGATGTCGTCGGCGATCCGGATGCTGCGGGCGAGGTCGTCCAGCGCGGCCGCGAGCGTGCCGAAGCGCTCGCGGTCGCTGCACACCGCCGTCAGCGTGATGAGGTGGGTGCCGGTGTCCCACGTGTAGGTCGCCGACGCGGGCGCCGCGGGGTTCGGGGGCGACGGCATCAGCAGCTTCTCGCCCTGGCCGAGCGGAGTGCGGAAGTCCTCGGTGTCGTCGTACTCCATCGGCATCATTGCGCGCGCGGTGCGCAGCTGCGGGGTGAGCGCCTGCACGGTGGCCATTGCGACCACCAGCTCGGGCTCGGCCCGCCATGTCCACGCGAGCACGCGACCATCCGCCTTGCGCATCGCGAACGGGATCGCCTGGCTGGCGAGCCAGCTGCCGAACCGGGCGCCGGGCAGCGTCTCGCGCCCGAGTCCCGTGCCGGCCTGCGCCATCAGCATCCGGATGGCGGCCTTGCGATGCCGACGGCCGCGCAGTCCCAGCGAGCCGGTGACGGGGATCCACAGGGCGCGGTCGGCAGACGAGATCAGGCGCATGCACCTACGGTACGCGGCCCGCCTCCCCGGATGGCACAGTGCCCTCGGGTAGAGTGACGGGCGCCCAGAGCTAGAGATAGGCAGCAGACTCCCCGTGACCTCCGGACGCCCCCTGAAGATCCTCATCGGCTGCGACACGTTCGCACCCGACATCAATGGAGCCGCACGCTTCGCCGAGCGCCTCGCCGCCGGCCTCGTGCAGCGCGGCCACGACGTTCACGTCGTCGCGCCGAACACCGCCTATCGCCGTTCCCCTGCGCACACCGAGGTGATCGAGGGCGAGCCGATGACGATGCACCGACTACCCGCCCTGCGCTGGCTGCCGCACGACTGGGTGCGCTTCGTCTGGCCGTGGCGCTCGAAGCACTGGGCGCGCAAGGTGCTCGACGAGGTGCGGCCCGACATCGTGCACATCCAGTCGCACATCATCATCGGTCGCGGACTCACCCGCATCGCGCATCAGCGCGGCATCCCCGTCATCGCCACGAACCACGTGATGGCCGAGAACATCCTCGACCACACCACGTTCCCCAGGTTCATCGACGAGGTGGTGCTCAAGCTCGCGTGGGCCGACGCCAAGCGCACCTTCGACATGACCCGCGCCGTCACGACGCCCACGCGCCGCGCCGCCGACTTCCTCGAGCGCACCATCGACATGCGGGGGGTCGTGCCGATCAGCTGCGGCATCGACCGACGCAACTACGATCCCGTGATCGCGCCGCGCGACCGCAACCGCATCCTGTTCGTGGGGCGCCTCACAGGCGAGAAGCAGGTCGACGTCGTGCTGCGCGCAGTCGCCGCGCTCGACCCCGCCCTCGACGTGCACTTCGACATCGCCGGAGGGGGCGATCAGCGCAAGGCACTGGAGGCGCTCACGGTGCAGCTGGGCATCGCGGATCGGGTGACCTTCCACGGCCGCGTCACCGACGCCCGGCTGCGCGAGCTGTACTCGCGCTCGTCGGTGTTCGCGATCGCCTCGATCGCGGAACTCCAGTCGATCGTGACGATGGAAGCCATGGCATCCGCTCTGCCGATCGTCGGCGCCAACGCCGTCGCTCTGCCGCACCTCGTGCACGACGGCGAGAACGGCCACCTGTTCGAGCCCGGTAACGTGGACGACCTCGCCGACAAGCTGACCCAGGTGCTGACGGCGTCGCCGGCCGAATACGAGCGGATGCAGCGCGCCTCGCTCGACGGCGTGGCTGTGCACGACATCAACCGCACGCTCGACACCTTCGAAGCGCTCTACCGCGACGAGCCGCTGCCGAACTGACGCTGCCCTCCTGACGGGATCGTCCGTCACGGAGTTCCGCGCGGAGGTAGGCGGACACGCGAAGGTAGGACGAATGAGGCGAGATCGGTCCTACGTTCGCGCGTTCGCCTACGCTCACAGAACTTGTGCCGCAGGAAGGCGCAGCCAGATCCCGGACCGCCGCGCAGCAGAGCCGCTCAGGCGTTGGTCATGCCGCGGCGCAGCAGACGGCCGCGCGGGTTCTCGAAGTCGATGACCTCTCCGTGCAGCCATGTGCGGCGCACCACCCCGGCGAGCGCCTTGCCCTGGTACGGCGTGATCGGGTTCTTGTGGTGCAGCTTCTTGACGTCGACCACGTAGGCGTCGTCGGCGGCGAAGATCGAGAAGTCCGCGTCGTAGCCCGGCGCGATGCGGCCCTTGCCGGTGAGGCCGGCGAACTGCGCCGGGCGCTCGCTCATCCAGGCCACGACCTGCTCGAGTGACAGCCCGCGCTGACGGGCCTCGGTCCAGATCAGCGACAGCCCCAGCTGCAGCGAGGCGACGCCGCCCCACGCCACGCCGAAGTCGCCGTTCTCGAGGTCCTTCAGATCCAGCGTGGAGGGGGAGTGGTCGGAGACGATGAAGTCGATCGTGCCCTCTTCCAGACCCTGCCAGAGCAGTTCGCGGTTGCCGGCCTCGCGGATCGGCGGGCAGCACTTGAACGCCGTCGCGCCGAGGGGGATCTCTTCGCTGACCAGGGTCAGGTAGTGCGGGCAGGTCTCGACGGTGATCTTCAGGCCGTCGTGCTTCGCGGTGCGCAGCATCGCCAGAGCGTCGGACGACGACAGGTGCAGGATGTGCGCCCGGGCGCCGGTCCAGCGCGCGCGCTCGATGACCTCGGCGATGGCGAGGTTCTCGGCACCGCGGGGGCGGGATGCGAGGAACTTCGAGTAGTCGTCTCCGTCGGGCTGCGGGGCGCGGTCGATGGCCCTGGAGTCCTCGGCGTGCACGATCATCACGGAGTCGAACGTGGCGAGCTCGCGCATGTCCTTCTCGAGCTCGTCCGGGTCGAGCGGCGGGAACTCGTCGACACCCGAGTGCAGCAGGAAGCTCTTGAAGCCGAACACACCCGCGTCGTGCAGGGGGCGCAGGTCCGCGGTGTTGCCTGGGATGGCGCCGCCCCAGAAGCCGACATCGACGTGGGTCTGACCTCGCGCGACCTCGCGCTTGATCTCGAGCGCCTCGACGCTGACGGTGGGAGGGATGCTGTTCAGCGGCATGTCGACGATGGTCGTCACGCCGCCGGCTGCGGCGGCGCGGGTGGCGGAGGCGAAGCCCTCCCACTCGGTGCGGCCCGGCTCGTTGACGTGCACGTGGGTGTCGACCAGTCCGGGGATGAGCGTCTCATCCTCGGCGAGCTCGATGACCTCGGCGCCGTCGAGGTTGTTGCCGAGCGGCTGCATGGCGACGATGACGCCGCCGCGCACGCCGACCTCGCGGGGGCGGATGCCGGAGCTGGTGAGGACGCGCTGCCCGCGGATCACGAGGTCGTAGCGCTCCCCCGTGGGGTCGAGCGAGGTTCGTGCTGTCTCCTGGTGCTCGGCGTCCTGCG
Source organism: Microbacterium sp. (assembly GCF_032084865.1). GTDB lineage: Bacteria > Actinomycetota > Actinomycetes > Actinomycetales > Microbacteriaceae > Microbacterium. The sequence goes on from NZ_DAMDLU010000067.1 coordinate 5,988, forward strand.
ACATCCCGACCGCCCTTCCTGGTGCTTTCATGATGCGAGAACAACTTTTCGCACTAAGGGATTTCACCATGCGGGCGAAACGCTGTCAACACCGTGCGAGTGTAGTCCCGGCATAGGCTGAACGGGCAGTGGGTCCGCTGGCGGGCGAGAATCGTCCGCGCTAGACTTTTCGTATCGCAGAAACCGGATTTCATTGATCGGAACTCAGATGAACGCTCCTCTCCCATCCGCCGCGCGACGCGAGATCGCTCCCGAACTCGCCCGCTCCTGGCTGCTCGTGGCGGCCACTCGCCCCGAGACCTTTGATGGCGCGGCGGCCTCGCACGCCGATGCGGTGGTGCTGGACATCGAGGACGCTGTCGACGCCAGTAAGAAGGAGTCGGCTCGTGCCGACGTGGTGCGCTGGCTGAGCGAGGGCGGACGCGCGTGGGTGCGCATCAACGACGCCGGCAGCGACTACTGGGCTGACGACATCGAGGAGCTCCGCAGAGCCCCCGGCCTGCAGGGCGTGATGCTCGCCAAGACCGAGCTCGGCGGTCAGGCGATGGACACCTTCAATCGCCTGGGCGCCAGGGTTCCGATCGTCGCGCTCGTCGAATCGGCCGTCGGCATCGAGAATGCGAGCGAGATCGCCCGCGCCAAGGGCGTGTTCCGCCTGGCCTTCGGCAGCGGCGACTTTCGTCGCGACACGGGGATGTCGGCCGACCGTGAGGCGATGGCGTACCCGCGCGCCCGCCTCGTGATCTCGAGCCGCGTCGGCGGACTGCCCGGCCCGATCGACGGACCGACCGTCGGCTCGAGCCACCCCATCCTGCGCGAGCAGTCGGCGATCACCGTGGCGATGGGCATGACGGGCAAGCTCTGCCTTCAGGCCGAGCAGACCCCCGTCGTCAACGAGGTCATCAGCCCCACGCGCACCGACGTCGAATGGGCCTCCGAGTTCCTCGCCGACTTCGACGCCCGCGGCCGCATCGTCCGCGACGGCAGCGACCTGCCCCGCCTGGGGCGCGCGCGCAAGATCATGCAGCTCGCCGAGGCCTTCGACGTGCTGCCCGTCGCCCGCTGACGACGCTGCCGGGCGGCAGCGCGGCATCCATCCCGCAGCAGACATCGATCCCCAACAGAACGGAGCCATCATGACCGACAAGCTCACCGCCGGCGTCACCGCGCCCGATTTCGCCCTGGACGACGCGGAGGGTCGCACCGTCGCGCTCGCCGACTACCGCGGCCGCAACGTGGTCGTCTACTTCTACCCGAAGGCGGCGACGCCCGGCTGCACCACCGAGGCGTGCGATTTCCGCGACAGCCTCTCGGCACTGGATGCCGCGGGCTACGCGGTCATCGGCATCTCGCCCGACTCCATCGATGAGATCCGCGCGTTCGCACAGGCCGAGGGCCTGACCTTCCCGCTGCTCGCCGACAGTGACGCCGCCGTGGCCCGCGCCTGGGGCGTGTGGGGCGAGAAGACCGTGGGTGATCGGACCTTCGACGGCGTCATCCGCTCCACGTTCGTGCTCGACGGCGACGGCGTCGTGCAGCGCGCGGAGTACGGTGTGGATGCAGACGGTCACGTCGCGCGCCTGCGCGCCGAACTGGGCGCCTGACTCCACGATGCGAAAAGGCGCCGCCGGGATGTTGACAAACCCTCCCGGCGGCGCGCACACTACTTACACATGCTGAAATAACAGTTCCGGCATACGGAAGAAACCTTCTCGTGAAGACTCCGTCAGGGGTTTCCGTATAGCCTTCACGCCGGATGCCAGCATCTGCTTGAGGATCGAAGATGTTACTCGAGAACTTCAATTCGGCTCCCCGTGAAGAAGCCGTCGCCGTCGTGAAGCCGGCTCTGGACATCGCCCGCTGGATCGACGCGATCGTCGACGGTCGGCCCTACCAGAGCGTCGACCAGATCGTCGCAGCGGCCGGCTCCGCGGCCGCCCCCTTCAGCGAGGCCGAACTCGACGGCGCGCTCGCGCACCACCCGCGCATCGGCGAACGGCCGCAGGGCGAGACGGCCGAGGCCGCACTGTCGCGCAAGGAGCAGCCGGGCGTCGATGCCGACGCCGCCGCTGAGCTGGCGGCCGGAAACAAGGCCTACGAGGAGAAGTTCGACCGCGTGTACCTCGTACGCGCTGCCGGACGCTCCGCCGAGGAGATCCTCGCCCTGCTGCAGGAGCGGCTGGGCAACACCCCCGAACAGGAGCTCGCCGTCGTCGACCAGCAGCTGCGCGAGATCGCAGCGCTGCGTCTGGCCGGAGCCCTCGAGAGCTGAAGGAGCGCGCCATGAGCGTTTCCCACGTGACCACCCACATCCTGGACACCTCGATCGGACGCCCCGCGCCCGACGTCGCCGTCGCACTCGAAGCCCGTCAGGGCGGCGAGTGGGTCGGGATCGGTTCAGGATCCACAGATGCTGACGGGCGGGTGAAAGAACTGGGCCCTTCGGTGCTGGAGAGCGGTGCATACCGCCTCCGGTTCGACACGGCGGCCTACTTCGCCGGCATCGACACGGACACCTTCTTCCCGGAGGTGGTGTTGACCTTCCAGGTCGACGCTGAGCAGGCGCACTATCACGTGCCGCTTCTGCTCAGCCCGTTCGCCTATTCCACTTACCGAGGAAGCTGAGTTGAAATCATGACCAACATCATTCTGGGCAAGAACCAGTACGGCAAGGCAGAGGTCCGCGTCGTCCGCGTCACGCGCGACTCCGACCGTCACGAGATCGAGGATCTCAACGTCACCTCGCAGCTGCGCGGCGACTTCGACAGCGCTCACTTCGAGGGCGACAACGAGCACGTCGTGCCGACCGACACGCAGAAGAACACGGTGTACGCCTTCGCCAAGGACGGCGTCGGCAGCCCCGAGGAGTTCCTGCTGCGCCTCGGACGCCACTTCACGGGCGAGTTCGACTGGGTCACCGGCGGACGCTGGGAGGCCGAGCAGTACACCTGGCAGCGCATCCAGGGCGATGCCGGCGAGCACGACCACTCGTTCGTGCGCGGCGGCACCGAGACCCGCACATCGGTGGTGCAGATCGACGGCGACGACACGGTCGTCATCACCGGTCTGCAGGACCTCAAGGTGCTGAAGTCGACGCAGAGCGGCTTCGTCGGGTACCCGAAGGACAAGTACACGACGCTCGCCGAGACCGAGGACCGCATCCTGGCCACCTCCGTCACCGCCAAGTGGCGTTACAACCGCAACGACATCGACTTCAATGAGGTCTTCGCGGATGTCCGCCGCCTGCTGCTCGCCGGTTTCTCGCGCAACTACTCGTACGCCCTGCAGCACACGCTGAAGGAGATGGCCGAGGCCGTTCTCGAGGCGCACCCCGAGATCGACGAGATCCGCTTCTCGACCCCGAACAGCCACCACTTCGTGGTCGACCTGTCGCCGTTCGGCCTGGAGAACCCCAACGAGGTGTTCTACGCCGCTGACCGCCCCTACGGCCTGATCGAGGCGTCGTTCCTCCGCGAGGGCGCCGACACCGACCACTGGTCGTGGGACGGCATCGCCGGCTTCTGCTGATCCGGCAGGAGCCGACGCGGAACGCGCACCGGGGGCTCGTCGGTCACACCGACGGGCCCCCGGACCCATCAGAGCGGGAGTCCCCGTTCGTCACGCCCATTTCACGTATGCCCACCCCGAACAGCGGGTCCTGGACAAGGAGGTCCCCTCATGACTGCGGCACGCAGCAACACGAACAAGCGCCCATCCGACCGTCCTGAGGACGAGCGACTCGGCATCGGCCCATCCGTCGCGTACGGGCTCCAGCACGTTCTGACCATGTACGGCGGCATCATCGCGCCGCCGCTGATCATCGGCTCCGCGGCCGGTGTCAGCCCCGGAGAGATCGGTCTGCTGATCGCGGCCTGCCTCTTCGTAGGCGGTCTCGCCACGCTTCTGCAGACCATCGGCTTCCCGTTCTTCGGATCGCAGCTGCCCCTCGTCCAGGGCGTCTCGTTCGCCGGCGTCGCCACGATGCTCGCGATCGTGAACGGCAACGGGCGCGAAGGTCTCACCAACGTCTTCGGGGCGGTGATCATCGCCTCGTTGATCGGCCTGGTGATCGCGCCGTTCTTCGCTCAGATCGTGCGGTTCTTCCCGCCCGTGGTCACGGGTGTGGTGATCACCTCGATCGGTCTGTCGCTGATGCCCGTCGCCGGGCGCTGGATCGTCGGCAACGACCCGACGGCCGCGAACTTCGCCGACCCCGTGAACATCGGCATCGCCGGGTTCACGCTGCTCGTCATCATCCTGCTCAGCAAGGTCGGCAACGCCTTCGTCTCCCGCCTGTCGATCCTGCTCGCGCTGGTCGTCGGCACGATCTTCGCGGCCCTGATCGGCCGCGCGGATTTCTCCAAGGTCTTCCAGGGCGACTTCTTCGCCTTCCCGACGCCGCTCGCCTTCGGGGCGCCGACCTTCGACCTCGCAGCGATCCTCTCGATGCTCATCGTGGTGCTGGTGATCCTCACCGAGACGACGGCTGACATCCTCGCTGTCGGTGAGATCGTCGGCTCGAAGGTCGACCGCAAGCGCATCGCAGCCGGTCTGCGCGCCGACATGCTCTCCAGCGCCGTGTCCCCGATCTTCAACTCCTTCACGCAGAGCGCGTTCGCGCAGAACGTCGGCCTCGTCGCGGTCACGAAGATCAAGAGCCGCTACGCCGTCGCCGCCGGTGGCGTCGTGCTGATCATCCTGGGCCTGTGCCCGTTCCTCGGCCGCGTGGTCGCCGCGATGCCCACGGCAGTGCTCGGCGGCGCCGGCATCGTGCTGTTCGGCACGGTCACGGCGTCGGGCATCCGCACCCTGGCGAAGGTCAAGTACGAGAACAACATGAACCTGATCATCGTCGCCACGGCGATCTCGATCGGGATCCTGCCCGAGCTGATCCCGTCGATCTACTCGAACTTCCCGAGCTGGTTCCAGGTCATCTTCAACTCGGGCATCAGCTCGGCCGCTGTGACCGCGATCTTGCTGAACCTCGTGTTCAACCACTTCACACGGGGCAATTCCGACGACCCCTCGGTGTTCGCCGCGAGTCCGGTGCGCATCATCCGCACCGACGTGATCCGGGTGCTCAGAGAGGGCGACCGCTATGTCGACGGCAAGCTCGTCGGCGCCGACGGCAAGGTCGTGCAGGTCGTCGACGACGAGCCGGGCGGGTCTGCGCACTGAGATCGATCCACCGGCACGGAGGTCCGCGCTCCTGAGGGGGCGCGGACCTTCGTGCACGACCCACTGTGACCCGCGAGCGAGCGATCAGCCGCGACCGCCGAACGGCATCCCCGCCGCGGTGACGGTGAGCGAGGAGATGTTCGCCTCGGGCGGCAGCTGTGCCATGAACAGCACGGCGCGCGCCGCATCCGCCACGTCGAAGGTCGGCTCGACCAGGCGTGAGCCGTCGGCCTGCAGGGCTCCCGAGCCGACCCCGATCTCGGACATGATGCGGGTCGCGGCGTTGCCGATGTCGATCTGGCCGCAGCTGATGCCGTGCGCTCGGCCGTCGAGATCGATCGACCGCGTCAGGCCGGTGATCGCATGCTTGCTCACGGCGTACGCGACCGAGAGCGGCCTGGGCACCTGGGCCGAGATCGAGCCGTTGTTGATGATGCGGCCGCCGGACGGTCGCTGGGCGATCATCGCGCGCATCGCCGCTCCGGCGCAGAGCAGCGCTCCGGTGACGTTCACATCGATCGTTCGCTGCCATTCGACCGGGTCGATGTCGGCGGCGGATGCCACGGGTCCGAAGATCCCCGCGTTGTTGAACAGCACGTCCACGCGGCCCCACTCGACGACCACGCGGTCGAACAGCGCGTCGACCTCGGCCGGCACGGTGATGTCGGTCGGCACGATGAGGGCGCCCGGAAGTCCGTCTGCGGTCTGCTGCAGGGCATCCGCCCGTCTGCCGGCGAGAGCCACCCGGTAGCCCGCCTCGAGCATCGCTACGGCCACGGCACGGCCGATACCGGAACCGGCCCCGGTCACCACGGCGACGCGTCCGCTCTTCATCCCGGTCCTCCTCACATGGGTCCCTGAGCCTGAAGTGGGTCCCTGAGCCTGTCGAAGGGTCAGGACGCCAGCTCGGCGCTGATCGCCTGCGCCGCCGTGCGCAGCATGGGCACGGCACGCTCTCCGAAGGCCTCGTCGACGCGCGAGATCGGACCCGAGACCGAGACCGCGGTGGGCGTCGGCGCGTCCGGCACCGCCATCGAGAAGCAGCGCACCCCGATCTCCTGCTCCTGATCGTCGATCGCGTACCCCCGCTCACGGATGCGGTCGAGCTCGGCGATGAGCGAGTCGACGTCGCCGATGCTGTGCTCGGTGGGGGTGGGCATCCCGGCTCGGGTGACGATCGAGCGCACGGTGTCATCGGGCAGCTGGGCGAGGATCGCCTTGCCGACGCCGGTGTCGTGCGTGTGCGCGCGCCTGCCCACCTCGGTGAACATGCGCATCGAGTGCAGCGACGGCACCTGGGCGACGTAGACGACCATGTTGCCGTCGAGCACCGCCATGTTGGCGCTCTCGCCGAGCTGGTCGACGAGGGTCTTCAGCTGCGGGCGCGCGAGGGCTCCGAACTGGCGCGAGGCTCCCTCGCCGATGCGGATCAGCCGCGGACCCAGCGCGTAGCGACGGTTCGGCAGCTGCCGTGCGTAGCCGAGCGACACCAGCGTGCGCAGCAACCGGTGGATGGTCGGCAGCGGCAGATCGGTCGACGACGCGAGCTCACTGAGAGTGACGTCGCCGCCGGCGTCGGTGACCAGCTCGAGCAGCTCGAACACCCGCTCGACGGACTGCACTCCGGATCCGCTGCCGCGCGGGGTCTTGCTTTCGGCCATCAAGTCCTCCTAGGTACCCACACGATTCCATCATGCGAGAAGTGCGAGCGAAAATCCTGTGTGCCCATCATCGTTGATTGCATCGAACTTTCGTAAGATAGACAATAGTCTCCACGATGCGAAAGCACGAAGTAGTCCACCAGCAAATGTGAGTCGGCGCCGCGGCGCGCGGCGCACCTCAGGGAAGAGGAATCATGGCCAATCCGGGTCCCGGCAACTCGATCACACTGCGCATCGACGCCCCCTCGAACTTCAGCGTCACCAGCGAGCTCGCGGCGGCCGCTGCGTCCGCCGGCGCCGCGATCACGGCGCTCGACGTCGTCGAGTCGCACCCGACCTCGATCGTCGTCGATCTCACCTGCAACACCATCGACGACGAGCACGCCACGCGCATCCGCGACGCCGTCGAGGCGCTCGACGGCGTGCACGTGCGTCAGGTGAGTGACCGCACCTTCCTCATGCACCTCGGCGGCAAGCTCGAGGTCGTGCCGAGCGTTCCGCTGCGCAACCGCGACGACCTCTCGCGCGCGTACACACCCGGTGTCGCGCGGGTGTGCATGGCCATCGCAGAGGACAAGAGCAAGGCGCGCAACCTCACCATCAAGCGCAACACCGTCGCCGTCGTCACCGACGGCACGGCCGTGCTCGGTCTCGGCGACATCGGACCCGAGGCCGCTCTGCCGGTGATGGAGGGCAAGGCCGCGCTGTTCAAGCAGTTCGCGAACGTCGACGCGTGGCCCGTCTGCCTCGACACCAAGGACACCGAGGAGATCATCAAGATCGTCAAGGCGATCGCCCCGGTCTACGGCGGCGTGAACCTCGAGGACATCGCCGCTCCGCGCTGCTTCGAGATCGAGGCGCGCCTGCGCGAAGAGCTCGACATCCCCGTCTTCCACGACGACCAGCACGGCACCGCCATCGTCACCCTCGCCGCTCTCGTGAATGCTCTGAAGGTCGTCGGGAAGAAGATCGAAGACGTGCGCATCGTGCTCTCGGGTGTGGGCGCCGCAGGCAACGCGATCGCGCAGCTGCTGCTCGAGCAGGGCGCGACGGACATCGTGGCCTGCGGTCGCAACGGCGCCATCAACCGCGATGAGGAGTACACCGACGCACACCGCGTCGAGCTCGCGGCGAACACCAACCCGCGCAACTTCAGGGGCACTCTCAAGGAAGCCATGGTCGGCGCAGATGTGTTCATCGGCGTCAGCGCCCCGAATGTGCTCGACGAGAACGACATCGCCGCCATGGCAGACGACGCGATCGTGTTCGCGATGGCCAACCCGACCCCGGAGATCGACCCGGTCGTGGCGTCCAAGCACGCCGCCGTCGTGGCCACCGGCCGCAGCGACTTCCCCAACCAGATCAACAACGTGCTGGCCTTCCCCGGCTTCTTCCGCGGTCTTCTCGACGCGGGCGTGTCCGACATCACCCCGCCTATGCTGGTCGCAGCCGCCGAGGCGATCGCCGCCCGCGTCGACGACGAGGAGCGTAACGCGAGCTTCATCATCCCCAGCGTCTTCGATCCTGAGGTCGCGGGCGCGGTGGCCGAGGCGATCGTCCGCGTCGTCAAGACCTCCGCTGGGAAGGAGTGACCAGGGTGTCGGCCAACACGTCCCTGCGCGAAGACGACTTCGCAGACATCGACGCGCGCCTCGCGCAGACCGACTCCCTTCTCTCCGGCTCGTATCCGGGTGATGACGGCAGCCGTCAGCCCGTGCACACGCTGTACGTGCCGGCCGACCGGTTCGATCGCGACCTGCCGGCCCGCTTCGGCGCGGACGCGATCGCGGCGGTCGAGGCCGCCGGCGGCA
>NZ_DAMDLU010000068.1:0-14613 GCF_032084865.1 Microbacterium sp.
AGCGACCGATCCGGCAGACATCCCGCCGGGGCGGAAGGACGCGCCGGCCAACGCAGGCACCATCGCGATCGCCGACGGCAAAGCCCTCGACGCCGCGCTCGCCGAGATCGACGCGTATCGCGCCGACCTCGCCGCGCTGACTGTGCCGCCGGCGCCGACCGCGTATTCGCGCGGCAAGACCGAGACGGGCTCGCTGACAGCCGTCGGGGCGGCGATCGACGCCGCGCAGCTGCACCTGTCAGAGATCGACCGGGTGACCGCCGAGGTGCGCGCCCAGCGCACGGCGATGGAGGCTCGCACCGCAGCGTTCACGGCGCAGCTGGCGGCATTCACCGCGACGTTCCCGAAGGTCGCCCAGACGAGTGTCGCCGACAGCCCCGACGCCGGTCAGAAGCTGAAAGACGCCGTGACGGCCGCCGCCCAGGCCGTGGCCGCCGCCGACCTTCTCACCGAGCGGGGAGCTGCCTCGCTGGTCGCCTACCGCGACGCCGTCGTCGCGCTCGCGGCCGACCAGGTGTACGCCGACCGGGTGCGTGAAGAGCGGGCACGACGAGAGGCCGAGGCGGAGGCCGATCAGCCCCGTACGCAGGGCCCTCGGCCGCAGCCGCAGCCGACGCCGACGCCCTCCGAGCCGGCGCCGCAGCCGACTGAACCGCCCGCCGGTTCAGAGGATTCCGACAATCCGCCGCCAGAGTGATCAGAGGTCTTGACGCAAGGTTCGCCGCCGATGTATGGGACCATGGTTGGGGAAAGTAGCCGAATGAGGGGGATCCATGACGGCTGAAGAGGCGGATATCGTCGCGCCTGCGACCGGAGAGATCAACATCCTGTCGAACACACCCGTCATGCAGCGACGCCGGCGTTCAGCCGCGGCGATCGTCGACGCCGCCTCGTGGGGGATCGGTGTGCTGCTCGCCGTGTCGCTGCGATTCGAGTTCTCGACGCCGATCGACGGCTGGCTGGCCACGCTGGCACTCGCTGTGACAGCCGGCGGACTGCACGCTGTCGCCGGCTTCGCAACCAAGCTGTACCGCGGTCGCTACCCCTACGGCTCTTTTGACGAGGTCCGTCTACTCGCGTTGATCGTGATCGGCATCACCGCCGCGCTCGGCCTGATCGTCGTGACGGTGGGCACCGTCGTCAGCATTCCGCGCGGAACGATGTTCCTCGCGGCGCCCATCGTGCTGCTGCTGATGTTCGGCGTGCGGTACGTCGCTCGACTGATGCTCGATCGCTCTCGCAAGCCGGGGGAGGATGCCGAGCCCGCGATCATCGTCGGAGCGGGTTATCTCGGCGACAAGCTGCTGCACAACATGACGACCGATCCCGCATCGCCCATTCGCCCGGTCGGCCTTCTCGACGACGACCCCGCCAAGAAGAACCTGATCCTGCGTGGGGTCCCGGTCATCGGCCGCACCTCAGAGCTGGCCGAGGCCGTGCGGCGCACGCGAGCGACGATGGTCGTGGTCGCCATCGGCCAGGCCGACAGCGTCGTGCTTCGCAAGATCAGCGATCGCGCGGCCGGCGTCGGTGCTCGCGTCGCCGTGACTCCGTCGCTGAACGCGATGATGTCTGGTGAGCAGGCTGTGACCGACGTGCGCGACATCAGCATCGAAGACCTCATCGGCCGGCATCCCGTCGACACCAACGTCGAACTGATCGCCGGATACATCACCGGCAAGCGGGTGCTGGTCACCGGAGCCGGCGGCTCGATCGGCTCAGAGCTGTGCCGGCAGCTGTCGAAGTACGGCCCGAGCGAGCTGATCATGCTCGACCGCGACGAGACCGGGCTGCAGATCGCCCAGCTGGGCACCGCCGGTCATGGGCTGCTCGACACGAACGAGGTCGTTCTCGCCGACATCCGCGACGCCGAGCAGCTCAGCGCGATCTTCGCCGACCGACTGCCCGAGGTGGTGTTCCACGCGGCCGCGCTGAAGCACCTGCCGATGCTCGAGCAGTACCCCGACGAGGCGTGGAAGACCAACGTGATCGGATCGTTGAATGTGCTCACCGCGGCCATGCGCGCGGGCGTCACGCACTTCGTCAACGTGTCGACCGACAAAGCGGCGAACCCCACGAGCGTGCTGGGTCACTCGAAGCGCGTCGCTGAGAAGCTCACCGCCTGGGCCGCAGAAGAAAGCGGCATGCGCTACCTCTCGGTGCGCTTCGGCAACGTGATCGGCAGCCGCGGGTCGATGCTGCCGACGTTCCAGGCGCTGATCCGTGACGGCAAGCCACTCACGGTGACGCACCCCGAGGCGACGCGCTACTTCATGACCATCCCCGAGGCGTGCCAGCTGGTGATCCAGGCGGGTGGCATCGGACGCCGCGGAGAGGTGCTGATTCTCGACATGGGCGAGCCCGTGTCGATTCTCGAGGTCGCGAAGCGCATGATCGCCATGTCGGGCAAGCAGATCGAAATCCGCTTCACTGGCCTTCGCCACGGCGAGAAGCTGCATGAAGAGCTGGTCGGGGCGCGCGAAAACCTGGAGCGGCCCTTCCACCCGCAGATCTCACACACGACCGCCGATCCGATCACGCCGCAGCGCCTCGACAAAGCCGGCTGGGAGGCGCGGATGACGGCGGAGCCCCGCGACAACGAGACGATGGTCATCGAGCGCATCGCCGTCAAGAAAGGCACGGTCAATGGCTGAGCGCATCTACATGTCGTCGCCCGATGTGACCCAACTCGAAGAAGACGCGGTCATCGCGGCCATGCGGTCGGGATGGATCGCACCTCTCGGGCCCGACGTCGACGCATTCGAACGTGAGTTGGCTGAGCGTGTCGGCGTCGCGCATGGAGTAGCCCTCAGCTCCGGGACAGCCGCCCTCCACCTCGGTCTGCTGACCTTGGGTGTCGGGCCTGGTGACATCGTAGTGACGTCCACCATGACTTTCGCGGCGACCACTAACGCGATCGTATACACCGGAGCCGAGCCCTACTTCGTCGACGCTGACATCACTACGGGCAACATGAACCCCGAGTTACTGCGTCAAGCGCTCGCGCAACTGCGAGACGGCGGCGAGAAGGTGGCGGCAATCGTGCCTGTCGATCTCCTCGGAAAGGCAGTCGATTACACCAGCATTCTTGCGATCGCCGATGAATTCGGGGTGCCCGTGCTAGCTGACGCAGCCGAGTCGCTCGGCGCCACGCATGACGGTAAAGCCGCCGGCAGCTTTGGCCGTGCCTCGATCGTGTCGTTCAACGGCAACAAGATCATGACAACGTCGGGCGGCGGCATGCTGCTGACCGACGACGCCGCGCTCGCTCAGCACGTGCGGTACCTAGCCACGCAAGCTCGCCAGCCGGTGGTGCACTATGAGCACACCGACATCGGTTACAACTACCGCATGAGCAACCTGCTCGCCGCTCTCGGCCGTGCGCAGCTTTCGCGACTCGACGAGATGATCGCCCGCCGTCGCGAGATGCGCGAGCTCTATAAGCAACTGTTCCGTGAGGTAGACGGCGTGGAGGTTTTCGGCGCCGATGGCGATGAGGTTGACAACGTCTGGCTCACATCGATCCTTATCGACTCCGACGTGACCGGCTGGCAGCCCGCAGACCTCGCAGCGGCAGTCGCTGGGGACAACATCGAAAGTCGTCCCCTGTGGAAGCCGATGCACAAGCAGCCGGTGTTCGAGACGCTCCGAGGTGTGCTCAACGGGGCGTCGGAGCAACTCTTTGAGCGCGGTTTGACTCTTCCGAGCGGCTCCGCGTTGACGGACGATCAGCGCTCGCGCGTCGTTGCGTCCATCGACAGGTTCATGCAGGGATGACCGTCGCGCATCCCTACGACACGATAAAGCGTGCGATCGACGTCGTTGCCTCCGCTGCAGGTCTGATCATCCTTTCGCCAGTGATCGCGACGACTGCGCTGCTTGTCGCGACGAAGCTCGGCAAACCGGTCTTGTTTGCCCAGGAACGACCCGGCAAGAATGGCCGCATCTTCACGATATACAAGTTCCGCTCTATGCGCTCCGTCGATGAGTCGCGCGGTTGGGTGACCGATGCCGATCGGCTCACGCCATTCGGTATGCGCCTGCGATCAACAAGTCTCGATGAGTTGCCGAGCTTGTGGAACGTACTGCGCGGTGACATGAGCATCGTGGGACCACGGCCCCTGCTAGTCGAGTATCTCGAGCGGTACACACCTGAGCAGGCGCGCCGACACGAGGTGCGTCCGGGGATGACCGGTCTCGCCCAGGTTAACGGGCGGAACGCGCTGAGCTGGGAAGACAAGTTCAGGCACGACGTCGAGTACGTGGAATCCCGCAGTCTGCATACTGACGCCTGTATCGTCGTCGCGACCATCCGCTCCGTCTTTGCGCGAGAGGGCATCTCTGCAGCTGGACACGCAACGATCGGAAGATTCGGAGTTGAGCATGACTGAGGACCTAATAGTCGTTGGTGCAGGCGGGTTTGGAAGGGAGACGCTGGATGTGGTCGACGCGGTCAATGCAGCGTCACCGAAAGCGGTATGGAGGATCCGCGGGGTCGTCGACGATGCTCCGACGCCCATCCAACAGGCACGACTGAGTGCTAGGAGCATCCCTTGGATGGGCGGGTTGGAGGTTCTACAGGGCCTCGTAGGTACATGCCGATATGTGGTAGGAATCGGTTCGCCAGACGTGCGCGCGCGCATTGTCGAAGTTGTTGATGGCTGGGGTGGACGTGCGACCAGCCTGGTGCATCCGGCCGCGGTGGTCGGCTCCCAGACGTCGATTGGGTCGGGCACCGTGATATGTAGTGGCGTGCAGTTGTCGACGAACGTGCGGCTCGGCAGACACGTTCATCTGAATCCGGGTGCGATCGTGGGGCACGATTCGGAGCTTGGCGACTTTACCTCAATCAATCCAGGTGCAATCGTTTCGGGAGAGGTTCAGATAGGCACACGGACACTCGTCGGCGCTGGAGCCACTGTCCTGCAAGGGCTGACGATCGGGGCAGACGCTCTGGTCGCGGCGAGCGCCTGCGTCACTAAGGATGTCCTCGACGCAACCACAGTTGTAGGTGTCCCTGCGAAGGAGAAGCACTGGTGACTCCGAACAGCGCCCAGCGCCCTCGAGTCATGCTCATCGTGACGGCTGCAATGACGGCCCGCCTCTTTCTGCGTGGCTATGCGACGCACCTCGCTAGGGCTGGCTACGAGGTCACGCTTGTGGCGGACGACATGACTGAGCTGGGGCCACTGCTATTCGAGTACGGTGTGGGTGCGCGGTCTCTGCAAATGCGGCGCAGCCCTCATCCTCTCAAGGACCTGATCAGCTTGGTCAGGCTGGTTCGACTCATACGACAGGTTCGTCCAGATGCAGTGGTTTACGCGACGCCGAAGGCAAGTCTGTTGGCTTCCATCGCCGCCCGCATGCTTCGTGTGAGGGTGAGAATCTACGGCCTCTGGGGCATCAGATTCGAAACTGCACACGGATTGTCGCGCATTGCTCTGCGTGGCTTCGAAAAGCTCATAGCCTCCTCATCCACGGCGGTCGTGGCGAACAGCCGCAGTCTCGCTGATCGTGCAGTCGAACTGGGGATCACACATCGCGAAGCGATTGAGGTGTTGGGCTCAGGATCATCGCACGGCGTCGACCTGGCGCGGTTTCGTCGCGAAGCGGAGATGCCCGCACTCGACGAGCAGACCAGCGAATTTCTCGCGGCTCAGCCGGGATTCGTCGTCGGGTTTGTCGGGCGAATACATCCAGACAAAGGTATCGACACTCTTCTTCACGCCGTCGCGACGACGGGTTGCGACGAGCGACCGGTGCGGGTCCTACTCGTAGGGGCAGATGAGGGGATGAACATGCCGAGCAACACCTCCGTCGTATTCCATCGCACGGGCGAAGTCGCAGATGTACGACCGTACATAAGAGTCTTCGACGTGCTCGTGCTGATGAGTCTCCGCGAAGGATTTCCCAACGTGGTGCTCGAAGCGGCCGCGATGGGGGTGCCGGCAATCGTATCCGACGCGACTGGCTGCATAGACTCGGTTGTTGATGGTGTGACGGGTGCCGTCGTCTCCATCGGCGATGTCGCTGGGCTGAGACAGGCCATTGAGGACATGAGCAGGAACCCGGCGGCTCGACGAGCGCAGGCAGCAGCAGCCCAAGAGCGGGTCCGCAGCGAATTCGATCAACACCGTGTTTGGGAAGCGTCCGAAACGCACCTGCGATCCGCCCTCGTTGCGGCGGGTGTTCGCCGCGCCGACGACGAAACCCCCAGGCGTCTCCGATGAAGGGAAGAGTATGAACGAGTCGAGCGAAAGCGGCATTGTGGTCGTGGTTGGCCAAGGATACGTCGGGCTGCCGATCGCGATGCGAGCCGTCGAGGTCGGCTACGACGTCATCGGCATCGATGTCGATCCGAAGCGGGTCGACGCGCTCAACCGCGGCGAGTCATACGTCGAGGACGTAGCCGCAGCCGATCTAGCCGCGGCCATTGCCTCAGGGCGTTACCGCGCTTCAACTGACTACGCAGCCGCGGCTGGCTTCCGCACCGCCGTCGTAACCGTCCCGACGCCACTTCGCGAGACCCTCCCTGACCTCTCGTACATTGAGGATGCTGCTCGATCACTCGCCGCTCAACTGACCGCAGGTGCCCTAGTCGTCCTTGAATCGACCACGTACCCCGGGACGACCGAGGAGCTATTCGTCCCGCTCCTCGAAGCCGGTTCCGGTCTTCGAGCGGATAAGGACTTCGCGGTGGGATATAGCCCAGAACGGATCGACCCGGGCAACCCAACTTGG
Source organism: Microbacterium sp. (assembly GCF_032084865.1). GTDB lineage: Bacteria > Actinomycetota > Actinomycetes > Actinomycetales > Microbacteriaceae > Microbacterium. The sequence goes on from NZ_DAMDLU010000068.1 coordinate 6,742, forward strand.
AACTTCGTGAACACTCCGAAGGTAGTCTCAGGCACTAGCGATGCGTCGCTCGAGCGCGTAAGGGGCTTCTACGAGTCGATCGTCGAGAAGACCGTATCGGTGAGTACACCCCGCGAGGCGGAGCTGACCAAGTTGCTGGAGAACACCTTTCGGCATGTCAACATCGCGTTGATCAACGAGCTCGCCATCTTCGCGGACTCCCTCAACGTGAACGTTTGGGAGGCAATCGATGCGGCCTCGACCAAACCCTTCGGTTACATGAGGTTCACGCCGGGTCCGGGCGTAGGCGGGCACTGCCTGCCCGTTGATCCAAGCTACCTATCTTGGCAAGTACGCCGGTCTCTAGGCGAGAGCTTTCGCTTTGTCGAACTCGCAAACGACGTGAATGAGCACATGCCTGCGTACTCGATCAGCCGTCTAACTCGGATGCTAAACCGTGAACGTCGATCAGTGGGTGGTTCGAGAATCGTCGTTCTCGGCGTTGGATATAAGAAGAACACGGGCGACGCGCGGGAGTCGCCCGCCAACAAGATCATCGATCTGCTTCAAGAGATGGATGCCGAAGTTGTCGTTATCGACGCTTTCGTCGATCCCACACGGCTGCCGGACGGGGTAACCGCTTGCACTGTCGCTGAGGTGGTGAAGGATGGCTTCGACGCCGCTATCCTCGTCACCGACCATGACAACCTCGATTACGATGAGCTCGTGCGTACTGGGCGGCCAATTCTCGACACGCGCAATGTGTTGCGTGGCAACAATGTTGACACCCTGTGATCGCTCATAACGAGGAGAGAACGTGACTATGAAAATTGTGGTTACCGGTGGCGGCGGATTCATCGGTTCCAATCTTGTGGACCGCCTCTTGAAGGAATCAGACGGGGTGAGAGAGATAGTTGTAGTCGATGACTTTTCAACTGGATCGCGCGAGAACCTGCGCGGTATGGACGTCAAGGTCCTCGAAGGCAGCGTCCTCGATGCGGAGCTCATGGACAGGGCGATCGCCGGGGCAGATTCTGTCGTCCACCTAGGCGCTATTCCAAGTGTTCCGCGCTCGGTTGCGGAGCCTTTTCCATCGCATGCGGCGAATGCGACCGGTACGCTGACGGTATTGGAATCGGCGAGAAAGCATGATGCGCATGTCATCGTCGCATCGTCGAGTTCGGTCTACGGCGCCAACGCGAAATTGCCGAAGACGGAGACTGATTGGACTCGGCCGATGAGTCCGTATGGAGTGAGCAAGCTTGCGACGGAGGCCTACGCGATCGCCTACAACTATTCCTACGGCTTACCGACGCTCGCATTTCGTTTCTTCAACGTGTATGGTCCGGGTCAGGCTGCGAACCATGCCTACGCAGCGGTGATTCCCAAGTTTTTGCATGCGGCACTCAGGGGCCACGCGCTTAGCATCGAAGGTGACGGGCAGCAGACCCGGGACTTTACATTCGTGGACACGGTGACAGAAACAATCGTCGACGCCGCGAAGCGGCGTGTTGTGTCCCAGTCCCCCGTTAACCTCGCATTCGGCACGCGTACATCACTGCTCGAGTTGATCGGCATCGTGGAAACGGAGCTGGGCGAGCGCGTAATGCGGGAGCACACGTCGCCCAGGGTCGGCGATGTCCGCGCGTCCGAAGCCGACCCCGCACTAGTCAAAGAGCTCTTCCCAGGTATTCTCCCAACAACGCTCCAGAATGGAGTTCGATCCACGCTGGACTGGTTTCGGCAACGGGGCGAGCGCCCGTGACCCCGCGCGTTCTGCATATTCTCGGACAGCTACGGACGGGCGGGGCCGAGATACGAACGCTCCAGCTGCTCCGCAGCTTGGGCGATGACGCTCGACTCCACACGATCGTGACGCTCGCGGGCGTCAAGGGCGAGCTGGCTCCACAGTTCGAGGAGCTCGGCGTCAAGGTAGTGCCGCTTCGAGCACGGTCGGTGAGCTTCTTCCTTCGCTTTTTCATGCTTATCCGGAACGACCGTTTCGACACGGTCCATTCGCATGTGGACCGATCCGCAGGTTACCTGCTTCCTGTGGCGAAGCTCGCTGGCGCGAGGACGCGGATCTGCCACTTCCGGTCTGACACTAGTCCCACGGGCGGCGCCCTTGATCGGTTTCGACGGTGGGTACTAGAGCTGGGTATCCGGTGGGCCGCGACGAATATCGTCGCTGTGTCTCCTGGGACTTTGGAAGCAGCTTGGGGTTCGCATCGGCCGTCCGCTAAATGCCAGGTATTGCACAATGGGATCGATGTCGCGCGGTATCGCGATGCTGTTGCCGCAGACTTAACTGCAGATCTGGGTGTAGCTGCGGGAGCGACAGTTCTACTTCACATCGGGAACGGCGGTATTCGCACCAAGAATCGTGAGCGTGCTATCCGCCTCCTTGCTGGCGTACGCCAGGAAAGGGCGGGCGCGGTGCTCATCTTCGTCGGTCGCGACGGGCAAGACGCCGCTAGCGGTGTGCACAATCGTCAAGAACTACGCAAGCTGGCCACACAAAACGGCGTAGAGGATGGGGTGATATTCGCTGGCGAGCGCGGTGATATCCCTGCGCTGCTTAAGGCCTCTCAATGCCTGCTGATGACGTCCACGCTCGAAGGTGTTCCCGGAGTTGTCCTGGAGGGGCTAGCTGCTGGGATGCCTGTAATTGCGACAAGGCTGCCGGGAACGGTGTATATAGGACGGGAGATTCTGGGGCTAACGCTGGTCGATGCCTCGGAGAGCGACTCGTCATGGGTCAACGCGATTCTCGCAGCGATCGACAACCCGCAAAGCGGAGCCAGGATCAGCGCGGCAGTTGAGGGATCGCCATTCAACGGTGAGCGTTCGGTGCACGAATATCGGACCATCTGGGCCGGCGTCACGCGATGAGTCAGCGTATCGACGCGTCGAAGTGCGGGAGTGGCGACGATACAACAGCCGCGACGGCACGTCCGCGTGCCGGATTAATTGCGACTAGTGGCTTCCTCCTCGCGCTCGCTATGCTGCTATCGGAGAACCAGGAGCTCAGTGGCCGTCTTGCGGCAGCCTTCGCGCTGATCGTGGCCGTAGTCAGCGGAGTCATCGTCATGCGGTCGACGTTACTCGGTCAGTGGTCGATGCCTTTTCTAGCCTTGCTGGTTATGGTGATCTTTCACTGCGGACTTTTCGTCACACCCGCTCTTACTGGGGACCTTCCGCTGTTCCTGTTGCAGAACAGGATCAGCTGGTTTTCCTTTGAGGTGCTGCCGCGGCTGGCGATCGCTATCGCAATCGGGATCAGCGCGTTCGCCTTCGGCGTCGCCATCGGCGGCACCGGACGTCTGCGGGCACCCGCGGTCGCGGAAGTTTCCTTCACCTCACAGGGCCAGGAGGACCTAAGACGCTCGATAGCCGCCGTGGGGAGTTTTGTGGTGGTGGGTAGCATTGTGGCCTGGGCGCTTTCGAGCGTCGCTGCTGCAGGCGGTGCGTTCTTCCTCCTCTCGTACGAACGATATCTTGAACTCACGAAGGGCTTGCCAATTGGGCTGGCCTATATGGGAATCTCGTTGGGTGTGCCGATGATCGCCCAATTCGTCCGCTCGAAGGTCGCTGCGGTTGGACTCATCGCCTTCATGATTTTTGCCGCTCTAGGATTCCCGCTCGGGTTGCGGGGTGAGGTGCTCGTTCCCCTTGTGGCAGGCACCGGCATTTACATGAAGTACTCGAGGGTACGTCCCCGTTGGCTACTCTTGGTGGTGTCAATCGTCGTACTCCTGGGGGTCGCGATTGTTCGCCAGGTCCGGTCTCTAGGTGTTGGAAGTCTCGGCGGCTCGACCGAAGTGGCTGTTAATCTTCTGGATGGCATCGAGGAGATGGGCAGTACTGCGAGGGTCGTCGCGCTGTCCCTCACCTGGCATGAGCAGCTCGGGGAATCGCACGGCCTTGGAGAGACCTATCTCGCTCCCCTCTTACGCTACTGGAACACGATAGCTGGCCAAGAGAATGTGCTGGCAGAGACGGACATGCGTCTCTTTAACGTCCTGGTGGGTCAACGAGCAGGACAAGTCGGAGGGTCCGTCATCGGAGAGGCGCACCACAACTTCGGCATTATTGGGATCGTCGTGATGCTCTTCGCCTGGGGCCTGTTACTCGCCCGGCTGGATGCCAGTGATCATCGTCCAATGGGTCTCGGGGCCCTCGGCCTTGTCAGCGTGCTATTCCTCGCGCATGTGCGCGATGCATCAACGCATCTCCCGATCTGGCTGACCGTAGGAACGGCACTACTCGCTCTGAGCCGCGGGATCGTTGGCCTGCAACGGAATATTAAGGTCAGGACGGGGCATGTCATCTAGTCCGCGGCGAGTCCTGCTTGGCACGCTGTGCTGGAACTTCGCTGGCTTCGGTTTCGGACTCGTCAACAGCGTGTTGATCGCGCGTCTGCTGCTCCCCGAAGCGCGGGGCGTATTCGCGATTGTCTTCACGGCGTCGGGGCTACTAGCACTGGTCAGCGCCGTTGGGGTGAACGTGTCTTACCGCGTGCACCAGCCGCGAGGCGATGTTGGCCTGCACCACTACGTCCGGTTGTCCGGGAAGTTGTCGGTTCTGATGCTGATCTTGACGCTGGTCTTCATTTTTGTATACGGGGCGTTCGCGGACGAGCAGCTGCTGCAGCCCGCACTTATCGCGGCGTCGCTGTGGCTAGGCATCACGGTGTTCCTCGGAAATCAATTGTTTGATGCGTTCAACGCCGTCGGCCGTACCCACAGTGCGGCCATGCTCAATACGCTGGGGATTCTTCTAGTCCTTATGCAGCTCCTTTTCTCAAGTGGACAGGAGCTTTCCGTCATCAGCATCGTGATAATGCACGCGAGCGCCTTCACGCTGCGGATCCTCGTTGGGCTCTGGTTCGGAGTTGTACTTGTGCGGAGCGCGTCGGGGAAACAAGGCTCCGTGCGAGCGGCCGAGTGGCTCTTGTTGCGAGATGGCTTACGACTAATGGGTATGAATATCGGTCAAGTCGTGACCTATCGCGCGGACCAACTCTTCCTAGGCGCACTCGGCGATAGTCGCTCCGTGGGAATCTACGCCGTAGCCGCCACTCCGGCTTCTATCCCTGGGGTAATCAGCAATTCGATCGGCCAGATAGTCTTTCGAGGCGCTGCGGCAGGACAGCTGTCGTTCCGGCAGACGTTGACGTGGAGTGCTGTGGCGACGACGCAGACCGCTCTGTATGCGCTCGTCTTTTGGCTGGTCGCCCCGTGGGCCATCCCCTGGTTGTTCGGCCCTGAGTACGACGGCGCGGTGGAGGTGGCGCGAATCTTGGTGATCGCCGAGATTGCGTTGGTTCCCTTCCTGATTCTCAGCCGCGCCGCGGCGGGATGGAAGTTCATTTCGATCGCGGGGCTGTCTGGAGCCGTGGGAGTCGTGGCGATCTCCATCGCGCTTGTGATGCTAATCCCACCGTTCGGCGCGCCCGGAGCCGCCTACGCGAGCATGATCGCATACGCGGCGATGAGCGTGTTCGCGCTGATCGCCATCGTCGTTATGCGAGTCCGCAGAGATAGGACGAGGGAAGGCTACCAACTGTGACAGATCGTCGACTTGCCGCGCTGACTGTGCTCATGGCGGAATACAACACGGATCCGAGTCACCTCTGGCAGGCGATCAATTCTCTCGCAGGCCAGACTTTCACGGACTTCGAACTGCTTATTGTCGACGATGGAGGCAGGAACGACCTAAAACGTATCGTCCGTGAATTCCCAAACATAAGGATACGGATTATTGGCGACGGGACGAATCGGGGATTCACCGGTGCTCTGAACTATGGCCTAGCGACGATTGAAACCGAGTATCTCGCCCGGATGGATACTGACGATTGGGCGGAGAGCAATTATCTAGAGCGCTTGTGGATCTCCGTCCAAGAGTTTCCGGAGTTCGATGTGATCTCAGCGTGCGCCAGAGAGTTCTCGGAGGACCAGTCATCGATGATCCTGGGAGTGCCGGGGGAAAAGACCCGCCGTGACATCATGCGAGGATCCACTCCAATACACCCCGCGTCCATTATGCGCCGAGAAGCGATCAATTTGGTCGGAGGCTACCCGGACTACAAACGCGCTGAGGACCTCGCGCTCTGGTGTGAGCTGATACTGGCGGGACGGAGGTTGTACATGATACCCGACGTGCTTTTAAATTATCGCGTGAATCGCCAAGACTTCCAGAAACGGCGACTTCGCCATCGCGCCGGCGAGATCCGTGCACGGCTTTATTACTACCCGCTGATGGGTGCCCGACCGCGGGAGTATCTCAAGGTGCTCAAGTCTATTGTCAGCGGCGCGTTGCCCATTGATTTGGTTCGATTAATCAGAAAGCGTATACACCCGAGCGCCTGACGCGATGCCACACTGGCGTCCTTGAGGGCTCTTCGCAGTTGAGAGTCTGGTCGGCCTATGCTTGCCAGTCGGCGGATAGGCGTGGAGGTATTCCGCGCCCTGCCTCACGTGTTCTTTCGCCTCGACGAGCCGGGCCTTGAGGCCGTCGGTCAGCTGTCGCTAGCGGTGTTGCAGCTGCGCTGATCGAGATGCGCAGACTCGGCCGCAGGCACCAAGCAGCGCGCCGCCGACACCTGCCGTTCTTCGATGCTCCGGCGCCAGCAAAGGGGCTGCGGGAAAGATCAATGGTGGGCTGGAACACCTCCGCGACTCAGCCCTCAGCCTCCGCAACCTCACGAACTACGGCGCTAGCTCGCCGCTCGAGCCGGAAGATCCAGACTCTGTTACACCCTCAACGCGATGCTCCGGAAACAGCGCGCCGACCGTCGTACCGGTGTTGACCACGACGTCGGAGATCGTCGGAATCGGCTGGGCAGCAGCACTTGGGCGAGCTCAACCGTAACGTTCACAGCGAAGCTTAACGGCACCACACTTCAGGGTCGAAGGCGCGGTCAAGGTGAGCGACACGAGAAAGGCAAGCGGCACGAACAGCACGATGTTGGCGAGAAATTGAAGACCGTCGAGGTCGTGCTGGGGTCGATGCTGGTGAGCTCGCTGACGTACCGGGCGGCCGCGAAGACCACGCCGGTTACGTTGGATGCTTCCTAGACCGGGAGCCAGAGGATCAGGGCCAGCGCTGTGGCGCAGGGGATGATGAGGAGGCTGGCGGCGGGGGTAAGGGTCACGCGCATGCGCGGCGACTGGCCGCTCATGAGCGGCCGCGTTTCGACTCGCTGCGCTCGCTCAACCACCGGGGAGTCGCACACCGACCGGGAAAGGCTAAGGAGCGGGGAAGATGAGCTATCGCCTCAGGGAGAGGGCCAGGCCAGCGCCGCGCGGATCACGCGCGCAGCCTCGGCCACGGCGGGCGCGAGCTGTGACGCCGACAGGTCGTACGTCTTCTGCGAGCGGCGGTAGGGGTCGATCACGTCGTCGTTGTCGGGCTCGGCGGGCACCATGCCGCGCTGGCTGCCGATCAGGCGGGCGAGCGCCTGCAGCCGGGCTCCGGCATCCGGGCCGGCCAACGCGACACCGGCGCGCACCTCGTCGTCGGTGAGCGTCGCGGCCAGGCGGGCGAACTCGCGCAGCGTGAAGGTGCGGTGCAGCAGGGCCGGCATCATCTGCACCACGTGCGAGCGGTGCTCGCGCGCCATCGCCAGCACGAGGTCGGTCTCGGTCAGCAACGGCCCGGTCAGCAGCCGAGCTCGGTGATCGCCCGATGCTATGGCATCCGCTCCGTGCTCGACCGCCAGCTGTAGCGCCTGCTCGGTCATGCCCTCGTCGACCAGAGCATGGGTGCCGGCGCTGTGCACGCGCACGCCGAGGTCTGCCAGTGCAGATCGCAACAGCACCTCGCCCATCGGAGAGCGGCAGATGTTGCCCGTGCACACGGTCATGATCGTGCCGCCGTCTCCGCCGGGCG
>NZ_DAMDLU010000069.1:0-14610 GCF_032084865.1 Microbacterium sp.
CCCTGCGCCGTGAGATCGTCGAGCTCGACCGCCGGGCGACGCGGGCCGAGGCGGCCGCGCACTTCGGTCTGGAAGCCGATCGCCCCGTTCTGCTCGTCTTCGGGGGATCGCTGGGGGCGCTGCGACTCAACGAGGCGATCGCCGGCTCGTGGGCCGACGTGCTCGCCGCGGGCTGGCAGCTGCTGCACGCCACCGGTGAGCGCAGCGACCTGGTCGACCCGGGCGTGGCGGGCTACGCGATGCGCCGGTACATCGACCGCATGGACCTCGCTTTCGCGCTGGCCGACCTGATCGTCTCCCGCTCGGGCTCGGCCACGGTCAGCGAGGTCAGCGCCCTCGGCATCCCCGCCGTGTACGTGCCGTATGCGGTCGGCAACGGCGAGCAGCGGCTCAACGCGGCCTCCGCCGTCGAGGCGGGAGCCGCCGTTCTGCTCGACGACGCGACCTTCGACGGCGACGTCGTGCGCGAGAAGATCGTCCCGCTGCTCGGCGACCGCGCCCGCATCGACGCCATGGCGGCCGCAGCCGAGCGCATCGGCTCGCGCACCGGGGCCGAGGATCTCATCGCGCTGATCGATCGCGCACTCGCCGAAAAGTAGACTGGGAGCGACATGATCAGACCCGACCTCTCCCTTCCGATCCCCGAGACCATCACCTCCGCGCACTTCATCGGCATCGGCGGATCCGGCATGAGCGGGCTCGCGAAGATGTTCCTCGACGCGGGCATCCGCGTCTCCGGCTCCGATCGGGCCGACAGCGCAGGCCTGCGTTCCCTCGCGGCCGCGGGGGCGACCGTGCACGTGGGGCATGACGCCGCTCACCTCGGCGACGCCGACACGGTGATCCACACCGGCGCGATCTGGCCCGAGAACCCCGAGTTCGTCACAGCGAAGCATCGCGGACTGCATGTGATCCACCGCTCGCAGGCGCTGCACTGGCTGATCGGGGGCCGTCGCCTCGTCTCCGTCGCCGGCGCGCACGGCAAGACCAGCTCGACCGGCATGCTCGTCACCGCCCTGCACGCGCTCGGAGCCGATCCGAGCTTCGTCAACGGCGGCGTGATCGAGCAGCTCGGCGTCTCGAGCGGCACCGGAGCCGACGAGCTGTTCGTGATCGAGGCCGACGAGTCCGACGGCACCTTCCTGCTGTACGACACGTCGATCGCGGTGATCACCAACGTCGACCCCGACCACCTCGACTTCTTCGGTTCGGAGCAGGCCTTCTACGACGCCTTCGTCCGCTTCGCAGACCGGGCACGCGAGGCCGTGGTGATCTCGAGCGACGATCCCGGAGCGCAGCGCGTGCGGGCGGGCCTCGGTCACCGCAGGGTCGTCACGTTCGGGCACGCGGCCGACGCGGATCTGCGCATCGACGACATCGTCACGACCGGGGGTGTGGCCGCGACCCTGGTGCACGCGGGAGAATCGGAGCGGATGCGGCTGGCCGTGCCCGGCGCGCACAACGCGATCAATGCCGCCGGCATCGTCGCCGTGCTGCTCACGCTCGGCCACGGTCTGACCGAGGCGGTCCGCGCGGTGGAGGGCTTCGCGGGAACCGTGCGCCGGCTCGAGCTGCACGGTCAAGCCCGCGGCGTGCAGGTGTACGACGACTACGCGCACCACCCGACCGAGGTGCGCGCCGCCCTCGAGGCGATGCGCGGGGTCGCCGGATCCGGCCGCCTCATCGCGATCCAGCAGCCGCACACGTACTCGCGCACTCAGCACATGTTCCGGGAGTTCGCCGCGGTGCTCGAGGAACTCGCCGATCACACGGTGATGCTCGACGTCTACGGCGCGCGCGAGGACCCGGTGCCCGGTGTCACGGGAGAGCTGGTCAGCGGCGCGTTCGCCGACCAGGCGAACGTGCACTATGTGCCCGACTGGCAGGAGGCGGCCGACTACACGGCCCGCATCGCCCGCGACGGCGACTGCGTGGTGACGCTGGGCTGCGGAAACGTCTACCAGATCATCCCGCAGGTGCTCGACGCGCTGCGCCGCCCCACTGAGGACTGACATGCGGCGCCCGGCACCGCTTCCCGCATCGCCCGAGGAGCCGACTCCGGGCGATGATCCCGACGTCGCATCGCCCGCACCTCGCAGGCGCTCTCTGCTGCCCTTCGGCGGCGCGGGGGAGCGGGATGCCCGCGGGTGGGAGTCCGGAACAGCGGATGCCGACGTCGCGGACGTCGAGAATCCGGATGACGCCGATCCGGGTTCCGACGGCAGCTCCGAGGCCGGCGGACACTCCGCGACCGCGGTGATCGCGGAGGAGGACCGGGATGCCGCGCCATCCGCCGTGCGCAGCAGCGAGGTCTGGCGTGCCGCACGCGCCCGCCGGAAGGCGCTGCGCGCCGAGATCCGACGCTTCACCCAGCGTTCCCGACGGCGACGATTCGCCGTGTGGGGCACGGCCGGCGCTCTCGTCGCCCTCGTGCTCGGCAGCGTGATCGCCGCATACAGTCCGCTGTTCGCCGTGGAGAAGATCACCGTGGCGGGGGCGACGAGCATCGACGCGGCCGTCGTGCAGCAGGCGCTGGGCGAGCAGATCGGCCGGCCGCTGGCCCTGGTCGATGCCGATCGCGTCAAGTCGGCACTGGCGGAGTTTCCGATCATCGAGTCCTACGCTCTCGAGATCCGACCGCCCCGCGAGCTGCTCGTGCGCATCGTGGAGCGCACGCCGGTGGGCGCGATCCGCGACGGCGACGCCTACTCGGTGGTCGACGCCGCGGGCGTGGTGCTCTCGTCGAGCCAGGAGAGGCCCGAGAGCACGCCCGAGCTCGATATCACCGGCGGCCTCGGCTCGGCCGCCTTCCGCAGCGCCGGCCTGGTGATGAGGTCGCTGCCCGCAGACCTGCGGGCGACGGTCACCGAGGTGCGTGCGACGTCGGGCGATGACGTGACGCTCAGCCTGGCCGACGGCAAGACCGTGGTGTGGGGGAGCGAGCGGGATTCGGCGCGCAAGGCCGCGGTGCTGGTGCGCCTGATCGCGGCCGCGCCCCAGTCGAGCACCTTCGATGTGTCGTCTCCGACCGTTCCGGTCGTGGGTTGAGAGCAGATCGCGGCGACACGCCGTGTCGGTGCGGGCACACGCCGATGTTGCGCATAGCGTCATTGACGAGAACGCAATACCGGGAAACAGTTTAACCCTCTCGTTGAGGTTTAAGGTTTATCCCTCGTCAGGCTCGAATAACGGAGGCCGGCCATGAGCCAGAACCAGAACTACCTCGCCGTGATCAAGGTCGTCGGCGTCGGCGGTGGCGGCGTCAACGCCGTCAACCGCATGATCGAACTCGGACTCCGCGGAGTCGAGTTCATCGCTGTCAACACCGACGCACAGGCGCTGCTGATGAGCGACGCCGACGTCAAGCTCGACGTGGGTCGCGAGCTCACTCGTGGTCTCGGCGCAGGAGCCGATCCCGAGGTGGGTCGCCGGGCCGCCGAGGACCACGCCGAGGAGATCGAGCAGGCGCTCACCGGAGCCGACATGGTCTTCGTGACCGCCGGAGAGGGTGGCGGCACAGGCACGGGCGGTGCACCCGTCGTCGCGCGGATCGCGAAGTCGATCGGCGCGCTGACCATCGGCGTCGTGACCAAGCCGTTCTCGTTCGAGGGTCGTCGCCGCCAGAGCCAGGCCGAGGCCGGGGTCGCCAAGCTGAAGGAAGAGGTCGACACGCTCATCGTGGTGCCGAACGACCGACTCCTCGAGATCAGCGATCGCGGCATCTCGATGATCGAGGCCTTCGCCACCGCCGACCAGGTGCTCCTCGCCGGTGTGCAGGGCATCACCGACCTCATCACCACCCCCGGGCTCATCAACCTCGACTTCGCCGACGTGAAGTCGGTCATGCAGGGGGCCGGTTCCGCTCTCATGGGCATCGGCTCGGCGCGCGGGGCCGACCGCGCCATCAAGGCCGCCGAACTGGCGGTCGAGTCGCCTCTGCTCGAGGCATCCATCGAAGGCGCCCACGGCGTGCTGCTGTCGATCCAGGGTGGATCGAACCTCGGCATCTTCGAGATCCACGATGCCGCCGACCTCGTCAAGGAGGCAGCGCACCCGGAGGCGAACATCATCTTCGGAACGGTCATCGACGACACCCTCGGCGACGAGGTGCGCGTCACGGTGATCGCCGCCGGCTTCGACGGGGGCCAGCCCGCCCCGCGGCTGGAGCCGATGGTGATCGAGCGTCCGGCCGCCGACCCGCTGCCCGAGGTGCGCCTGGACGAGAGGGTCGCCGAGGAGCGTCCGGAGCCGGTCAGGCCGGCCGTGACGCCCGCCCCGGTGGCATCGAGCATCGAGCCGGCGTTCTCGGACGACGACATCGACATCCCCGAGTTCCTGAAGTGACGCTCCGCGCGCGGCTGTCGGCGATAGACGAGCGCATCGCCGACGCCGCGCGCCGGGCGGGCCGGGATCCGGGTGAGATCACCCGGATCGTGGTGACGAAGTTCCACCCCGCCTCCCTGGTGCGCGAGTTGCACGAGCTCGGTGTGACGGATGTCGGCGAGAACCGGCAGCAGGAGATGACGGCCAAGCGCGCCGCCCTCGACGGGCTGGACGTACGCTGGCACTTCATCGGCCAGGCTCAGACGAACAAGGCCTCCGCCATCCGCCGGGACGCCGACGTGGTGCACTCCGTCGACCGGGTGAAGCTCGCCGACGCACTGCACCGGGCGGATGCCGAGGGCGACCCGCTGGACGTGCTCGTGCAGGTCAACCTCACCCTCGATGCAGGACGGGGCGGCAGTGCGCTCGGCGACGCCGAAGCGCTGGCCGAGCACGTGCTCACGCTCCCGTCGCTTCGGCTTCGGGGGATCATGGCGGTCGCTCCTCTCGACGAGGAGCCGTCGCGCGCCTTCGCCCGGCTGCGCGACGTCGCCGATCGCATCCGTGCGCTCTCGCCAGGAGCCGGCTGGATCTCAGCCGGGATGACCGGAGATTTCGAAGCGGCGATCGACGCAGGCGCGACACACCTGCGGATCGGTTCCGCAATCACAGGACCGCGCCCCGACCGGGGTTAGCCTTTCAACCAGACCAGCCCGAACGTTCGAACCGGAGGACACGATGGGTAACCCGCTGAAGAAGACCATGGTGTATCTCGGCCTCGCCGACGAGGAAGAGGTCTACGAGGAGGAAGTCGCGCAGACGCCGGCTCGAGCCTCCCGTGACAAGCACGAGACGCCCGAGCGAGATGAGGCCGCACCCGCGCCCGTCACGCCGCTGCGTCGTCCGACGGCTGTGCGTCAGCCGGCGGCGGGCGCGGTCAACGAGATCCTCACCGTGCACCCCAAGCAGTACCGCGACGCTCAGATCATCGCCGAGAACTTCCGCGAGGGCGTGCCGGTGATCATCAACCTGTCGCAGATGAGTGACGCCGATGCGCGCCGTCTCATCGACTTCGCCAGCGGGCTCTCGCTGGGGCTGTACGGCCGCATCGAGCGAGTCACCAGCAAGGTCTTCCTGCTCTCGCCCGAGAACATCGCGGTGTCCGGGCAGGGTGGCCTGGCGCAGGCGGATTCCGCCTCGTTCGACTCCTGACCCGTGGGAGCGATCCTCAGCATCATCGGCGGCATCGCCGAACTGGTGCTGACGCTGTACGTGCTCGTGCTCATCGCGAGACTCGTGCTCGAGTACATCCCGATGTTCAACCGGTCCTGGCGGCCGAGAGGTGCAGGCCTGGTCGTCGCCGAGATCGTCTACACCGTCACCGACCCGCCGATCCGCTTCTTCCGCAGGCTGGTCCCGCCGCTGCGCATCGGCACCATCGCGCTCGATTTCGGGTTCATGCTGACCATGCTCAGCGTGTTCATCCTGATGGCGGTCATCCGCGCTCTCACCTGAGCATCTGAGCAGGCGTGCATCGCGTCGCTCAGTCTGGGGGACTATGCTTGGCTCCCAGACGCGCGCCCCGGGTACGCGTCTAATGAACCACATCGCCGGCTCTCAGCGACTGGCAACCGAACTCATCGAAAGAGGAGCCACCCATGGCACTTACCCCGGATGACGTCGTCCACAAGGAGTTCCAGCACGTCCGATTCAAGGACGGCTTCGACCCCGAAGAGGTCGACGACTACCTCGACGAGATCGTCGTTGAATGGCGCAAGACCATCGAGGAGAACAACGAGCTGAAGGCCAGGCTCGCGGCGTTCGAGTCCGGCGAGAACGCTCCGGCTCCCGTCGCCGCGCCGACGCCGGCGCCCGCTGCGGCCGTCGAGGGCTCGCCCACCGGCACCTCCGCCGGCATCATCGAGCTTGCACAGCGTCTGCACGACGAGCACGTCGCCGAGGGTGAGGCCAAGCGCAAGCAGCTCATCGAGGAGGCCGAGAGCGAGGTCGCCCGCATCCGCACCGAGGCCGAGGCGAAGCAGCGCGAGGAGTCGGCACGACTCGAGCGCGAGCGCAACATGCTCGAGGGTCGCATCACCGAGCTCCGCGAGTTCGAGCGCGACTACCGTGGCAAGCTCCGCGCGATGATCGAGGGTCAGCTGCGCGACCTCGACCAGAAGTCTTCGACGGACTCGACCCCCGTCTCCGCCATCGGCCTGTAGGTCACTCTTGGCAGGACGTCGTCCCCTTCGTCGGTCGGCGGCCGGCACCATCGTCGCTTCTCTTGCGGCGATCGTGCTGGCCGCCGATCAGTTTGTGAAGCACCTCACCATCGAGAACCTGCCCAAGCACGAGGCCGTGCCGGTGCTGGGCGAGTTCCTGCAGCTCTACTACGTCCGCAATTCCGGCGCCGCGTTCTCGATCGGCTCGAGCATGACGTGGATCTTCACGATCGCCATGGCCGTGGTGGTCGGGATCGTCGTCTGGAAGACCCTCGAAGTGCGCTCGCGGCTCTGGGCGACCGTTCTCGGTCTGCTGCTCGGCGGGGTGCTCGGCAACCTCACGGACCGCCTGCTGCGCGAACCCGGGTTCGCCGTCGGCCATGTCGTCGACATGATCTCGATGCCCTGGATGATGCCCGCGATCTTCAACGTCGCCGACATCTTCATCGTCTCCGGCATGATCTCGGTCGCTCTGCTGGTCGTGTTCGGTCTGCGACTCGACGGGACGCGAGAGCGGGATCACGCGCAGAGCGCGGATGACGCGACAGCGGACGGCGCCGAGGACGCGCCTGCGTCCGCGGGGATCTGATCGTGCAGTCCCGCAGCCTTCCCGTCCCCGACGGGCTCGACGGCCAGCGCGTCGACGCGGCGCTGGCGAAGATGCTCGGCTTCTCGCGCACCTTCGCCGCCGAGGTCGCCGAAGCGGGCGGTGTCACTCTCGACGGTGCCGCGCTCGGAAAGTCCGACCGCCTGCGCGCCGGCGGCTGGCTCGACGTGAGCTGGGCACCGAAGGAGGAGCCGAGGATCGAGCCGATCGCTGTGCCCGAGCTCGGGATCGTCCACGACGACGACGACATCGTCGTGGTCGACAAGCCGACCGGTGTCGCCGCCCATCCGTCGCTCGGCTGGGAAGGGCCGACCGTCGTCGGCGCTCTCGCAGCCGCGGGCTTCCGAGTCGCGACCAGCGGAGCGCCCGAACGGCAGGGCGTCGTGCACCGCCTGGATGTCGGCACCAGCGGTCTCATGGTCGTGGCGAAGACCGAGAGCGCGTACTCCGCGCTCAAGCGCGCGTTCAAGGAGCGCACAGTCGAGAAGATCTACCACGCGGTCGTGCAGGGGCATCCGGATCCCCTCGCGGGCACCATCGACGCACCGATCGGCCGCCACCCGAACCACAGCTGGAAGTTCGCCGTCGTACCCGACGGCAAGCCGTCGGTGACCCACTACGAGACGCTCGAGGCCTTTCCCGGGGCTTCTCTGCTCGAGATCCATCTCGAGACCGGTCGCACGCATCAGATCCGCGTGCACATGGCCGCGCATCGGCACCCCTGCGTCGGCGATCCGCTCTACGGCGCCGACCCGACCCTGTCGGCGAGACTGGGCCTCACCAGGCAGTGGCTGCATGCGCATCAGCTCGCGTTCACGCATCCGGCGACCGGACAGTGGGTGCAGTTCGGGTCGCCGTACCCTGCGGACTTCCGGCACGCCCTCGACGTGCTGGACCCGGGACGCGACTGGGAATGAACCGACTCGACCTCAGCGCCTGACGCGGCCGCCGCGGAAGGTCGCCGGGTCGTCCTCCGCCATCGCCAGAGCGATCTTGCGCAGATGCGCATCGTCGACGTCGCCCATGGCAGCGAGGTCGTAGAACCCCACCTCGGTCAGCTCCCCGTCGGCAGGATGCGGGTCGCCCGACACCCAGCTGCAGCGGAAGACGAGGTCGAGATAGTCGACCTGGTCGCCGTTGTCGTAGGTGATCCGCGGCATCTGCTGCACCAGCGCGAGCCGGTCGACCGAGACGACGACGCCCGCCTCCTCGAGGCACTCGCGCGCCGCGGCATCCGCCGGCTCCTCGCCCGGCTCGACGATCCCCGAGATCGCCTGCCACGACCCGTTGTCGGCGCGCTTGCCCAGCAGCACCTTCTCATCACGGAAGACGATCGCCGTGGCGCCGACCAGAGAAAGCGGTGCGGTGCCGATGTGCTTGCGCAGAGCGAGGACGAACTCGGGAGTGGCCATGGCATTCAGCGTATCGAGGGCGGTGCGAAGATGTCGTGAACCGTCCGCGCGTACGGAGGCAATACCCGGTGTGAGCACAGACAACGAGATCATCCAGCGATCGCTCGAGGAGCCGGAGGCCTTCTCCGGCATCTTCGAGCGGCACGTCCGGCCGGTGGGCAGCTACATCCGCCGTCGGGTGGGAGCGGATGCCGTCGACGACGCGCTGAGCGAGACGTTCCTCGTCGCATTCCGGCGTCGTGGGTCGTTCGATCGGAGCGTCGGGTCGGCCCTTCCCTGGCTGCTGGGCATCGCGACACGGATCGTGAAGCACCATCGGGCCGACGAGGCCAAGCAGTGGCGGTCGTTCTCAGCGGCTGCGGGGGCGGCATCCCTCGCTACCGGCGATCACATCGGGATCGACGACCGGATGGATGCGGATTCCGCGGTGCGCGCGCTCGCGCCTCGCATCGCGGCGCTCTCGGCACGTGACCGCGACACGCTGCTGCTGTACGCCTGGGGCGATCTGACGTACGAGCAGATCGCGCTCGGCGTGCCGGTGGGCACCGTCCGGTCGCGCCTCAATCGCGTGCGTCGCAAGCTCGCACCTCCGGGTTCGCATTCCGCGGCCCGATTGACCTGGATGGCGAAGGAGGAGAGCGATGTCGCTTATGGAGCAGGTGCGTGACTTGGGCGCCGAGCAGGCGTCCCTCGGCGACCGCACCGTCACGGTGGCGAGGGCGGCACTGATGCGCGAGGTGAGGCGCCGCACACGCGAACGGCGGCGGATCCCCCGCTGGGCGGGGGTCGGGATCGGCGGGGTGGTGGCGGGAACAGCGGTCACGGCGATCGTCGTGGGGTCGGTGCTGGCACCGTCGACCGCGCCGAGCGCGTCTGCCGCCGAGGTGCTGCGAGGAGCCGCTCGCACGACGCTCACGACGACCGCGCTGGATCCCGCCCCCGGGCAGTACATCCGCATCCAGGAGGTGTCCACGCAGACGCTGGGCTGGAGAGCGGATCCGGACGAGCCGGATGGCGGAGTCCTGGACAGCACGGAGCAGGCGACGAGCCTGACCCTGCAGATCTCCCGGTCGCTGTACGTGCCACAGGACCGATCGCAGGACTGGGTCGAGGACTATGCCGAGTCCAAGGAGGTGCTCAGTGCATCCGGTCCGGACGTGACCGATGCCACCCGGGCGGCACTCGAGCCGGACGGTCTCGGCGTGCAGATCTATCCGGCCGGGCTGTACAGCGAACCGGATGCCGTCGAGCCGGACGACATGTTCCACCGGAACGCCCTGGAGTGCTACTACGACGTCATGCCCAGAGAGCCTCAGCGACTCGTGCGGTGGCTCGAGGCGAACCAGGACGCACCACGGTCGACATGCGCTCCACCGCGACTGGGGGAGCCCATCGAGTTCAACCTCGCGCCGGCGGATCTGCGAGCAGCGATGTTCCAGGCGCTCGCGCAGGTCGAGGGCGCACGTGTGGAACGCGTCGAAGGCGACATCACGACGATCGCCTTTCCGGAGGGCGGCGAGAGCGCGTGGATGCAGACGGTCGACGTGGACACGTCCCAGGGAATCATCGTGGGACGCGGCGCTCTCGAGGATGAGCTCTGGTCGAGCAGGGTCTTCGTGACGATCGTCGACGAGATCCCCGCATCGGTTCAGCTGCCGTGAGGGGGTGACTCGGTCGAGGCAGCGCGCACCGTGCCTCGGCCGGGTTGTCCGAGGGGCCTCGTAGACTCGATGCATGGCCTCCGATTCCTTCGTGCACCTGCATGTCCACAGCGAGTACTCCATGCTGGACGGTGCGGCGAAGATCACCTCGATGACGCAGGCGGCGGCCGATTACGGGATGCCGGCGATCGCCGTCACCGACCACGGGAACACCTTCGCGGCGTTCGAGTTCTACAACGCCGCGAACGCCGCGGGAGTCAAGCCGATCATCGGCCTCGAGGCGTACGTCACCCCGGGAACGCACCGCAGCGACAAGTCGCGGGTGGCCTGGGGAACCGCGGATCAGAAGAGCGACGACGTCTCGGGATCCGGCGCGTACACGCACACGACGCTGTGGAGCGAGACCACCGCCGGCATGCACAACCTGTTCCGGCTGAGCTCGCTCTCGAGCATCGAGGGGTACTACTTCAAGCCGCGCATGGACCGCGAGCTGCTGCAGACGTACGGCAAGGGCCTGATCGCCACCACGGGATGCCCGTCGGGAGAGATCCAGACCAGGCTCCGGCTCGGCCAGTACGACGCGGCGCGTGCGGCGGCGGCCGAGTTCCAGGACATCTTCGGCAAAGAGAACTACTTCGCCGAGATCATGGACCACGGCCTCTCCATCGAGCGGCGGGTGATCAGCGATCTGCTGCGGCTGTCGAAAGACCTGAACATCCCGCTCGTCGCGACCAACGACTCGCACTACACCCACCAGCACGAGGCCGACGCGCACGAGGCGCTGCTCTGCGTGCAGTCCGGTTCGACGATGGACGACCCCAACCGGTTCAAGTTCGACGGCGACGGCTACTACATCAAGACGGCGCAGGAGATGCGGCAGCTGTTCCTCGACCACCCCGAGGCGTGCGACAACACGCTGCTGATCGCCGAGCGCTGCCAGGTCGAGTTCGACACCAAGGCGAACTACATGCCGCGGTTCCCGGTGCCGGACGGCGAGACCGAAGACAGCTGGCTGGTCAAGGAGGTCGAGAAGGGACTGCACTACCGGTACCCGAACGGCATTCCCGACAAGGTGCGCAAGCAGGCCGAGTACGAGACCGGCATCATCCTGCAGATGGGCTTCCCGGGCTACTTCCTCGTCGTCGCCGACTTCATCAACTGGGCCAAGGACCACGGCATCCGGGTCGGACCCGGCCGCGGTTCGGGCGCCGGCTCGATGGTCGCATACGCGATGAAGATCACCGACCTCGATCCGCTCGAGCACGGCCTCATCTTCGAGCGCTTCCTCAACCCCGACCGCGTCTCGATGCCCGACTTCGACGTCGACTTCGACGACCGCCGCCGCGGCGAGGTGATCGAGTACGTGACCGAGAAGTACGGCTCCGAGCGCGTCGCGCAGATCGTCACCTACGGCACGATCAAGTCCAAGCAGGCCCTGAAAGACGCGGGCCGCGTGCTCGGCTACCCGTTCAGCATGGGCGATCGTCTCACCAAGGCCATGCCGCCGGCTGTGATGGGCAAGGACATGCCGCTCAGCGGCATGTACGACAGCGCGCACCCGCGCTACAAGGAGGCGAGCGAGTTCCGGGCGCTGATCGACACCGACACGGATGCCAAGCGCGTCTTCGACCGCGCGCTGGGGCTCGAGGGGCTGAAGCGGCAGTGGGGCGTGCACGCGGCAGGCGTGATCATGTCGTCGGATCCGCTGCTCGACATCATCCCGATCATGAAGCGCGAGCAGGACGGCCAGATCGTCACGCAGTTCGACTACCCGTCGTGCGAGGCGCTGGGTCTGATCAAGATGGACTTCCTGGGCCTGCGCAACCTCACGATCATCTCGGACGCGCTCGACAACATCCGGATGAACAGGGGGGAGGAGGTCGATCTCGAGCATCTCGGCCTCGAGGACCGCGCCGTCTACGACCTGCTGGCCCGCGGCGACACGCTCGGCGTCTTCCAGCTCGACAGCCCGCCGCTGCGTTCGCTGATGCGGCTGATGAAGCCCGACAACTTCGGCGACATCTCGGCGCTCATCGCCCTGTACCGCCCGGGACCGATGGGGGCGAACTCGCACACCAACTACGCCCTGCGCAAGAACGGCCTGCAGGAGATCACGCCCATCCATCCCGAGCTGGAAGAGCCCCTGGCCGACATCCTGCAGGAGTCCTATGGTCTGATCATCTATCAGGAGCAGGTCATGGCCATCGCGCAGAAGGTGGCCGGGTTCAGCCTCGGCCAGGCCGACATCCTGCGTCGCGCGATGGGCAAGAAGAAGAAGTCCGAACTCGACAAGCAGTACGAGGGCTTCTCGGGCGGGATGAAGGAACGCGGCTACGGCGAGGGCGCGGTGAAGGCGCTGTGGGACATCCTGCTGCCGTTCTCGGACTACGCGTTCAACAAAGCGCACTCCGCGGCATACGGTCTGGTCTCGTACTGGACCGCCTATCTCAAGGCGAAATACCCGGCCGAGTACATGGCGGCCCTGCTCACGAGTGTGGGCGACTCCAAGGACAAGATGGCGCTCTACCTCAACGAGTGCCGCCGCATGGGCATCCGTGTGATGCCGCCGGACGTGTCCGAGTCGATCAACTTCTTCGCCGCCGTCGGCGAAGACATCCGCTTCGGCCTCGGCGCGGTGCGCAACGTCGGCAGCAACGTCGTCGACGGGATCGTCGCCTCCCGCGGCGACGGCCCGTTCACCTCGTTCCACGACTTCCTCGGCAAGGTGCCGCTGCACGTCTCGAACAAGCGCACTGTCGAGTCCCTGATCAAGGCCGGCGCGTTCGACTCGATGGGCGACACCCGACGTGCGCTGATGGAGATCCACGAGGACGCCGTCGAAGCCGCCGTCGACCGCAAACGGAACGAGGCGCAGGGCGCGATCGGCTTCGACTTCGACAGCCTCTACGACGGCATGGAGGAGGCGCCGGCGAAGGTGCCCGACCGTCCCGAGTGGATCAAGAAGGACAAGCTGGCGTTCGAGCGCGAGATGCTCGGGCTGTATGTCTCCGACCACCCGCTCGCGGGGCTCGAGGTGCCGCTCGCCAAGCACGCCTCGATCTCGATCAGCGACCTGCTCACCTCGGAGGATCTGCAGGACGGCGACCAGGTCACCGTGGCCGGGCTCGTGACCAGTGTGCAGCATCGGGTGGCGAAGGCCAGCGGCAACCCGTACGGCATGATCACCGTCGAGGACTTCAACGGCGAGGTGACGATCATGTTCATGGGCAAGACGTACACCGAGTTCCAGCACACCCTGCAGCAGGATGCCATCCTCGCCGTGCGCGGACGCGTCTCCCGTCGCGATGACGGGCTCAACCTGCA
This sequence comes from Microbacterium sp., assembly GCF_032084865.1. GTDB lineage: Bacteria > Actinomycetota > Actinomycetes > Actinomycetales > Microbacteriaceae > Microbacterium. Next base: position 13,550 of record NZ_DAMDLU010000069.1, read on the forward strand.
CGCGCAGTCGGCGTTCGCCCCCGACGTCGGATCGTTCGACGCCGCAGGCCCGCTCTCGCTGCTGGTCGCCGAGCAGCGGGCGACTGAGCGGGTCATGACCGACCTGGCCGACGTGCTGCGCCGCCACGCCGGCGACACCGAGGTGCTGCTGCGCGTGCACCGTGGCAGCGCCGCGAAGGTGTTCGAAGTGCCGATGCCGGTGAAGGTGTCCGCCGATCTGTTCGGCGACCTGAAGTCGCTGCTGGGCCCCGCCTGCCTGGGCTGAGCGCGCCGGCTCGACACGACGCATCGAACTCCAGGGTGCGGTGAGTAGGATCATGACTCGCGTGGCCACCCCACGAACGAAAGGACCCTCGATGAGCTTCGACAGGCCCAGCAGCGCCCACGACGACGCCTCAGCGGACGAGTCCCGTCTGCGCGCGGATGCGCGCGCCGAGGCGGGCATCGACTCCGACGAGATCGACCCGGACGACGACGGAGTGCTCTACGAAGACCAGGTCCAGCCCGAGTACGGCATCCTCGGGTTCACGTTGCGTGAGCTCATCATCATCGGCGCCTGGCTGGTCGGCTTCGTCGCCTCGTTCTTCCCGGTCGGACCGATCGGCAACACTGTGTGGACGTCGGGCATCCATTGGATCCTGATGATGGGGGTGCCGACGGCGGCCGTCTTCCTGGTCGTGCTGCGCCGCTTCTCGCCCGACGGGATCCGCCGTGTGGGATCGCTGGGAATCGACCAGTTCGCCTCCGTCGCGGCCGCGGTCGCCGCCGTCTCCTGGGCTCAGGTGCTGTGGCAGCAGGTCGCCGCCACCGTCGAGACCGGTGTCCTGCTCATCGGCTGGGTCGCCGTGGTGGGGCAGCTGGCGACGCTCGTGCTCGTGGCTGCCACGGTGTTCGCCCCCGTGCTGCCGCGACTGCGCGACGACTTCCACGGACGCCTCGAGACCCTGGCGCACCGCAACGCCAACCCCGTCCGTCCCGTGATCGCGCGCCCGCGGGCCGAGCGCGAGTTCGTTCCGCCGGCCGTGGACTCGGCAGGTGCAGCCCCGCAGGCTGAGCGCGGC